>JBGPPC010000018.1:0-24390 GCA_041488355.1 Gammaproteobacteria bacterium
TACATGATCGAGCGTTACGGGTGCACCCATTGGGCCAACGTGCCCACCATGGTGGTCGACCTGCTGGCGCATCCGGGCACCGCGGCGCGGGATCTGTCCTCGCTGCAAAACGTCTTCGGCGGAGGCTCGCCCATGCCGGAGGCGGTGGCACAAAAGCTGTTCGAGCTGTGCGGCATCCAGTACATGGAGGCCTACGGGATGACCGAGACCATCTCCCAGACCCACATGAACCCGCCCGGACACCTGCGCAAGCAGTGCCTCGGAATCCCGACGTTCGGCACCGAGTCTCTGGTGCTCGACCCCGAAACCTTTCAGCCGCTGGGGCCGAACCAGCAGGGCGAGATCGTCTCGCGCGGCCCGCAGGTGTTCAAAGGCTACTGGAACAATCGCCCGGCGACGCAAGCGGCGTTCATCGAGATCGACGGCCGGCGCTTTCTGCGCACCGGAGACCTGGGTTACTACGATGCAGACGGTTACTTCTACATCGCCGACCGGCTCAAGCGCATGATCAACGCGGCGGGCTTCAAGGTATGGCCGGCCGAGCTGGAGATGACGCTGTACAAGCATCCGGACATCAAGGAAGTGGCGGTGGTCTCCACGCCCGATGTGCGTCGCGGTGAGACAGTGAAGGCCTTTGTGGTGCTCAAGCCCGAATCCAGAGGCAAGGTCAGCGGCGGTGACATCATGGAGTGGGCGCGACACCACATGGCGGCCTACAAGGTGCCGCGACTGGTGGAATTCATCGACGCGCTCCCGCGTTCCGGGACAGGCAAGATCCAGTGGCGCGTGTTGCAGGAAAGGGAGTGGGCTAGCTAGCGAGTAGGTTTATCGCCGGTAGCTTCCGCCGGCTGCAGGCTCTCCAGGCGCACCTTGAGCATTCGCACCTGCCCTTCGCGCAGGATCTTGAACTCCACCTCTTCGCCCACCGGAATCAGGCCGACCTGGTTGCGCAGGTCCGAGGAGCTGCGCACCGCGCGCCCGTTGAACGCCAGGATCACATCTCCGGCCCGCAGCCCGGCTTTGTCGGCGGGCGAGTTCTTCGCCACCTCCACCACCACCGCGCCGTGGCTCGCCTGGGGGCCGAGCGCTTTGGCCAACTCGGGTGCGATGTCCTGCGTAGTAAGCCCGATGCGGCCACGCCGGATCTCGCCGTGCTTCACCAGCTGCTGCATCACGGCGCGCACCATGTTGCTGGGGACGGCGAAGCCGATGCCTACATTGCCGCCCGTAGGCCCGATGATGGCGGTGTTGATCCCGACCAGCTCCCCTTTGAGGTTGATCAGCGCCCCGCCCGAGTTGCCGGGGTTGATCGACGCGTCGGTCTGAATGAAGTCCTCGTAGCCCTCGATGTTCAGACCAGTGCGGCCCAGCGCGCTGACAATGCCCGAGGTCACGGTCTGTCCTAGGCCGAAGGGATTGCCGATCGCAAGCACGTAGTCGCCGACCCGCAACGCATCGGAGTCGCCGAACGGCAGCTGCGTCAGATTGTCTGGCTCGACCTTGAGTAGCGCTACGTCCGTGCCCGCGTCGCTGCCTTGCAGCTTCGCCGGCAGGCGCCGCCCGTCCTTGAGCGTCACTGCAATCTCCTGAGCGTCCTTGATCACATGGTGGTTGGTGAGCACGTAGCCGCGCTGCGCATCCACGATCACGCCGGACCCCGCCGAGATCTGGGGCTGGGACCGCTCGGGCAGTCCGAAGAACCGGCGGAAGAAGGGGTCCTGCATCATCGGGTTGTCCTGCTCGGGGGAACGCGACAGCACTGCGACGTTGACCACCGACGACGTCACCTGCTCGACCAAAGGAGCCAGGGTGGGCACCTTGCCATCGCCCACCACCGGCAGGATGCCCGCGGACGCGCCGGCCGCGACGAACGACAGCCCCAGCGCCAGTAGGGTCGGAACAAGCGGTGTAAGCGTGGTGTTCATGTCTCGATCCGTTGTCTGTAAACTAACACGCGCCCGCAATCAAACCTCGGCCCTCGGCCCGCTGCGTCTGGCTGCGACGCCATGCCCGGATCCGGCCCGCGCGGCGGGGCTGGCGGCTGGTCAACACGCTGCTGGAGAGGACAGCGGCTGCCTCTACCCAGCTGGTATGGCGGGCTTGCTTTTTGCTGAAAAGCGGAGGGTACCCGGAACTCTGCGATGATCTCAACAGCGAAGCATCGGGTCGCACTCGCAGCGCTGCTCTTGCTGGGAGCCTGCGCCACGACCGTCGTGCAGCGCGCGCCCGAGTCTGCGGCGCCACGGCCCGCCGCGGTTCCCGACCCGGTCGCCAGCCGCGCGGCCGACAATGCCCTCTCGATGCTGGGCAAGCCCTACCGTCACAGCGGCTCTACACCCGCCGGCTTCGATTGCAGCGGGCTGGTCCAGTACAGTTATGCCAGGGCCGGCGTCAAGCTTCCGCGCGAGACGCAGGCGCAGCGCCAGGAGGGACATCTAGTGCACGCGAGCGAGTTACGCAGGGGCGATCTGGTGTTCTTCGATCAAGAAGGTAAGAAGTCCTCCCACGTTGGCATCTATGTTGGGCAGGGACGTTTCGTCCACGCCCCGTCGACCGGCGGCCGGGTGCGCACCGACGGCCTCGATGCCGCCTACTGGCGCACGCATTTCATCGAAGCCAGGCGGATGTAGCAAGACGCGCGAGCCTTGGCGATGCGCTGGACTGACGGCCCGCGATCCGGTCGCACCACTAGAACGCCGTCATCCATTCCTCAATTCCCCACCCGCCGAAGCGGACCGCGCGCGATTGTAAGCGGCCACGCCAGCCGCTAGCATATAGCGGACGCTTGGTGGGTCCAGTCGTGCGCTGTGCCCCGGTGCCCGAGGCGCGGCTCGCCTTCTGTGTCTCAAACCTCCAATCACAACTGAGGGGAAAACAGCCATGAGCTTCGCATCTGAGTTTAGAGAGTTCGCGATGAAGGGGAGTGTCGTCGATCTGGCCGTGGGTGTGATCATCGGTGGGGCCTTCGGCAAGATTGTGGACTCGGCGGTCAATGACCTCATCATGCCGATCATCGGCCGAATACTGGGCCGGGTGGATTTCACCAACCTCTTCATCCCGCTGTCGGACATCCCGCCCGGCACGGCGCAGACCCTGGACGCACTCAGGAAGGCTGGCGTGCCCGTGTTCGCCTACGGCAACTTCATCACCATCTTGATCAACTTCCTCATCCTGGCGTTCATCATCTTTCTGATGGTGAAGCAGATGAACAGGCTCAAGAAGCAGGTCCCGCCTGCTCCGGCCGCAACGCCCGAGGACATCATCCTGCTGCGCGACATCCGCGACGCGCTGAAGGCAAAGTGACGGGCTAGCTGACCAGCGGCCGGGCCAGGCTCTGATACAGCAGTCCGGCCGCTCCACAGCCCAGGATGGTCGGAATCACGCCGACACGGTAACGGAACAGCGCCACTCCGGCGCCCAGTCCGAGCAGCAGCAACGGCCACTCGAACGCGCCGGCGAAACCGTCTGGCCACAGCACATGGTAGGCGAAGAATACCGCCAGGTTCAGTATCACGCCTACCACGGCGGCCGTGATGGCAGTCAGCGGTGCGGTGATGCGGGGCTGACGGTGAGTCGTTTCCACCAACGGACCGCCCAGCAAGATAAAGATGAACGACGGCAGAAACGTGAAGTAGGTCACTACGCTCGCAGCCAGCGCCGCGCCGAGGAACTGCTGCTGCCCTCCGAGAGGCAAGGCGTTCCAGCCGCCCACGAACCCGACGAATGCAACGACCATAATCAGCGGCCCCGGCGTGGTCTCGCCCAGCGCCAGGCCGTCGATCATCTGCGGCGCGGTCAGCCAGCCATAGTGCTCGACCGCACCCTGAAAGACATAGGGCAGCACTGCATAGGCGCCGCCGAAGGTCAGCAGCGCTGCCTTGGTGAAGAACCATCCCATCTGCGTGAGAGTTGCGCCCCATCCCTGCAGCGCCACAACGGCACCAATCACCGCGCCCCATAGAGCGAGACCGGCAATCAGCACCCGCGCGAAGCGCGACCAGCCGAAGCGCGCGTGCTCGGGTGTGGGCGTGTCATCGTCAATGAGGGCCAACCCGAAACTCTTGTCCGCCTTGCCGTGCCCGCCTCCAGTTGCGAACTTGGACGGGGCCAGGCGTCCGCCGAACCATCCCATTACGGCAGCGCCTAGCACGATGAGCGGAAAGGGGAGGTCGAGCGCGAAGATCGCAACGAAGGCGGCGGCAGCAATCCCCCACAGCACCGCATTCTTCAATGCGCGCGAGCCGATGCGATAGGCCGCGAACAAAACGATCGCGGTCACCGCGGGCTTGATCCCATACAGGACGCCGGCAACCAGTGGGACGTTGCCGAACGCCACGTAAATCCACGACAGCGCGATCAGGATGAACAGGGACGGTAGCACGAACAGCCCGCCGGCGATCACGCCGCCGAGCGTGCGGTGCATGAGCCAGCCGACGTAAGTGGCGAGCTGCTGGGCCTCGGGGCCAGGCAACACCATGCAATAGTTGAGCGCATGCAGGAAACGCCGCTCCGAAATCCAGCGCCGCTTCTCCACCAGTTCCTGATGCATGATCGCGATCTGGCCCGCCGGCCCGCCGAAACTGATGAAGCCGAGCCTGAGCCAGAACCAGAAGGCTTCGGCGAAGGAGACGGGGGCTGGGGGCGCGGCCTGCGGGGCACCCGCCTGCGCCTCAGGCGCCTGCGGCGTAGTGGGCATAGAGATAGTCGAGCAGCCTGCCGGCTTTGGCAAGAAGAGCGTCGTCATCGCCCAACGCATCGCGGGCGCCGCGCAACAGCGCTTCCAGCCCTGCCGCTTCCGGCACCGGCACGCCGCCCACGTCGAGGTAGTGGATCAGGGCCCCGATCCTCTCGAGCGCGGGATGCCCGTTCAAGCCGAAACTCGGCAGCAACACCTCAAACCGGCCTTGCGAGGCCAGGATAAAAGGCACCCATACCCTGCCCGATGCAGCTTCAGAAGCCGCGGTTGGGGAACTCAGTTGCAAAGTCATGGTCTTTACGTTAGTGTAGCACTTGCAACCTCTATCGTAATACTTAGAACGTCGCCGTGAGAATTGTCACATAGGCCGGTCCATGGCCCAAAGGCTTGCTGCTCCTATGGGGCGGACCCGACTTGGCCGCCTTCAGAGCAGCGGGCACTCGCGGCTGGGCGCGCCGTGCGGGACGATTAGCTCCGATCCTGCGGGCGTCATGCAATCGGTTCTGTTACCCCTACTCAAGCTAAAAGGAGACCTGAAGATGTTCCGCCAGACCACATCTTTCCTGCGACTGCTCGGTACTGCCCTCGCCACTGCCACTCTCGCCTTCGTTACAACCCAAGCCTCGCTAGCGAAGGAATACCCCGATGAGGAAACGGCTGCCCTGCTCAAGGTTCTTAGCAGCAGCAAGATCAGCCTGGCCGACGGCGTACGGCAGGTGTCGAAGGGCGGCGAGGTCGCCATCTCGGCGAAGTTCGAGCTGGACGACAACAAAAAGCTTTCCCTCTCCGTGTACACGGCGGAGAAAGGTCTCGGAGAGGACCCCGAGCACAACGTCCTGAAGGAGTTCAGCGGCAGCCCCGAGCAAGCCCCCTGGTCGCCGGAAGCGGAGGTGTTTAAGGATCTCGAGCACGTGTCGCGCGCCTCCGAGCACCTGACCTTGATGGCGCTGACAAAGCACTCCCTGGCTGACTTGATCGCAATGGCCCAGAAGCAGCATAAGGGCATGGTATTTTCCGCCATCCCCGAGGTGCAGAACCACCGTCCGGTTCTTATCGTGCTCGTGGCCGACCAGGGCAAAGTCAACGAGTACCGCTACGACCTGGTCAGCGGCCACGCACTGCCGTGAGCCAGGCAGCAGCCGGCATCCAATTGAGGTGAACGCCATGAGAGAAACGCATCTGCTTCGAGGCGCCGCGCTGCTTTGTGCGGCCCTCTGGCTTCTTCCCGCCGCCTTCGCGCAGACCGCCGCCTTGGACACGGCACGCATCGAGCAGTTAACCGGCCTCAAGGGTGCGCTGAACGAGAAGGAAGGCGTGTTCAAGGTCAGCTTTCCGCGCAAGGACATCCAGGCCACGGTCGCTGGCGTGCGGATGATTCCCGATCTGGGCCTTACGGCCTGGGCCGCGTTCACCCGCGCTGGGGACCATACCATGGTGATGGGCGACATCGTGCTGCTGGAGAGCGAGGTCAACCCCGTGATGAGTGCGGCGCTGGACAGTGGGCTCGAGGTGACGGCGCTGCACAACCACTTCTTGTGGGACTCGCCCAGGGTCATGTTCATGCATATTGGCGGCATGGGCGAGGAAGAAGCGCTGGCGCGGGCAGTGGGCCGCGTGTTCGGAAAGCTAAAGGAAGTGATCGGCACCACGCCGAATATGCCCACGGCGAACATCGATCCTGCCCAGACCTCCTTCGATCCTGCCGGTATCGGACAGATTCTGGGGGCCGCGGGGGTGCTGAAGAATGGCGTCTACAAAGTAGTGCTCGGGCGCACGACGACCATGGGCGGGCACGAAGTCGGTTCGGAAATGGGGATCAACACTTGGGCGGCCTTCGCCGGCGGCGACCAGCTCGCGATCGTCGATGGCGATTTCGCCATGCTCGAAACCGAGGTGCAGGGCGTGCTCAAGGCCTTGCGCCGGGCCAACATCAACATCGTGGCGATCCACAACCATATGATCGGCGAATCGCCACGCTATGTGTTCCTGCACTATTGGGGCGTTGGGCCGGTGCAAGACCTGGCCAAGGGACTGAAGGCAGCCCTGAACACCCAGGCGGGTCATTAGCTTCAGACAAGGAGTACGGATGAAACAGGTTTTGATGCTGCTCTCATCGCTGATTGCGACTACCGCGCTGGCAGATACGATCGGGTTCGATCAGGACTCGACAGGCACCGTGCCTGCGGGTTGGATGTGCGGGGTCACAGGCCGCGGCTCACCCAAGTGGGCAGTCGAGGCCGATTCGACGGCGCCCAGCAAACCCAACGTGCTGAAGCAGTCCGGCCAGGGCACTTTCCCCTGGTGCGCGAAGAAGGACGTCTCGGTCGCCGACGGCTTCGTCGAGGTGAAGTTCAAGCCGATGGAAGGTAGGGAGGACCGCGCAGGCGGCCTGGTGTGGCGCTTCAAGGACGGCGACAATTACTACGTGGCGCGGGCCAACGCCCTGGAGGACAACGTCTCGCTCTATCACACAACGCGGGGCAGCCGGCATACGATCAAGTATGTCGACGCGCCGGTGCCGCCCAACCGATGGCATACCCTGCGCGTGGAGTTTGCAGGCAAGCGCATCACGGTCTACCTCGATGGCAAGCAGTACATCGATCTGGAAGATGAGCATATCTCCGGCCCCGGCGCGGTCGGCGTGTGGACCAAGGCCGACAGCGTGACGGCCTTCGACGACTTTTCCTGGGGCAGCAAGTAGGCCTGCGGGGAACGACCATATGAAATGGGTCACGCGCGAACGCCCCAAGATCGACCGCATCGCCTGTCCCTGGCTGGTGGCGCGCTTCATCGACAAGGATCCGGAGTTCCTGTTCGTACAGTCCAAGGAAGTGCTGGCGGTGGCCAAGCAGACCGGCGCCATCCCCTACGACATCCCCGGGGTTGAGCTGTCGCACGTGGGCGAGCTGTGCAGCTTCGACGCTTTTCTGGAGAAATACGAGCTGCACGATAAGGCGCTCGCGCAGCTCGCGATCATCGTGCGCGGCGCCGACACGACCCGCCTTGACCTAGCGCCCGAGGCACCGGGGCTGTTCGCCGTCTCGCTGGGCCTGTCGCACAACTTCAGCGACGATCACGAGATGCTCAAGCACGGGATGGTCATGTACGACGCGTTGTACGCCTGGTGCGTATACTGTCAGAACGAGCCGCACGGCTGGCCCCCCAAGTCCTGACGACGCGACCCCGCGCAGTCGATCAGGCGCGGACGCAAGCCTTCTCAATTTCAAACTGAGGTCGCGCGAATGAGCAGAGGCAGACTCGCGATCGTCGTGGTGGCGGTCGTGGTCGCGCTGGTGCTGTGGCGCGTGCTAGCGCCGGGAACCGCTAACACGGTTGTGGTTTACGTGAGCCACGACCAGGTCTTCTCGGAGCCGATCCTGAAGGACTTCGAGCGGGACGTCGGGATCCGAGTCAAGGCTGTGTACGACACCGAAGAGACCAAGAGCGCCGGCGTGATGAACCGGCTGATCGCCGAGAAGGCGAATCCGCAGGCTGATGTGTACTGGGCCAACGAGCCCATCCGTGCCGAAGTGCTGCGACAACAGGGTGTGTCCGCACCCTATCGCTCGCCCAGCGCCGAGGGGATTGCAGAGCAGTTCCGCAACCCCGAGGGGTACTGGACGGGGTTCTCCGCCCGGGCACGCATGCTGATCGTGGACCGGGGGCTCAAGGACAAGCCGGTCTCCATTCAGGCCTACACCGACTCGCGTTTCAACGGCAAGACGGTGATCGCCAACCCGTTGTTCGGCACCACCACCGCGCACGTGGCCGCGCTGTTCACGTTGTGGGGCGACTACCGCACCAAGGCGTTCCTCGATGCCATGCGTAAGAACGGCGTCCATATCTCTTCCAGCAACGGGGAAAGCGCCGATCAGGTGGCGACCGGCTCCTTTCAATTCGCCCTCGTGGACAGCGATGATGTGCACAACCGTGAGAAACAGGGACAGGCGGTGGAGGGCGTCTACCCGGACCAGGAAGAAGGTGGCCTGGGTTGCTTCATCGTTCCGAACGCGGTTGTGCTGATCAAAGGCGGCCCGCACACGGAAGCCGGCAAGAAGCTCATCGACTATCTGCTCTCGCGCGAGACGGAGAAGAAGCTCGCCTATTCGGACGCCGCGCAGATTCCACTACATCCCGGCGTGGAGCCGCCGTCCGGTGTCCGTCGGCTGGAGACCCTGAAGGTGATGAAGGTGGACTACGCGGTCGTCGCGGCCAAGATGGAGTCGATCCAGCCTCTGTTGAGGGACTGGGTGGGGCATTGACTTGGAGCGGCGCCTCACGCTGCTGCTGGTGGTCTTCGCGTTGGTCATCGTGGGCTTGCTGCCACTGGCGGCAATGCTGGGCAAGAGCATTTTCGTCGACGGCAGGTTGACACTCGCCGTGTATGAAAGGCTCTTCGCGAATCCCGGCCAATATTGGACGCCGATCGGACACAGCCTGACGCTGGCCACCTTCACCGCCGGCTGCGCCACGCTGCTGGGCGTGCCTCTCGGCCTTTTGCTCGGAAAGACCGACCTGCCATTCCGCCGCGCCTTGGCGGTGCTGCTTTCGATCCCGCTCCTGCTCCCGCCCTACATGCTCGCGGTTTGCTGGTTCAACCTGCTGGCCAGTAACGGCGTGCTCGCGCGCGTCATCCCGGCGCGGGCCTTGGAGTTGCTGTCTGGCTGGCTGTTCGACTTGCCGGGCTGCCTGTGGGTGCTGGTGAGCGCATTCATGCCGGTGGTGATGATCCTGACCCTGGTGTATCTGCACGCGGTGAATCCACGGCTCGAGGAAGCCGGCCGGTTGATCACAGGCTGGCCCGCCATCCTGCACCACGTCACGCTGCCTATGATTCTGCCTGGGATCCTTTTCGGCGGGATTCTTGTGTTTCTGCTCGCACTGGGTGAGGTTGGCGTGCCGATGTTCCTGCGCTATCCCGTCTTTCCGGTCGAAACGCTCACGCAGTTTTCCGCCTTTTACGACTTTGGCGCCGCCGCGGCGGCTGCGACTCCGCTGCTTGCCGTCACTCTGCTGGTGCTGACTTTGGAGCGTCTGTACCTGCGCGAAAAGACCTACCGATTGCGACCGACAACGCCCGGCAGACGCATGCTGCTCGTCCCGCTCGGACGCTGGCGTGCTTCAGCTCTCCTCGCCGTCGGCCTGCTGGCAGCGGCGATCGTCGTGCTGCCGCTGCTCGCTCTGATCGTGTCCTCTCTGTCGCCTTTCGCCTATCCGCAGGCCTGGTCCAAGGCGGCCGATAGCTTGGGGCGCAGCCTGGTCTTCGCAACTGCAGGCGCGACGCTGCTCACGGTGTTCGGGTTCTTCTGCGGCTATCTCATCCACCATCGTGCGCTTCGCCTCTGGCGCGCGGTGGATACGCTGACGCTGCTGATGTTCACACTGCCGGGAACGGTGATCGGGGTGGGGCTGATTGCCCTTTGGAACCGGCCGGGCACCGGTTTCCTCTATGCATCGGCCGCCATGGTGATCCTCGCGTACCTTGCTCAGTACACTGCCTTGACCAGCCGCATCACGCTGGCAACCCTGGCCAACGTGCCACAATCGCTTGAAGAAGCGGCACAGATGACGGGTGCCCCCTGGCTCGCGCGCATGGGGCACGTGGTGGTTCCGGCCGCCCTTCCGGGTGTAATGGCCGCCTGGCTGATCGGCTTCATTTTCTGCCTCCGCGATCTCGGCGCTTCCATGCTGGTCTATCCGGCGGGGCAGGACACCCTGCCGGTGCGCATCTACACTCTAATGGCCAACGGCGCCCCCAGCCTTATCTCGGCCCTGTGCGTCATCCTGGTGGCCGTCACCCTGATTTCGCTGGCCATCTTAAGTTCGTTGTTCCGAGCCATGGGAAGTCATCGATGAGCGCCATCGAACTGCGTGCCGTGTCGAAGGCTTATAACGGCCGCACTGTCGTCGATGCCCTCTCGGCGTCGGTGGAGCGCGGCGAGCGCGTGGTGCTGCTGGGGCCTTCCGGCTGCGGCAAGACCACGGTGCTTCGCCTGGTGGCCGGCCTCGAGGTGCCCGATTCGGGCACCATCACCATCAACGGCATTCGCGTCGCCGAAGAAAGACGCAATTTCGTTCAGCCCGAGCAGCGCCACATCGGCATGGTGTTCCAGGACCTTGCGCTATGGCCGCACATGACGGTGTCACAACACCTCGAGTTTGCACTGCGCTACGACCGGCAGAACAAAGCCGCGGATCGGCCGGCTCGAATTCAGGAAGTCTTGGAAATGGTGCGTATGGCTGATCGCGCACAGGCCAAACCCGGAGAGCTATCTGGCGGGCAGCAGCAGCGCGTCGCGTTGGCGCGCGCCTTAGTCGGGAACCCTACGATCGTGCTCATGGACGAGCCGCTGTCCAGCCTGGACCCCGACCTGAACCTGCACCTGCGCCGGGAAATCCTGAGGTTGCATGCGGAGCTTGGCTTTACGCTGGTTTACGTCACGCACAGCCGCGAGGAGGCCGCTGATCTCGGTTCGCGCGTGCTCACCATGCGGCACGGCAGGATCGATGACAAAACCATTGCGGTTGAGCGGCTCTCGACGTAGAAACGAACGTCCTCGATGGTGGCCTCGTTGCTCGGTAGTCGATTATTTTTCTGAAACGCGAGGTCTTGATCGTCTCGGTGGCCTTCGGAAATATCGAGTCCTTCGTCCGTCAGGGCGAATCGCAGGAGGCTCGGCATTACCTCGCTGAAAAAATAGAATGGCAGCTAGCGGCGTTTCGCGGGACCGCCGGCCAGAGCGGCGCGCTTAAGCCGCGGCCACCTCTACCCGTCGCGCTATGGGTTGCGCTTTCCCCACTCCTCCAGCGTGCCCGGCGCGCCGTTCACCAGCCCGTCGACTTCACGCCCGTAGTAGTCGTACTCGTGGTCGCTGTGGTACAGCGTGCGCGTCTTCTCGACGCTCTCGGTAAAGCGCGGGTCCGGGGGCCGGGGGCGGCTATTCATATAGGCGGCCACGTCCCACGCCTCCTGGTCAGTCAGGGTGCCGCCTGCGCCGTAGGGCATGCTGGTCTTGATGAAGCCGGCGGCCCGGTCGAGCTGGTGCATTCCCGCGCCCCAGTTGAACGACCGCGGGCCCCACAGCGGTGGAAACACCTGCTGGCCGCCACCGCTGCGCCCGAGTCCGTTGTCGCCGTGGCACAGCGCGCAGTTCGATGCGTAGACCTTGGCTCCGCGTTCCGGGCTGGGTGTCGCCTTGGGCGGATCGAGCTTGGGATAGCCTGCCGCCTTGGGCTTGACGCCCACGGGCAGGCCGCTCGCCATCCAGTAGAAGTAGCTCACCAATGCCGTCAGCTCCGGACTGTCGGCCGACGGTGCCGTGCCGTTCTGGGCGTAGCGGAAGCAGCCCTGGACGCGCATCTGTAGCGTGTTGACCAGGCCGTCTTTCTTTCGGTACTCGGGGTAATGCACGTAGGCCGCCCACATCGGCGACGATAAGGCGTCCCGGCCGCGATCGAGATGGCAGTTGCGGCAGCTCAAAGTGTTCCCCGCGTACTGCCCAGCGTGCTTGGGCGTGTCCTCGAAGATGCTTTGGCCGAAGCGCAGGAGGTCGCCGTAAGGTCCGGCCGGAAGGCTGGACTCGGGCGGCGGAACAAAGGCGTCCGGCGACTGCGGCCTCGGGGTATAGGGTTCCGGCGTGGCGGGTCGCGGGATCTCGGGGCGCGAGCCGGGGCGCAGGCTCGCGATGTAGAGCGCGACGTCCTCGATGTCCTGGCTGCTCATTCCGCGCGCGATGGGACCCATCAGCCCCAACGGGCCCGGCGGTCGCTGCCCCTGCTGATAGGCCTGAAGCTGAGCCGACAGGTATTGCCACGACTGGCCGACCAGCGACGGCATCGCGGGCCCGACGCCCTGCAGGACCGCTCCGTGGCAACTGGTGCAAGACGGCACGCCCTTGTCCCAGCGTCCGAGGGTGACCAGGCTCTGCCCGTGAATCAGCTGAGACTGCTCCGCCTTGGGCGGCGCGAGAAACGGCGGCTGCTGGCGCTCCAGATAAGTCGCGACGGCGCTGATATCGGCGTCAGTCAGCCCCGTGACCATGGGGGACATCAACGGGCTCGATCGCCCGCCATCCCTGAATGCCTTGAGCTGAGTCTCGATGTAGGCAACCGGAAGCCCGGCGAGGCGCGGATAGACGCCTCCGCTTCCACCTTCGCCGTGCACGCCATGACAGGTCGCGCAGGCGGTGACCTTTCCGGGAATGCCCTGCACGACGATGCTCTCGCCGGTGTCCGCGGCCCAGCCGTCCAACAGCATGGCGCACGGGCCGATCATCACCGCGGCAAAGATCAACCAGGGCCGCCTCATCTGGTGTTCACTCACTGGTACTACACCACAGGTGAGTCACATCTGAGCAACATCTGCCTCACATCTCTCTGAAGCCTGGTCGGCCGGTGAACGCGCCGGCGACCACGAGGACACCCTCTTCGATCTTGATGGGCAGCATGGCCAGCCGCCGCGGCGCCGGTCCGGCGACAACCTTGGCGCGATCCCGAGGGTCGTATTCCGCGCCGTGGCAAACACACAATAGGGTCCTCTGTTCGCTCTTCCACTGCGATACATCGCATCCTTGGTGGGTGCATATGGCTGAATATGCAACAACGCCTTCGGCCGCGTTCGCCCGAGTCTCCCGGGTGAGCTGTTCAGGGTCGAGGCGGATCAGCACCACCTCGTTAAGCCGGGACCCGTCCCGCACAATCTTACTCGTAGGATCCATCGGATAGGCCAACTGCTGAGGTCCTCCCAGGGCTAGATCCTCAGCTTTGATAACTTCCCCCTTTCTGTCTCCAAGCACGAACACGAACCGGTCCCCCACTTTTGGCGGAGCATCCCTTGAATCGTCGGTCGCAGCCACGACGACCTCGAGAAAGGGCAAACTCAGCCCTAAGCCGAGAGCGGTTTTCAACACGGCGCGGCGCGTGGCGGCCCGGCGCAGGCACTCGTCCGATGGGTCTTGGCTGTCGTCGAACATTTGTTCCTCTCTGGTGCTGTTGCAACTGGGATCTGCTCTGAGCAAGCAACCGCCGTTTGTCAGACCATCACCGCCGCGTACCAGTTTCGTTGCGGGGCTCATAGATGCAATGCGATCACTCATGGTCGTCTTCTTGCTCGACGGCTTGGCGCCGAATCACCTGACCGTGCTCGGCGATCAGCGTTTCCTGCTCCTGGCCGTTGGCCACGATCCTCGCCGTGTAGACTGTTTTTCCACCCTCGGTGGACTTCTCCATTTCCCGCACGCTGCCGCCCTGGGCCTCCTGCTCAATCGTGGCCTTCACGGATGCCGGTGCGTCGCGCATGGCGACCTGCTGTTCGCGTTCCTTCCAGGCGGCGATCTGCTCCTTGCAGCCGGCGGACGCCAGACTCAAGAGGATCAGCGCCGCAAGCCCGGCGATTTTCTCGATATGGATGGACATGGAAACCTCCTTTTCTCAGCCTGCCCTACGCACCGTAGGACGGTTCGGTTCCCCCTTTTGCCTCCCCATCGACTTCAACGTTGCGGCGGCAGCCTCACCGTTGCGCGCCGATGATTCACACTACTGGTGGTGAGACAGTCTCATGGAGCCACGTCCGGTCGCAGGGCCCGGATGAACGTCACGATCTGGCCGATCTGATCGTCGGTGAACGCACCTCCGAAGGCGGCCATGCGACCGGGCTTGCCGTTTCTGATGCGGTTGAAAATCTGCTCGTCGGTGAGCTCGGTCCCCATCAGCTGAGGCCCCTTGCCGGCCCTGCGGCCGTAGTTTTCATGACAGAAGTTGCAAATGTTGGCGAAGGTGGTCTTGACGCTGAAGGCCTGCTGGGGCGGTCCACTGCCGGTCGCCTGCGGTGTCGGGCTTTGCGGCTGTGATGGCGCCGCTGTTTCCGCTGGCCGCGCCCACGCGCCATACAGCATGGCCAATGCGGTGCACGCGATGAGGACCAGTCCCAGGGTTCGGCTGCGGATCGCGTTGCTGTACATAAGCGGCTCTTCTAGGGACAACGCTGAGACCTCACAAGACGCTGACGTCTGTAGCACCTACTACGGTCTTGTTAAGCTTGAGCGTCAAGTGTAGCATAGTTCACCAATGAGTAGCGACTGCAACACTTCCAATCCGCAGTAGGGGCCCCTGGTGGCTCCGGATCGAAGGTTCACCGGCCGCACCGCGTCTATAAGGCAAATGACTTGGGTAGGCATACCCACAAGTTGGCTTTAGTGGGAGTAAGTGAGGTCAGACATGAACGCGAATCGATCGTCCGTAGCGCTCCTGGTTGCGCTGTGTACCGCAGGGACATTAGCAGCCTGCGACAAAATGGGACAAGACGACCGGGAACGCAACGCTCAAGAAATCTCGATAGACAAGTTGCCGCCGGCGGTTAAGTCGGTACTGGCCAAGGAGGCCGGAGGAGGTTCGGCGAAAGAAGCCGAAACGTTCACCAAAGACGGGAAGACGCTTTATAGCGTGACGATCGCCAAGAACGGCAACGAGGAAGAACTACTCATTTCCGAAACCGGTGAGATCGTTGGACGCGAACCGCCAGGAGAGAAACACGATGACGATTAGAGCCACGGGGGCTACTTTCTTCGAAAAGAGCGCCGACTTAATAGACAGCCAGATGAATCGTCTCTAGCTCCGCGCGATCTCCATTGGAGCAAGCCGTGAAGTTCATCAAAGGAATCCCGCTTATTGCACTGTTGTGCCTGGCGACCTCTGTGATGGCAGCGGGTGACGCAGCAGAGAGTTTCGTTGGAACCTGGAAGCTTCACTGGTTCGCCTTTGTCAAAGCAGACGGCAAGACAAAGTACCCGTTCGGGGAGCATCCGGATGGGATGGTCATGTACGACCCCAAAGGACATATGTCCACCCAGATCACGCGAGGCGACGTACCACCTTTCTTATCCGAAGAGCGCGATGGAGCAAGCGACGAGGAAGTGCGGATCGCATATGAGGGGTTTGTCGGGTACTACGGGACCTATGAGGTTAACGACAGCCAACGAATAGTGTCCTTCCATATTGCAGGCAGTTCGTTTCCTAATTGGGTAGGTAAGACTCTGAAACGTCACTACGGGTTTAGGGGAAATCGTTTGACGCTTACTACCGAGCTCAAGTCGATCGAAGGTACACCAGCGATTCTCATCCAAGTGTGGGAAAAATTGGGGGACTGACTGCTCCACGTCCAGCGCGACCCATGGGGGAACTATGTCATACACGATGAGGCCCTTGCGCTTTGATCCCGCCCGACTGACCGGGCTGTCGGAGAAGCTGATCGTCAGCCACTACGAGAACAACTATGGTGGCGCAGTGAAGCGGCTCAACTCGATCTCGGAGCAGCTCCGCGAACTAAGCTTTGACGCCGCGCCCAGCTTCGTGCTCAACGGATTGAAGCGTGAGGAGCTGATCGCCATGAACTCGATGATCCTGCACGAAGCCTACTTCGACAGCCTGGGTGGCGAAGCCGGTGCGTCGAACGGTCCTCTGCTGGATGCGCTGGCGCGCAATTTCGGCAGTTTCGACCGGTGGGAGATTCAATTCACCGCCCTGGGCAAGGCGCTAGCAGGCGGCTCGGGGTGGGTGTTGCTCACTTGGTCGCCTCGGGACGGCAAGCTGCACAATCAGTGGGCTTCGGACCATACACACTCCATTGCAGGAGCCGTCCCCGTATTGGCGCTCGACATGTATGAGCACGCATATCACCTCGACTTCGGGGCCAAAGCCGCCGCCTATGTGGATGCGTTCATGCGCAACGTCGACTGGAGCAGCGCCACCCGAAAGTGGGAAGAGGCGGTGGCGAGCAAAGGCGGAGAGGATTGATGCTAAACGTATGTCCTCGGTTGAGGGTCGGTAAATTCATTCTGAGGGAAAGGCTTGATTCTCGCCCTGTCTTGCGGACGTGTCTCACGCTCCTTGTCCTTGGCGGCCCGACAGTTTGCTTCGCTGCCCAGGACAGGCCCACAAGTGCCACTGCTGTTTCCAAGATGCAGTTTCCCGAAGGAACGGCTACCCCGTCGGAGGTATGCGGAGCCTGTCACATGGCGATTTATCGGGAGTTTTCCGAAGGTGCCGGGAGTGACTTGCACTGGAGGGGCATGAAGGCCTACCCGACCTCAAAAAAGATTCTCACCCTGCCATCGGCCGTTTCTCGATCGGCCACTGCGCACTCTGTCGCCGGGACGGATCCCTGGCCTCTCGAAGCCGTGCAAGTGGAAGAACACGGGAGACGGTGCATCGTATGTCACTATCCCGAGCCGCTCGAATATCCTGACATCGCGAGTGCCAGGATCGAGAAACCCAAACCCCGTGCCGCCAACCAGGAAAGAGGCATTACTTGCGCCTCCTGTCATCTTACGCCAGACGGGAAAATCAGAGGGCCATACGAGGTTGACGCGCCGCACGAAACGGCGGTGGACAAACGCATCCAAACTTCCGCTGCCTGTGCTTACTGTCATTCGGAGGGGGAACGCGTGGTCGGGAAGCAAACTCAGACTTTCCTCGAGTGGCGCGAAGATTTCAACAAGCCGGGGCTCGGGCCGCAGCATTGTCAAGATTGCCATATGCCCAAGACGTTTCGAAAACTTGCCGAGGGCTTTGACGTACCGGAAAGGGTTGTGGCGAGGCATGTGTGGACCGGAGGCCACTCGTTCCAGCGGATCGCTAGCGCGCTTACTTTGTCCATCGTCCAACCCGACGACGGGCGGCCACAGCTCGCCATTCACGTGACGAATGTCGGCGCTGGGCATTCCGTGCCGACAGGTTCGAATCGCAGAGCCGTTTATCTCAAGGCGGAGGTTATCGGCTCCAGAGCGAAAGTGATCGCCAGCAAGGAATGGATGTTCGCAACGTGGTTTGGCAACCGCCCAGACGATCGCGCGTTTATGGACGAGGATAAGAAGGGCCCCGAACCTATCGCCGCCACGCAAGCGGACGCGCAAGGGCCTCACGAAACCCCGATCCGTGCAGGCGAGGAACGTGTCCTCAGTTGGGCTCCCAGGATTGCCGGCGGCAAATACACTATACGTGCAACGCTCATCCATGACTTGAACCGATATAACGATCGCGCATTCAAGGACGACCAGCAGGAGATCGCGCGCGCGACTTTGCCTGTGAAAATAGTCCGACCAGTGAAAATATCCCGCTCGGGTGGCTCGGCAGGGTCTTGATCGCGGCCGATTGGGATGGGCACGTTACACCTAAGACGCAGTGGCGGCCGCACAGCCCTTGCGGGCGGCCCCACCCGACTGATCGGGCTGTCGGAGACGCTGATCGTCAGCTACTACGAGAACAACTATGGGGGTCGGCTCAACTCGATCTCGGACCAGCTCCGGGAACTCAGCTCCGACACCACACCCGGCTTCGTGCTCAACGGACTGAAGCGTGAGGAGCTGATCGCCATGAACTCGATGATCCTGCACGAAGCCTACTTCGACAGCCTGGGGGGTGAGGGCGGTGCGCCGAAGGGTCCTCTGTTGGATGCGCTGGCGCGTGATTTCGGCAGTTTCGACCGGTGGGCGACTCAGTTCTCCGCCCCTGGGCAAGGCGCTGGCAGGCGGCTCGCGGTGGGTGTTGCTCACTTGGTCGCCTCGGGACGGCGAGCTGCACAATCAGTGGGCGTCGGACCATACGCACTCCATTGCTGCGCTGATCGCCGAGGACGGCCAGGTGATTCGGCGCCAAGCCGTCGAGGAAGAAGACGACCATGACTGATCGCATTGCATCTATGAGCCCCGTGAACGCTTGCCCGTTCCGGATACTGTCTTACCGAGGGGGAAGAGGACGATCAAGACGTCAGACGAGAGGGTGATTAGGATCGACTAAAGAGAGTTCGAATGATTCAACGGGATGAGTTCCATGAGCACGCGCGTTGTAACCGCCCATATCCCGATCGAGCTGGCTGAACAGGTCGATCGGCTCGCTACGCGCCTGAATCGGCCCAGAGGCTGGATCGTGAAACAAGCCTTGGCTTCCTGGGTCGCGTTCGAAGAGAAGCGCTATCAGCTGACTCACGAGGGCCTCGCCGACGTGGACACCGGACGGGTGGTTGACCACGCCACCGTTGAGGCTTGGGCCCACGACCTCGACAAGCCAGCCTGATTATGGTCCTCAAGTGGACCATGAGCGTCCAGCGTGAGTTGGTTCGGCTCTACAGCTTACTCGCACGCGTCAATGCGCAGGCCGCTGCCGATGTCGCTCGAAAGTTAGTCGATGCCGCCAAGCAGCTGGTATGTTCTCCGCGTCTGGGTGCGCGGTTCGGCGAATTCGCGCCGCGCGAGGTGCGGTGCCTCATCGTCGGAGATTACGAGCTGCGCTACGAGATTGCGCAAACCGCGATCTACGTTTTGTGTCTTTGGCAAACGCGGAACCATCCTTGATGGCCGTCCGCTCAGCGCAAGGATTGGCGGCCTGTGTCCACGGGCTTCACGACGAAGGAATCGCGGGGAGTGATCTCGAAATGAAGGATGACACCAAGCACATACAGCCAAAATCTGCCGTGACGGCGCTCTTTGTCTTGGCAGTTTTGATCGCCTGCAGCGCTGCTGTTGCCACCGATGCAGATCTGGACCTGCTCAAGCAGGCCCGAGAGCTGTTCGAGCCCTTGCCTGCTAATTTCGCTACCGAAGAGTTCCCGATACCCAAGGAGCGGGTGGAGCTGGGCCGGTTGCTGTACTTCGATCCGCGCATTTCTGCGGACGGGACCTCGAGTTGCGCCCGGTGCCATCTGCCCGCTCTCTACGGGACCGACGGTCTACGCAAATCGATCGGGGTCAAGGCCCGACAAAGTCCCCGCAACGCGCCCACCGTGCTGAACTCGGCGTCGCACTTCGTAGCTCACTGGATCGGCGACCGCAAGAACATCGAGGACCAGGCGACCAAGTCCCTCCTGGGTCCGGCGAGCTACGGCCAGCCCGACTATGCGGCGGCGATGCGTGCCATCGCCGCCATCGCGGCCTATCGCGAGCTATTCCAGAAAGCGTTCCCGGGCGATCCAAATCCCATTTCCCCGGACAACTGGGGCAAAGCGATCGGGGCTTATGAGCGCACGCTGGTCACTCCGGCGCCTTTCGACGCTTACCTGAAGGGAGACACTCGAGCGTTACCGCCTACCGCTCAGGCCGGTCTGCGCAAGTTCATCAGCTATGGCTGCACGAGCTGCCATAACGGCGTTGGAGTGGGAGGTAGCGCGTACCGGAAGTTCGGTCTGCTTGAAGACTATTGGAAGGTCACCGGCAGCGAGGAGATCGACGAGGGCCGCTACAAGCTGACCCAGGATCTGGCCGACCGATACGTGTTCAAGGTGCCCAGCCTGCGCAATGTCGCCATGACTGCGCCCTATTTCCATGATGGATCGGTCGCGACCCTGCCAGAGGCGGTCCGGATCATGGCGCGCCTGCAGCTGGGCCGGCAGTTGAGTGACGAGGATGTCGACCAGCTCGCTGCATTCCTCGGCACCCTGACCGGCCCGCTGCCGGAGCAGTTCGCGACCGTTCCCATATTACCCGCTGCAGCCGTTCACTAGATCCTGCAGGCAGCTCCGACAAGGATGGCGGATTCAACTCAAGTTTCGAAAGCTTGCGCCTGTTAACGGCGGCGCAGCAGGAACAAATCAAGCGCTTAGCAGACGGTAGTCGTGTCGCGCAGTTGGCCTTGTCCGCATGTCCGTAGGTCTCTGACTTTCCCAGTTTCTTCGCGCGTTGGAGTGCGTAAATCAGGGTGCTGCGCCGCTTCGTTTCGTCATCAGCGATAGCCGAGTAGTCAGAACGATCTGAACACTACATCGTTGTGCACGCCTGTATCGGTAAGGATCTGGATGGGTTCTAATTAGTTCGGTCTGCTGTTCGAGCACGAGCGCGAACAACACCAGGCTGTCGCGCAAGGTGCCGGGCACAGTGATGGCGTGCAGGCCTGTGAACTGGTTGGACACCAAAGTTGTTTGGGTGCCCGGGCTTCGCTGTGTACCAGTCAGGGCTGCCGGCCATCGCCCGGCTCCCGGAACGAGATATAGATCAGCTCGAATATTTTGGCAGTCTCTGCAAGGAGCGCATCATCGTCTGAAAAAGTATTGCGCGCGGCGCGCAGCAGCGATTCGACGCCAGCTGCTTCAGGCACAGGAATGCCACCTACGTCGAGGTAGTGAATCAGCGCCCCGACACGGCGCAAGCCAGGGTCGGAATCCAGACCGAAACTTTCCAGGAGGACTTCAAAGGTCACTTTGCCGCCAATGTGAGTGAAGGCGGCGCCGTCGAAGTCGAAGCCGAGCGCCCGCTTGGGGCAGTCTTTGGGGCTCTTCAGCCAGAGAAACTTGGCGCGAGGATCGATGAACCGTCGGATCAGCCAGGCGCTGGCCAAACGATCGGCCCAGGGGCGATTGCGCGTCGCCCAGGTTCGACCATGATATTCCTCCCGGTCCAGTCTCTGGATTTCCCCTTCTCCGGTATGCGGCTCGTCAGGCGAGAGCACCCGAGTGGCCGCGAGCGTCAACTCTTCCAACGCTCGCCTGGTCTGCTTGGCGGCTTCGGCAGGGAAGAAGTCCTGCGCGATAACGGCTTCAAAATCGCGGCGCAGGCGTGTCAGTTGAGTAGACAATGCGCTTGGCTCGGCTGCTTTAAGCCCTTCGCGCAGCTCCCTGATTTCCCTGATCACCTCCTGGTAATCAGCGGTTCGATCGAACAGCCGGCGAAATTCCGTTTCCTGCTCCTCGTCTCTGGCATCGACCTCAAAGATCTGAGCACTTCCCGCCGAGCGTACGACATCTTCTGCCTGGGCTTGCAACTCAGCGAGAAGCTCCGCGCGATTGGGAAGCAGGTAAACCCCGTCCCGCAGCACAGCTGCTCCAAGCGCTTTGAGTCCCCGCCACACGCGCATGCGCACAGCCGGCTGCTGACCTTGAAGTGTGAGGACGAATAGCAGCCAGCCTGTAGAGGCGCGCGGAACAGCGGACAGACGCGGACTAACGTTCACTTGACAGAGTTTCGATGCTTACAGTAGTGTTGTGAATGTTACTATATAAGTTATAATGCAAACGGCACAGTCACGATAATTACAAGCTTCAGCGCGCTCCTCCGACAGACCCACCTGGAGCGCACTTCGTCGCCCTATGACGCCAAGTTGCCGGAACGTACCTCCGGCGGTTCATCCGAAACCTCATGTTGCGTGAGCGGAGACATCAGCATGCTATCGCAATCGGTCAATCAGTGGCGCGGCTTGGAGCGGCGTCGGGGACGCACCTCGATCTCGATGGTCTGGGTGGCATCGCACAGCCGGGCGCCGGTGTAGACAAAGCCGGGAAAGCGATGGCAAGCATTGAGCAAACGATGGATCGCACGGGCAGGCAAGTGGCCAAGGCGCCGATTATCCGATCCGAGGCACACGCCCAGGCCTTGGCAAGCCTTTGCCCGGACCTCGACCTGGCCCCAGAGCTGGTCCTAGGAGCCACCGGATCTAGCGAGCGGTGAGCGTATCGCCGAGTGCTTCAAGGCGTTCCTCCTCTACCTGCTGGCCCAGCCCCCGGCGACCAAGACTCTGCGCAACCACCGCGATCACCTCTGGATGCTGGGTGGGGAAGTCATCCGGCGCCGTCACGAGGACACCGCGTTCAGAAAGAAGTCCATCGCCAAGGCACTCTTCGATCTCGTCGAAGAAGACGGTGGCCCACTCATCTAGCCTCGCATCTCAGAGCAGGAGCAAAACGCCTTCGACTCCACCTGCAGTAAGTTCTATCAGTTCCTGCTCGCAGCGACCAACCCCCGGAGCTAAGGCAAAAGCACCCACAGATACCGCCAATGAGCCCTAACTAACCCTTAAGGCGCGGAAGTAGGAGCGATCCGAACTCGTGCTCACTCCTCCCTCACAACAGCCTGAGATGGCCCTGTTATTTCGATCGATCGTTGTTTGGGCATCACGATTGAGCGGGCCGCTCGCGCCCTCGATCCTATTCGCCTTGGCGACGCAATTGCTGTTCGCGCAAGGTGGGCCACCGATGCTGACCGACGATCCGGACACGCCTGGCCCCGGCCGATGGGAAATCAACACAGCTTACACGGAACAGCGGACCCAAGACCACCTGCAGCGCAGTTTCCCCCATGTCGACGCGAATTACGGTCTGGGCGATCGCATTCAGCTCAAATACGAAACCGGCTACGTGTTCAGCGATGGGCCCGAAGGGGGCGTGCAGAGCGGGTGGGACAATTCGCTGCTCGGTGTCAAATGGCGCTTCTTGGATGAATCGGATGCCGGGTTCAACATGTCGGTCTATCCGCAATTGCAGCTGCAAAATTCCAGCGCCTCGGTGGCGCACGGCCTCGCCGAACCCGCCCCAAATCTATTGCTGCCCTTCGAAGTCAGCCGCAAGTTCGGACGCTTTGGCCTGGTCGGCGAGCTCGGCTACCAATTCTTGCGCCAGGGGCAAAACCAATGGGTATACGGCATATTGGGAGCGGTCAACGCCTCGGAGGATCTGGAGCTTTTGTCCGAGCTGCGCGTCTTCGGAGACACACTGGGGCGCCCCCAGGACGTCATTCTCAACATCGGGCTGCGCAAGGAATTAGGATCGCGATTCAAGCTCCTCGCCTCGATGGGCACCGGTCTCACCAATGGACCGAACAGCACGAGCTTCATCGCTTATCTCGGCATTCAACTGCTATTGGGAAAAGAAAACCCGTGAAGCGATTGCCTATCGCCGCAGTGTTCATGTCGGTCGCGCTGATGGGGGTGAACATCGCGTATGCTGAGTCGCTCCTGCAGGAAGTTTCGCGTATCCAGCTGCCTGGTGTCGAGAGCCGCATCGATCGTCTGTCAGCCGAGATGTCGAGCAAACGCTTGTTCGTTGCCGGGTTGTTCCGGAAGTCTTGGAAATGGTGCGTATGGCTGATCGCGCACAGGCCCAACCCGGAGAGCTATCTGGCGGGCAGCAGCAGCGCGTCGCCTTGGCGCGCGCCTTAGTCGCTAGCCCGACGATCGTGCTCATGGACGAGCCGCTGTCCAGCCTGGACCCCGACCTGAGCCTGCACCTGCGCGGGGAGATCTTGAGGCTGCACGCGGAGCTTGGCTTTACGCTGGTCTACGTCACCCACAACCGCGAGGAGGCCGCTGATCTCGGTTCGCGGGTCATCGCCATGCGCCATGGCAAGATAGATGGTCCCGACATGCCGATGGCGGGGCCGACGAGTTAATGCGGCGGCGGGCGAATGGAGCGTTCGCGCTTCGAATTTCGATTCGAAGCTTCTTTCCCGTGCGCCATCAAAGCCCCGGCTGAATCGTAGGGACTAGGTGAGTTCTACGGCGGTGCTCTCAGCAGCCGGCTGCACGTGCCTTATCGAGCTTTCGATGGGCTCGAAGCTAGAATCAAGACTGTCAAATTCGGCCGCGTCTTAGTCCTTTATATCAGAGAGTTATCCTCTCTAACGAGTAAGCTTTTGCCCTCGGCGGCAAAGCTCTTATACTTGTGGCGAAGAGGTGACAGAGAGGTGACGGCGCAGCTCCTATAACAATCCCCATGCACAGTCTCGATAACCTCACAAAGAACGAGCTGCTGGAGCTGGTCCGGACGCTGGAGCATCGGCTCGAGCAATCGGGGGCCGACCTCGTGCCGGCGACGCAGCCTCGCCCGCTGGAGCTAGACTTCGTCTGCGCCCAGACGCTGCAGGCATTGGACCAGAGCGCTATCCCGGCATTCATCTACGCCATCGGCGCGGACAGCGCCCGCCGAATCGCTGACGCGGGCA
>JBGPPC010000019.1:0-24235 GCA_041488355.1 Gammaproteobacteria bacterium
CATGGGCGCGACGATGAGGTTGTTGTTGAGTTGATGCGGGCCGATGTGCATGGACGTGTTAATGTTCTTATCGCCGTGAACACGCGCAGAGAAAGAGCGCAATTCTAGCGCAATCGAAGCCGTGCGCCAGGACAAAATAATATCCTGATGGCGGTCCAGTCGCGCAGCTGGCTCATAGTGCGCGGCCGAACATCATCTGCTGCATGAAAGCACGCTTGACCGGCGGTAGCGAATCCAGGAGGGTGAGTCCACACCCCCGCAGCCAGCGCAACGGCAAGCGGTTGTTCGAGAACACCCGCACCAGCCCGTCGGTCACCATTACGCCATTGGCGCGGTCGCGTCGGCGTCGGCTCGCGTACCCTGTAAGCAGTTGCCGGCTGCCCGGATCATCTGGCCGCGACCGAATATCTTCGGCCAGTTCCCAGGCATCGCGCAGTCCGAGGTTGAGGCCTTGTCCCGCTACTGGATGCAGAGTTTGTGCGGCGTTTCCGAGCAGCAAAGTGCGAGCCACCGTCGGTGGCTCCGCCACGCGCAGCGCGAGCGGAAACGCCACTCGCCCTTCGACTGCAGTGAAAGTGCCCGCGCGCCCTCCGAATGCCGTTTGCAGATGCTCGAGAAACTTGGACGCGGGAAGTGAGCAGAGCAGCCGGGTCGATTCTGGTGCGTTCGTCCATACCAAGGCGAATCCTGCATCACGCGGAAGCAAGGCCAGCGGTCCGTCCGGGGTGAAACGCTCGAACGCCCAATTCTGGTGCGATTTCGACGTCAGGACATTGGCGACCAACGCGCTTTGCCCGTATTCGCGCACCTGCATGCGTGTCAACCCTTGCGAGGTTGCGCCACCGTCTGCTATCACTGCCAGCCTGGCCCGGGCGGTGCGCTGCATCGAGCCCGAACTGTCGAATTGCACGCATACGGACTCGGCGGTGGCTTCAACTTTGACGGCGCGGGATCCCTTGAGCAGAGTCACATTCGAGACTTGTTGCAGGCCCTTACTCAACGCGCGCTGCAAACCGCGATGTGGCACCACGTATCCAAGCGCGGGCAGCCCGGACTCCGCTGCAGCCAGCACTGCGCGTCCGAAAGCGCCGCGGTGAGATACATGGATTGCCTGGATCGCTGTGGTTGAAGCGATCTGACTCCACACACCGATGCGCTCGAGGACAAGGCGGCTGCCGAAGGACAATGCAAGGGTGCGGGGATCGTCTTCGCACACAGGCTCGTCACGCGCCTCCACCAACAGAACCGACCGCTTGAGGTCCGCGAGCGCTAGCGCGAGGGCCGCGCCTACTGGCCCACCTCCCACGATGATCACGTCGTGCTCCGAATCGGACTTCACATCCGTCGGCGCATCAGATCTTCTATATCGGCGACCGCTTTAGGCGCCCCGGCAGTGATGACTTCGCAGGCGTCGCGCGTTACCACCACGTCGTCTTCGATGCGCACACCGATGTTCCAGAGGTGTTTAGGAACTCCGTCGCCGGGTCTGATGTAGCACCCTGGTTCCACAGTGAGCACCATGCCCGGTTGCAGCGGGCGCCAGACCCCGTTGCGCTTGTAGTCCCCACAGTCGTGCACGTCGAGGCCCAGCCAATGACCGGTTCGGTGCATGTAGAACTTGCGGTAGTCGCCCGACTCGATCACCGCGTCGACCGTACCTTGGCACAGGCCGAGGTCGATGAAGCCGCGCGCGAGTACGCGTACCGCCGCCTCATGCGGACGCTCCCAATGGTTGCCCGCCTTCACTTCCGCAATGGCGGCCGACTGCGCATCCAGAACCAGCTCGTACACTTCGCGCTGCGGCTGAGAGAAGCGGCCGTTGATCGGAAATGTGCGCGTAATGTCAGAGGCATAACCGTCCAGCTCACAACCAGCGTCGATCAACAGCAGGTCGCCGTCCTTGAGGGGCTGGTCGTTGGCTACGTAGTGCAGCACGCAGGCGTTGGCGCCGCCGGCTACGATGGGCGTGTACGCGGGCGCCTGGGAACCCTGGGAGCGAAATTCGTGCAGCAGTTCTGCCTCTATCTGATACTCATTTAGGCCGGGACGCGTCGTTTGCATGGCGCGCCGGTGGGCACCGGCGGAGATCTGTGCAGCACCGCGCATTACCCTGAGCTCGTTGGCATCCTTCAGCAGGCGCATGTCGTCCAGGAGCCTGCGCACGTCGCAGATCTCGCCGGGCGCGGAGACCCCGGCGCGCGCCTGGGCACGCACGGCGTTCAGCCATTGGATCAGGCGCGCGTCCCAATCGCTGTTCTCGCCCACGTCGGAGAAGAGGGCTGGCTGGTCCGCCAGCAGCTTCGGCAGCATCTCGTCCAGCTGCTTCACGGAGTAGGCCTCGTCGAAGCCAAAGGTCTGCTTTGCTCCTTCGGGCCCGTAGCGGAAGCCGTCCCAGATCTCACGCTCCAAATCCTTGTCCCGGCAAAACAGCAGACTGCGTGGCGGATCGCCGGCGATGAGTACGCACACCGCCTGCGGCTCTAGGAAGCCGGTCAGGTAAAAGAAATAGCTGTCGAAGCGGTACGGGTAGTGGGCGTCACGATTCCGCAGCCGCTCTGGGGCGGTTGGGATCACCGCGATACCGCGCTGCATCTCTTGCGCCAGCCTTAGGCGGCGTCCGCGATAAAGTTCGAAGTTGGTCACATCATCGATTCTGTTATGTGGAAACCCGAGGATTATAAGCCCCGCGCGCAGACTTCCCGCTCAGCGCTCCTGTATTACGCGTGCGCGCATCAGTGCCGCAACCTCCTGCTCCGCGGCGCTGCCCGCGTCCAGGGCCGTCACCACTCGGTGCCGGTCGTCCAGAGAGCGGTTCTGGCTCAGCTTGAATTTGCCGCTGAGCTGTGCGATCTCGATCTCGAAGCCGACGATGCCGCCTAACATTCTCTGGTGGAAATCCTGCGGCAGCTCCATGCGCCAAGGATCCGGGCGGTGGTTCTCGAACGTCTCCACCAGTCGCCTCGTGATGTGCTCGAGGGCTTGCGGTTCGTGCAACAAACGCGCCCGACCGGCAGCGTGCACCACGGCGTAGTTCCAGGTCGGGACACTCGGGTGTACGCCGTACCACGACGGCGACACGTAAGCGTGGGGACCGTGAAAGACGGCGATCGCGTCGGGCCGCTCTTGCAACGTGCGCCAGTGCGAATTCGTGCGCGCGAAGTGCCCGATCAAGGTGCCCTGCGCACCGCGCCCTCGGTCCAGCAGCAGCGGAAGATGCGTTATCATCGGCTCCATCGTGTCAGGCGAGATCAAGGTCGCGAAGCTGTAGGACTCGATCAGTGCATGCAACGCATCGAGGTCGGTTTCGTGGAATACATCAGGGAGATAAATCATGTTCGTCGTTTCGCTGTTAGTGGCCGACCATGCGGTTCAACTCTGCCAGGCGCACGGGCGTGCCCACATCGAACCACAGGCCGTGGTAGCGCTCGCCGCTGACGGCTCCTCTGACCATCGCCGCGCGCAGCAGGGGCGCGAGCTGCGCCCGCTCGCCCGTGCCGACGGCGCTGAAGAGCTCGGGGCGATAGATACCGATGCCGCTGAACGTGAGCCGCGGCTGTCCGTCGGGCAAGACGCCTTGGTTTGTCAGAACGAAGTCGCCACCTGGATGATGAGGAGGGTTGTCTACCAGGACCAGATGGGCGAGAAGGTCGCTGTTCACGAGCGCAGGCAGCCGGGGGACCAGGAGCGCGAAGTCGAAATCGGTGAATACGTCCCCGTTGACGACGAGAAACGGTTCGGCGCCGATGAGGGGAAGCGCATTGACGATGCCACCGGCGGTCTCCAAAGCCTGCGCCTCGCGCGAGTATTCGATGCGCAACCCGAATCGGGTGCCATCGCCGAGCGCCTGCTCGATCTGTTCGCCCAGCCAAGCATGATTGATGACGATACGCTCGAACCCGGCACTGCGCAGCTTCTCTACGTGCCACTGCACTAGCGGCTTGCCACCCACCTCCAGCAGCACCTTGGGAGTTATGTCGGTCAGCGGTCGCATGCGCTCGCCGCGGCCGGCGGACAGGATCATTGCGAGCATGACGCGGTTCGCGGCTAGAACGTGTACCCCACGGCCGGCTGCCGCTTGTCCAACTCGTCGAGCAACCGCAGCAGAGGGTGAAGCCCGCTGTAGCGTGCGCAGGCCGCGCGCAGGTAGGTCATCACCAAGGGCATATCCCGCAGATACCGGTCCTTGCCGTCGCGATGGTACAGTCGTGCGAAGATGCCCAGTACCTTGACGTGCCGCTGCACGCCCATCCACTCGAAATCGCGATAGAACGTGCCAAAATCGGCCTCCATCGGCAGTCCTGCCGTCCGCGCTTTTTCCCAGTAGCGCACGACCCAGTCGATGATGCGCTCTTCGTCCCAACGGATATAGGCGTCCTTGAACAGCGAAGCCAGGTCGTAGGTCACCGGCCCGTACACCGCGTCCTGGAAGTCGATAATGCCCGGATTGGGCTCAGTCACCATGAGGTTGCGTGAGTGATAGTCGCGGTGTACGTATACACGGGGCTGAGCCAGATTGTTGGCCAGGATCAGCTCGAAGACCGCGGCAAGCGCATCGGATTGAGCGGCCGACAGCGTGACGCCCAACTGCTTTGCCACGTACCAATCCGGGAACAGACGCAGCTCGCGCAGCAGCAATTCGCGGTCGTACTCGGGCAGCGTGCCGGGGCGGCTGGCTAGCTGGATGCGCACTAGTGCGTCCGTCGCTGCACCGTAGAGCGCTGCGGCACTGCGTTCAGCGAGCGCCTCGAGATACATCGTGCTGCCGAGATCGGTCAGCAGGAGGTAGCCGTTCTCCAGATCCTCCGCGAGCACCTGCGGCACATTGACGCCGGCCTCCCCGAACAAGCGTGCGACCTTGACGAACGGGCGACAGTCCTCGTGCTCGGGCGGCGCATCCATCACAATGCGCGTGCCGACCGAGGTGGTGACGCGGAAATAGCGTCGGAAGCTGGCGTCCTCGGAGGCTGGAGCGAGACTGAAGGGTTCGCCGGGGAGGCGCGCGTGTAGCCAGTCGTCGAGATTAAGGGTGCGGCTCACGCGGTCGCGTTGCTCACAGAAAGCTTTTGTGCGATTTTATCGCCAAATCACACCAATAAGCCACGATGCAATTCCGCCGCCGCGCCGTGCTGACGCTTGCGGTCCTGGTGGTGGCGGCGGCAGCCGCGCGCGCGCAGGACGCGTCGCCTGACCGACCGGACGCCGCTCTGGGTCTGAAGCTCAGGTTGCAGCAGTCATTGCTGCCGCCGGTGGCTCCGGGCCCGGATGACGATCTGCCGATATTCCTCGAGGCCGACCGCATTCAGGGTACCCAGGATGTCGATCTGGAAGCCGATGGGAACGTGGTCTTGCGGCGTCGCGGCGAAGCCCTGTTTGCCGACCAACTCCGCTATTTGTTCCATACCAACGAGGTGATCGTGACAGGCAACGTACGCATCGATCGCCTGGGCGACATCATCACCGGCGACCAAGCCATGGTCAACTTAAAGACAGACTCGGGCTACATCGACAGGCCCACCTACCGCTTCCGACAGTTTCATGCCCGCGGGCAGGCCGATAAGCTGATCCTCAAGGACCGTGACGATTACGTCGCCATCAACGCCATGTACACCAACTGCGAGCTCGGTCGCGACGATTGGTATATGAAGGTCCGCGAGCTGGACATCGACCGTCTGCGCGATGTAGGCGTGGCGCACGACGCCACGCTCTACTTCGAACAAGTGCCGATTCTGTACACGCCGTGGATGGATTTTCCCATGTCCAGCGGGCGCAAGAGCGGTTTTCTTCCTCCGACCTTCGGCACCTCCAATTCGACCGGTCTCGAGTTCTCACTGCCGTACTACTGGAACATCCAGCCCAATCTTGATTACACGATCGAGCCGCGCTTCATGGCGCGACGCGGCTTGCTGCTGGGCAATGAGTTCCGCTATTTGGAACCCGATTTCAAGGGTCGAATGCAGGTCGACGTCCTGCCCGACGATCATGTCACCGGCACCACTCGCTATGCCCTGCTCTTGCTGCACGACCAAAGCTTAGGGCGTGGCCTGACCGGTGGACTGAACTATCAGAAAGTGTCCGACAGCACCTACTTTACCGACTTGTCCGACAAGATTGCGGTAACTTCCCAGGCGACGTTGCCGCAGGAAGTGTGGCTCAACTATGAGGGTGGCTGGTGGAACTTGTATGGACTTGCACTGCATTATCAGACCTTGGAGAACCCGTTGGCTCCGGTTTTCCCGCCCTACTCCCAGCTGCCCCAGGTAACGCTGGTGGCGTCTCAGCCGAACCTGAAAGGCTTCGATCCAGCGTTCTCGGGCCAAGTAACGTACTTCGAGCACCCTACCCTGCTCAGCGGCGTTCGGGAAATCTATAATCCGTCGGTGACCTATCCGTTCCGGACCCCCCTGTTCTACGTCACTCCCAAGATTGGGCTGAACTATACACGCTACACTTACCCAGGCAGCGATGTGCCTGCGGCGACGCGTACGGTTCCGATCTTGAGCGTGGACGCCGGAACGAGCTTCGACCGCGACATTTCCATAGGTGGCCGCGACTTCGTGCAGACATTGGAGCCGCGCGTGTATTACCTCTACGTTCCGTTCCGAGATCAGACACAATTGCCCGTGTTCGATAGTTCGCTTAAGGATTTCAACTTCACCACCATCTTCAGCGAGAACATATTCAGCGGTGGCGATCGCATCAACAACGCCAACCAAATCACTGCCGCTGCCATCACCCGCCTAATCGACCCGGCGACAGGCGTTGAGCAACTCCGCGTCCTATTGGGCCAACGTTACTATTTCGAGCCGCAGGAAGTCACTCTGGCCAGTACTCTGCCGACTACGCCGCCTCCGCTGTCCTTGGGGACCACGCCGGTCCCGCCCGGCACCGCTACTACCACATCGTCGCGGTCCGATCTGCTCGCGGGTTTCTCTGGCCACCTCACGCCCACCTGGTCGCTCGAGTCGTTCTTGGACTACGGTGTTAACCCCACGCAAGTGCAGCAATTCGACGTGGCGCTGCGCAATCAGCCGGAGCCAGGCAAGGTCCTGAACTTTGGCTACCGCTACACCAAAGATTATGTCGACCAGATCGACGTCTCCGGCCAATGGCCCCTGTCGCGGCGCTGGGCGGTGGTGGGGCGCTTGGACTATTCGCTGCAGCCCAGCACCTTGCTGGAGGCGCTCGCGGGCTTCGAATACAATCACGACTGCTGGGCAGTCCGGTTCCTCCTGCACCGCTTCGTGACAGCGCCTGACCAGCACACAAACGCCTTTTTCGTCCAGCTGGAGCTTACCGGACTGTCGCGCCTGGGCAGCAACCCGTTCCAGCTATTGCGGCAGGGGATCGGAGGGTACACCACGCCTACACTGCGCCCTAAAGTGCCGGACGAGTACTACCCTGGAATGGATCAGCGGTAACCGACTGGGGCCCCGGTCGAACCAACGCTCAACCGAACTGACAAAGCTGCTATTCGAACCGAACAGGCGTTGAGGTATGAGCGTCATCTTCCGTCGTCTGCTCTTGAGTCTCCTGGCTGTGATGGCCGCCGACGCGCCAGGGGCGCAGGAGACGAGCACGTCATCCCGGTCCATCGCGGACATCGACCGCGTGGTGGCGGTGGTCAACGACGAGGTGATCACCCGGCTCGAGCTCGACCGCGACGCCCGAGTCGCCAGCGACCAGTTGCGGCGTCAGGGGACGCCGCTGCCCGCACGGGACATCCTGGAGAAACAGCTGCTGGAGCGCATGATTACCAAGCGGGCCCTGCTGCAATTCACGCGCCAGACCGGACTGAGGGTCTCCGATGCGGATCTGGATCGAGCTATCGACAAAATCGCAGAGCAAAATAAGCTTCAGCCGGCTGCGCTGCGCGAGACCATCGAGCGCGACGGCGTCCCCTATAACCGCTTTCGCGAGGACGTGCGCACAGAGATGCTGATTTCGCGATTGCGCGAGCGGGAGGTAGACAGTCGCGTGGTCGTCAGCGATGCTGAGATCCAGAGTTTCCTGCGCGGACAGGAAGGCCAGACCGACAAGGTGGACGAATACAACCTCGCTCACGTCCTGGTGGCGGTCCCCGAACAGGCCACCCCGGAACAGGTGAATTTGCGCCGCACCCGCGCCGAGACGGCCTTGGCCCAGATTCGCCAGGGAGCGGACTTTCGTCAGGTCGCCGCGGGTTTCTCCGACGCACCCGATGCTTTCGAGGGCGGGGCCATGGGTTGGCGTCCGGCTGCGCGTCTGCCGAGCATCTTCCTGGAGGCGGCGAAGAAGCTGAAGGTCGGGCAATCGAGCGACATCCTGCGCAGTCCGGCGGGGTTCCATATCCTCTTGCTGATCGAAAAACGCGGCTCCGACACACCGCTGATGGTGACGCAAACGCATGCCCGCCATATCCTGGTTCGCCTCAACGAGGTAGTGTCGGAGAACGATGCCAGGAATCGTCTGAAAGACGTGAAGGACCGCATCGAGCATGGCACCGATTTCAGCGAATTGGCGCGCCTGCATTCGGATGATGCGTCGGCGGCAAAGGGCGGAGACCTGGGCTGGATCACCCCTGGTGATGTGGTCCCGGAGTTCGAGCAAGCCATGGACGCGCTGAAACCAGGACAAGTGAGCGAGCCGTTCAAGTCACCCTTCGGATGGCATATCGTCCAGGTGCTGGAGCGGCGTGACCAGGACATGTCCAAAGACCGTCAGAAGTTTGCTGCGCGCCAGGCAATCCGGCAGCGCAAATCGGAAGACCAATGGCAAGAGTGGGTGCGCCAACAGCGGGACAAGACCTACGTGGAATACCACCTGGAAGACAAATAAGCGCGCAGGCCAGCAGGAACAAAGACGGTTCTATTCACTGGCTTCGCGCCCGGTGCCCGTCCAGCAAAACGCTGGCTTCAATCCATGCGTTCGCATAGACCCGGTCGGCGTTTTGGTTCCCGCATAAGGCGCTGCAGCGCATTACCCCCCAAACGACGACGCTCATCCATGCATTCTGATAAACCGCGCCGTCGTTTTGGCGACCGCATAACGCGCCGGGCCGCACTAGCCTCCACCGAAACGCCGACATCGATCCATGCATACGCATAGACCCCGTCGGCGTTTTGGCCAGAACTTTTTGGTCGACCGCGCTTACATCGAACGGATCATCCAATCTATCGACCCGGAGGCCGACGATCACGCGGTGGAGATCGGCCCGGGCCTCGGGGCGTTGACGGCTCCGCTGTTGCAGCGCGTAAACGCGTTGCACGTCATCGAGATCGACCGGGACATCGTCGCGCACCTGGCGGCCGAGTTTCCCCCGGAGCGATTGATCCTGCACCAGGGCGATGCCCTGAGGTTCGACCTCAGTACCCTGGGGTCGGGGTTGCGGTTGATCGGCAACCTGCCCTACAACATCTCCTCGCCGATGTTGTTCCATGCGGCCGAATTCGCGCCAATGCTCCGAGATTGCCACTTCATGCTGCAGCGGGAAGTGGTCGATCGTATGGCTGCCGCACCGGGCAACAAGGTCTATGGCCGCCTGTCGGTGATGCTCCAATACCGCTTCTTAGTCGAGAAGCTGTTCGAGGTTCCGGCAGGTGCCTTCCGGCCCGCGCCGAAGGTGGACTCGGCCTTCGTGCGGCTTACGCCGCACGCGGTGCCGCCCGCGTTGGCGCAAGATGAGGGTGTGCTTGCCGCGCTCGTGGTCAAGGCCTTCAGCCAGCGTCGCAAGACTCTGCGCAACGCGCTCGCGGACTACGCGAGCGCGGAGCAGCTGAGAGCGTTGGGGATCGACCCTCAGCTGCGGCCCGAAGCTGTATCCCTGGAGGATTTCGTACGCGTGGCAAACGCCGTGACTGCCGCCGAGAGCTGACGCGCGCTACGCGTTTGCGCGCGGGCCGCAGCTGTTCACGCGCGGGGCTTCTGGATGAACTCGATCTTGTACCCGTCGGGGTCTTCGACGAAGGCGATGACTGTCGTGCCGTGCTTCATTGGGCCCGCCGCTCGCGTCACCTTGCCGCCGCGCTTGCTGACCTCGGCGCAGGTCTTGTACGCGTCGTCCACCTCGATGGCGACGTGCCCGTAACCGTTGCCCAGCTGGTAGGACGGTGTGTCCCAATTGTGGGTCAGTTCCAGTACTGCTGTCTCGGCTTCGTCGCCATAGCCGACAAAGGCCAGCGTGAAGCGACCATCGGGATAGTCCTTCCTGCGCAGCAGCTTCATGTTGAGTACTTGTGTATAGAAATCTAGCGAGCGTTGCAGATCTCCTACGCGCAGCATGGTGTGCAGAATTCTCATGCGGTCTCCGGTCGTCAGGTCAAACCTCGATCAACTCGAAATCCTCTTTACGCGCACCGCACTCGGGGCACACCCAGTTGACCGGAACATCGTCCCATCTGGTTCCCGCCGGAATACCTTCTTCGGGGAGCCCCGTAGCCTCATCGTAAATGAAGCCGCAGATCAGGCACATGTAGGTTTTGTAGACGCGCGCTTCGTGCATGGCGTGGCGAGTTAACGTGCGGACTAGAGTAAGATTCAGATTCTAATCGAATCCCCTCTGCGCCGAACATTTCCAATTCGGATACCTCTTACCCCGCGCGATATCCATGTCCCAATCCCCCCCGATCGTCCTGACGTTTGCCGCCGCGGATCCTAGTGGTGGCGCCGGCCTCCAGGCGGACATACTCACGCTTTCGAGCATGGGTTGCCACGCGCTGTCGGTGGTCACCGCGGTGACGGTGCAGGATACGGTAGGCGTGGAAGACGTGTTACCGCTCGATCCGGAGTGGGTGGCGGACCAGGCGCGTTGCGTGCTCGAGGACATGCCCGTGACGGTGTTCAAGATCGGGCTGCTCGGCAGCGTCGAGATCATCGCCGCGATCGCCGAGGTGGTATCGGATTACCCGGAGGTGCCGCTCGTGCTCGACCCCGTGCTGAGTTCCGGGCGTGGCGACGAGCTGGCTACCGACGAGATGGTGGCGGCTATGCGCGAGCTGCTCATACCACAGACCACACTGATCACCCCCAATAGCCTGGAAGCGCGCCGCCTTGCGGCTGAGGACGGTGACGACAGCGACGACATTTCGTTGGAGGAATGCGCACGTCGCATCCTGACATTGGGCTGCGAGTATGTGCTGATCACTGGTACGCACGAGAACACTGCGCAGGTGGTCAATGTTCTCTACTCTCAGGAGGGCCTGGTGCGTTCTGACAGCTGGCAGAGGTTGCCAGGCGCTTATCATGGATCTGGCTGCACGCTCGCCTCCGCCATTGCCGCCACGGTTGCGAACGGCCTGTCCATCTCCGAGGCGGTGCGTGATGCACAGGAATACACCTGGCAGACGCTGAGCTCGGGCTACCGGCCCGGGATGGGGCAGCACATTCCTGATCGACTGTTCTGGGCGCGCGAGGAAGACGCGGAGGATGAGAAGCAAGCGGATTAAGGGGTTATACGCTGTCACGCCCGAGACCTCAGACAGTGACTGGCTGTATGCGCGGGTGGAAGCGGTGCTAGCGGGCGGCGCGCGCATCATCCAATACCGCGGCAAGGGCGTAGACGCACGATGTCGCGCGCAACAAGCCGGTCGCCTAGTCGACCTGTGCGGTGCACGGGGGGCACTCCTGATCATCAACGATGATGTGGCCTTGGCGCGAGATCTGGGCGCGGATGGAGTGCATCTGGGACGTGAAGATATGCCGGTTGCGCACGCGCGCGCCATACTCGGAGGCCGAACACTGATCGGCGTGTCCTGCTACGACAGCCTGGCGCGAGCGCGCGAGGCGCAGAGCGAGGGCGCGGGCTACGTCGCCTTCGGTAGTTTCTTTCCGTCAGGCGTAAAGCCGGGCGCGGTGCGAGCGTCACTTGAACTGCTGCGAGGTGCGCGCCCTATGATCGATCTGCCGGTCGTAGCAATCGGGGGCATTACGCCTGACAACGGGCGCGCGCTCGTCGAGGCCGGTGCCGACGCGTTGGCAGTGATCTCGGCGCTGTTCCAGGTCCCTGACAGCCGCCTCGCTGCGCAAGCGTTCGCTGCGCTGTTCCAAGTGCAAGGCGAACCGCTGAGTATCGATTCCGACAGATGAGATCGCGAAATCAAACCTTGTTCGAACTGTCCCAGCTGAACATTCCTGGTGGCGTCAACTCGCCGGTGCGCGCATTCAAGTCTGTGGGTGGCACGCCTATCTTCTTCCAGCGGGCGCTGGGCTCGCGTGCATGGGATGTCGACGACAAGGAATACATCGACTATGTCGGCTCCTGGGGCCCGCTGGTCCTCGGCCACGCCCACCCCGACGTGGTCGCGGCAGTACAAGAAGCGGCGGCTAAGGGCCTGAGCTTTGGCGCCCCCACTGAAGCCGAGTATGAGATGGCCGCTATGCTCTGCAAGCTATTGCCCTCGCTCGAACTGGTGCGGCTGGTGAGTTCCGGCACCGAGGCCACCATGACCGCAATCCGGCTCGCGCGCGGCTTTACCGGGCGCAACAAGATCATCAAGTTCGAGGGTTGCTACCATGGCCACGCGGACGCGCTATTGGTGAAGGCTGGCTCGGGCGCGCTCACTTTCGGTCAGCCCAGTTCGGCCGGCGTTCCGCCCGAGGTCGTAGCTCACACTCTCGCGTTGGACTTCAACGATATCGAGGGCGTGGCGCGTGCTTTCGAACGGGACGGCAACGACATCGCAGCGGTGATCGTCGAGCCAGTCGCGGGCAATATGAACTTGGTCCTGCCGCGCAAGGAATTCATTGATGGCTTGCGCGACCTGTGCACGCGTCACGGTTCAGTATTGATCTTCGACGAGGTAATGACCGGGTTCCGCGTCGGACTGCGGGGCGCGCAAGGGCTCTACGGGATTCGCCCCGATCTGACCACCTTAGGCAAGGTGGTCGGCGGTGGTATGCCGCTGGGCGCTTTCGGCGGCCGGCGTGAGATCGTGCAGTGCATCGCACCCCTTGGGCCGGTCTACCAGGCCGGTACGCTGTCGGGAAACCCGGTTGCGGTCGCCGCGGGAAGGGCGACGCTTAACCTAATCCAGGCGCCGGGCTTCTTCGAGCGACTCGCGGCTCGGACAGCGGCCCTGACGGAGGGTCTGTCACGCGCGGCGCAAGCAGCGGGAGTGAGCTTCTCCGCGCAATCGATCGGGGGGATGTTCGGGATTTACTTCAATGCCCGGCCGCCGCAATCGTACGCCGAGGTCATCGCGTGCGACCGGGAAGCGTTCAACCGCTTCTTCCACGCTATGCTCGACGAAGGCGTCTACCTCGCTCCGTCCGCATTCGAAGCCGGGTTTGTCTCGGCTGCGCACTCGGCGGCAGATATCGATCAGACGGTCAGCATCGCGCAGCGAGTATTCGGGCGCACCTCGGCGCGCGGCTGAGCAACTCAGGCTACCTTAGCCCTGTAAGGTACTGAGCCACCGCCGCCATGTCTTTGTCGTTGAGACGGCTGGCGATCATGCGCATCATCGCGTTTGGATCGTTGTCTCGATCCCCGCTGCGGAAGGATTGCAGCTGGGCTACCGTGTAGTCGCCGTGTTGCCCGGCCAGCCGCGGATACTGCGCTGGAATGCCGGCGCCGTCCGGCGAATGGCAGCCGGAGCACGCTGGTACACCAGTTTCGCTATTGCCACCGCGATACAGCTTTTGGCCGGCGGCAGCCAACGCCCGATCCTTGGCGGTGCCAGCCATCGGTTTTTGCATGGCGAAGTAGGCGGCGAGGTTGCGCAGATCATCGTTGGAGAGGTTGGCGACCATCGCGTTCATAGCGGCATTCTTGCGCCGGCCCGCCTTGAAGTCGGTAAGCTGCTTGTAGAGATAGCCCGGGTGCTGACCAGCGAGACTCGGGTTGACTGGGATCGGGCTGTTGCCGTCCAGACCGTGGCAGGCTGCACAGACGCTTTCGGCGATCGACCGAGCTTTTGCAGCATCTCCCTGCGGTGCCAGGGCCTGCGCCTGCGCAGGCGATGTCGCAGTGAGAACCACAAGAAGGGCGATCGCCCGCAGATGCTTCATCTTCGCTCCTGTATCCTGATGCGCAGCGTGAGCCCACTGCCGTCCGACGCGTCGGGGCACAAAGCGCAGCGCGCATTCTAGCCTATCTAACCCTCTCTCCACGCCGTTGGACACCCCCAACCTACAGACCGCCTCTTTCATGCTCAGTGTCGGTGAGCTCAATCAACTTCCCCCCGACCACGGCGTAGAAGTGGCTGTCGCTGGACGCTCGAATGCGGGCAAGTCAAGTGCGATAAACGCCATCTGCAATCGGCGCAAGCTCGCGTTCGTCAGCCGGACGCCCGGTCGGACACAGCTGATCAATTTCTTCGATCTCGGTGGTGGGAGGCATCTGGTCGATCTGCCCGGCTACGGCTATGCCAAAGTGCCAGCGGCGGTGCAGGCGCGCTGGGAGGTGCTCCTGGGCACTTATCTTCGAACACGGCGCGCGCTGCGTGGGTTAGTCCTTGTGATGGATGCTCGCCATCCGCTTACGGTGCTCGACAGGCGCATGCTCGACTGGTTCGCTGTTACCGGGCGCCCGGTGCATGTGCTGATGACCAAAGCGGACAAGCTGTCCCGCCAAGCGGCGCAGCGTCAGCGGATCGAAACTGGGGAGGCGTTGGCTCGACTGTATCCGGGGGTGAGCGTACAGCTGTTTTCCAGCACGACGTCTGCGGGCCTAGACGAGGCTCGGCAGGCGCTAGCCGGTCTGCTTGGCTTCACAGATCAATCGTCCGACCCGCACGGGACGCGGGAACCAGTGGCGGGGGGTAGAATCGCCCCCTGAGCCGCCGCGCGCACAAAAGAAAACCCCCGGTTAAAGGGGATAAAAACCGGGGGCGAAGCCTCAACTGTGATTAAGGCACCCGCTCAGGGAGGTGAAGCGGGAGACGAAACCGTCTGATCCTATGACGCTCAGGCTGCGGGTAAGTTCCGCGCTGCAGCGTGCAGGAGGGCTGCTAAGGTGTTTTCCTAAGGCGCAGCAGCCACTTGCCGTCGTCTACCGGTTCCCGCGGCTCTGCTGACAGGCTGATTATGGACATTCTTGGACAATATCCGCAGCGCCGCATGCGGCGGCTCCGACGTGACGACTTCTCTCGGCGACTCGCGCGCGAGACCCGGCTTGCACCAGACGATCTGATCTACCCGGTCTTTGTTATCGAGGGTCGGAACATCGCACAGCCAGTAGCCTCGATGCCTGGCATCGAACGCCTCACGCTGGACCGGCTCCTGCCGGTGGCGGAGGAATGCCTCAAGCTGCGCATCCCCGCAATCGCCCTGTTCCCCCAGATCGAGCCCGCTCTCAAGACCCCTGACGGGAAAGAGGCGGCCAATCCCGACGGCCTCATCCCGCGGATCGCAGGGGCGTTGAAGAAACAGTTTCCGGAGCTGGGCGTGATGACCGACGTCGCGCTCGATCCCTATACCAGTCATGGCCAGGACGGCGTGATGGATAGCGCTGGCTACATCTTGAACGACGAGACCATCGCGATTCTCGAGCAGCAGGCGCTCACGCAAGCGCGCGCGGGTGTAGACATCGTAGCGCCCTCCGACATGATGGATGGGCGGGTCGGGGCACTACGACGCGCTTTGGATGGATGCGACCATATCCATACCCGCATCATGGCCTACTCCGCAAAATATGCATCGGGCTTCTACGGACCGTTCCGTGACGCTGTTGGCTCTGCCCCCAACCTGGGGAAAGGCAACAAGTACACGTATCAGATGGATCCTGCGAACAGCAACGAAGCCCTCTGGGAAGTGGGGTTGGACCTCGCGGAAGGGGCTGACATGGTGATGGTGAAGCCCGGCATGCCCTACCTGGACATCCTCAGACGCGTCAAGGACGAGTTCAAGGCTCCTACGTACGTCTACCAGGTCAGCGGGGAGTACGCGATGCTGAAGGCGGCGTTTGCGAACGGATGGCTCGAGGAGCGTGCCTGCACACTTGAAGCGTTGCTGGCTTTCAAGCGGGCAGGCGCGGATGGCATCCTTACCTACTTCGCTTTGCAGGCGGCGCGTTGGCTCCGCGACGGATGACTCGGAAGTGAACCAGAACGCGCGCCGCGTTGCAATTGGCGCCTACTGGTCGGCAGCCGTGACCAGAGATTCGACGGATTGGATGGTCGCGCGCTCCAGCGGACGCCCGTCGGACGTCATGCGCAACGGCTGCCTCTGATGCCGCGTGCTCAGCACGGTGACGCAGTAGTCCGCGTCCCTCGAGCTGAGCAAGAAGCTCGGCACCACCGAGCTGGCATCGCCCGACCAAACCCGGGTCTCCCGCGTGCGGAAGGGGATCTCCCGATTCAGCAGGAACACCTCCAACTCCTTCACATCGTCGGTGTACAAATGGAGGTGTATCTCGGCGTGGCGGCCGGCGCTACCGGACAGTACTGGTCCAGTCAGGTGCGGGCTGAACGGCTCTAGCAGACGCATCATCTCCAGAGCGAGGCGACGCAACTGCTGCAACTGTTCCGGGTGCTCGTCGGCTTGGTATAGCGCTTGATAGGCGCGCAGCGCATCCTCGATCTCGAGATTTGTAGGCAAATTGCGCGAATCGGGAGCGCCAGCCTGACGGGCGGCTTTGCGCTTTGCCAGGCCGTAGTCGCGGACACCGTCTACAGCGATCATGCGTGCCGCAAGATGCGCGATGCGGCCCCGCATCTGCGCTCGGTTGCCGGGGGTTTCTTTGCTCACGGCGATCGTACTGGGTCAATAGATTTCGTTTTTGACGTCTTCCGGCCGACGCGGCTCCGCCTGCATGCCGGAACCCGCCGGCGACTCTTCTTCTGGCGGTAGGTTCTCCTGGTAAAAGTACTCGACGATCGTATTTTTGCTGCCTGGATCTCGCAATCCGGTTTCGGGATTGATCCGCGCAGCGATCACGCCTTCGGGTACTGGCGGCGAGTCTTCGGGCAGCGTCTTGACCACCGCCCCGATGTAGGAGATCCAGATGGGTAACGCTGCGACCGCACCCGTCTCGCTTGGCCCCAGCGAATGGGGTATGTCGAACCCTACCCAGACCACGCAGGTCAGGTTCCGCTGAAAGCCCGCAAACCAGGCGTCCATCTGATCATTGGTGGTCCCGGTCTTGCCCGCCAGGTCGGTTCTGCCAAGCGACATGGCGCGCGCACCCGTGCCGCCCCTAATCACGTCTTGCATGATGTTGTACATCACAAATGCGTTGCGGCTGTCGATGCTGCGTTGAGCGCCTTCTCCTGCACGCACTGGCGCCGCTTTCGCCAACACGCGGCCGTTGGCGTCCTCGACGCGCGTGATGAAGTACGGCGCGACTTTGTATCCGCCGTTCGCGAAGACGGAATATCCCGTCGCCATCTCGAGGGGCGTGACTGACCCTGCCCCCAGGGCCATCGTCAGATAAGGCGGATGCTGTTTGGGATCGAAGCCGAAACGGGTAATGTAGTCTTGAGCGTACTGCGGGGTTATGGCTTGCAGAATCCGGATCGAGACCAGGTTCTTCGACTTGGTCAATGCCGTGCGTAACCGGATCGGACCATCAAACGTGGCATCGAAGTTCTTCGGCTCCCATGGTACCGAGCCGGTCTCTGCGGCGTCGACTACCAGCGGCGCGTCATTGATTACCGTAGCGGCAGTAAATCCCTTCTCCAGGGCCGCCGAATAGATAAAGGGCTTGAAGCTGGACCCCGGTTGACGATAGGCCTGCGTAGCATGGTTGAATTTGTTACGGTAGAAGTCGAACCCGCCCACCAGGGCGCGTATTGCCCCGTCGTTTGGATCCATGGCCACCAGAGCGGCTTCTACTTGCGGCAGCTGTGTGATTTGCCATTTGCCGCTTTCGTCCTGCTGTACGCGAATGAGCGCCCCGCGTCGGATCTTGCGGTTGTTGGGGGCCTTCGGACCGATGAAGGTCTGCGCAAGCTTCAGTCCGTCGCCCGTGATTTCCAGAGTGTCGCCCCCCCTGCGGTAGACCTTGACTGCCTTCGCGTCTGCATCCAACACAAGTGCGGGGTAAATGTCGTCGGTCTCGCTCTGCTCCTGGAGCGCATCCTCCAATGCATCCTCGGAAACGTTCTGCGGGAGATTGAAGTACCCCTCAGGGCCGCGGTAGCCGTGGCGCTTGTCGTACTCCATTACGCCTTTGCGGACCGCGGCATAGGCCGCGTCCTGCTGCACCTTGGACAAGGTTGTGTAAACCTTGAAGCCGCGGGTATACGCCTCGTCCTGATAGCGCTCGTACATGGATTGCCGCACCATCTCCGAGAAGTAGTCAGCGCGGGTCGAGAACGCCGGTTGGTCGCGGACCACGATGACCGGCTTGTGGCTCGCTTCCTCGAACTGGGCTGGCTTGATGAAATCCAGGTCCCGCATCCGGCGCAGTACATACAACTGACGGTCCTGGGCGCGTTGCAGATTGACGACAGGGTTATAGCGCGAAGGTGCCTTGGGCAGGCCAGCCAGCATCGCGATCTCGCCCAGATTCAAGTCGCGAAGATTTCTTCCGAAATACACTTGGGCGGCCGACGCGAAGCCATAGGCGCGCTGGCCGAGGTAGATCTGGTTGATGTAGATCTCGAGGATCTGGTCCTTGGTCAGACTGCGCTCAATCTTGAAAGCGAGCAGCGCTTCGTTGAACTTGCGGGTGAGGGTCTTTTCCTTGGTCAGGAAGAAGTTTCGTGCAACCTGCATGGTAATGGTCGAGGCACCCTGTCTTGCACTGCCAGTGGTGAAGTTGTGCAGCACCGCACGCAGCACGCCGATGTAATCGACCCCGCCGTGCTCGTAAAAGCGCTCGTCCTCGGCAGCCAGGATCGCCTCCTTCAGCGTCTCCGGGACATCAGCAATCTTAACGACGGCTCGCCGTTCTTCCCCGAATTCGCCGATGAGCGCGCCCTCGGTGCTGTATATGCGAAGCGGGATCTTGGGTTTGTACTCAGTAAGCGCGTCGAGCGAAGGCAGGGTCGGGTAGACGATCGCAGCGGCGTAACCGACGAGCAATAGCACGGCGACGAGCACCGTTCCAAGTGCGAACAACGGATAGATCCACCAACGTTTGGGCATCAAAGTTGCTTAGGCGGGACGGCTTTGGGAAGAGGCGTCATTATATTGCCGGTCGACCTTTCCCGAAATCTGCACGAGAATTAGCTTTACTTGGGTTAGGGTTGTTGCTAATCTTTAATGTAGATTGTTGGTATCTTGTCTAACTAGCCTATGCTCAAAGGAAAATTGCAGTTTAGCAGCGATTGGCTGTCAGACCTGTTCAAGGCCAAGACGCCTCCATTGATCGGAGTGGACATCAGCTCCTCTTCCGTCAAGATGGTCGAATTGGGCGACGGCGGCAAGGGCCGTATCCGCCTCGAACGATATGCCATCGAACCTCTGCCGAAAGATGCAGTGGTCGACGGTAACATCATGAACCTCGAAGCGGTAGGCGATTCGTTGCGGCGCGGGTGGAAACGCATGGGCTCGCGCATCAAGAATCTGGCGATGGCGTTGCCCTCCGCCCAAGTCATCACGAAGAAGATCACCGTACCGGCTGGCCTGCGCGAAGACGAGCTTGAGACTCAGGTTGAGACCGAGGCCAACCAGTACATTCCGTTCGCGCTCGAGGAGGTCAATCTGGACTTCCAGATTCTCGGTCCCGCCCCGAACAGCGCCGAGGACGTCGAGGTCCTGATTGCTGCCTCGCGGAAGGAAAAGGTCGAGGACCGGGTAGCGGTGGCAGAAGTAAGCGGTTTGAAGGCCATGGTTATGGACATCGACGCGTTCGCGGCCCAGACGGCTTTCGAGCTGATGGAGACCCAGTTGCCCGACGGCGGACGCGACCAGGTCATCGCTTTGGTGGATGTGGGTGCATCACTGATGAACATCAACGTGCTGCGCAACAACCAGTCGATCTATATGCGGGAGCAGCCCTTCGGCGGCAACCAGCTAACGCAGGAGATCCAGCGCCACTACAACCTGTCGCCCGAGGAGGCTGAAGCCGCTAAGCGCAACGGCGGGTTGCCAGACACCTTTGAGGGTGAAGTTTTGAATCCGTTCATGGAGACACTGGCGTTAGAGGTCACGCGAGCCTTGCAATTCTTCTTCACCTCCACCCAGTTTAACCAAGTCAATCACATCTTCCTGTCCGGCGGCTGTGCCACCATCCCGGGCTTAGATCAGGTGGTCGCGAAGCGGGCCGAAGTCAACACGCTGGTTGCCAACCCCTTTGCCAACATGGGGGTTGCGCCCAAGATCAAGCAGCGCCAATTGGCGCAGGACGCCCCTGCCTTGGTCGTAGCCACCGGCCTGGCGATGCGGAGGTTTGACGCATGATCCCAATTAATCTACTGCCTCATCGCGAGGCGCGACGCAAGGCGCAGCAACGTCAGTTTTTGTTCCTGGCGGGTGGCGCTATGGGGATCGGCGTGGTCCTGGTGGTCCTGGTCCACGGCTTCTTTGCGGAGCGCATCGAGACGCAGAACTCCCGCAACCGCTATCTCGACAACGAGATCGCCAAGCTCGATAAGGAGATCGACGAGATCAAAAAACTCAAGGAACAAACCACCTCACTGCTTGCGCGCAAGCGCGTGGTTGAATCCCTACAGGCTAACCGCACCGAGGCGGTGCGATTGCTCGACCAACTGGTTCGTCAGTTGCCCGACGGGCTCTACCTGAAGCAAGTGAAGCAGACCGGCGATGTGGTGAACGTCCAGGGGTACGCTACATCGAACGCCCGCGTCTCGACACTGATGCGCAATTTCGAAGCCTCACCCTGGCTCGAGGACCCTAAGCTGATCGAGATCAAGGCGGTGAAACTCAACAACGCCAATTTGAACGAGTTCAATCTCAACGTCAAAGTTACTCGCCCGAAAGAAGAGACGGCCCAGGATCAGAAGAAGCCCGCCGCGCCGCAGCACCCGGCCAAGCAGGGGTAGGCCGCATGACTCTTGACGAACTCAGACGGCTCAATCCGCGCGAGATCGGTAGTTGGCCGGCATTGCCCAAACTGGGCGTGCTCTTTTTGCTACTCGTCCTGATCCTCGCCGGCGGGTTCTTTCTCGACTGGTCCAATCAATGGGACGAGTTGAAGGCGGCGAGAGCTAAGGAGGACAGGCTGCGAGACCAGTTCCTCGACAAGAAGAAGCAAGCGATTAATCTAGAGGCTTACCGTAAGCAGCTGGCCGACATCGAACAATCGTTCGGCGCCATGCTCAAGCAACTGCCTAATCGCTCCGAGATGGAGGCGCTGCTGTCGGACATCAACCAAGCGGGGTTGGGACGCGGTCTCCAGTTCGAGTTGTTCAAACCAGCCCCGGGTGAGATCGCTTCCGACTTCTACGCCGAGCTGCCGATCGAGATCAAAGTGATGGGCCACTACCATGACGTTGGTGCTTTTGCCAGCGACGTGTCGCAGTTATCACGGATCGTGACCCTCAACAATATCGGCCTTAGTCTCGACAAGGATGGGAACTTGATCATGGATGCCACTGCGCGCACCTTCCGTTACCTCGACGAGGAGGAGATTGCGGCGCAGCGTAGGGCTGCGCGAGAGAAGGCCGAGAAGGCGAAACAGGGCAGGCAGTGATGATTCGCGTGCGCTTTTCCATAGTTCTTAGCACCTTTCTTCTGACCGCATGCGGCGGGGGTGAGTTTTCGGACTTGAAGGAGTTCGTCGAGCAGTCGGGACAAGGCCTGCGCGGGCACGTCGAGCCTTTGCCCCAGGTCAAGGCCTACGAACCGATGAGCTACAACGCGTTCGATCTACCAGACCCGTTTAAGCCACGCAAGATCGAGCCGGAGCGCAGCGCCAGCGGCGGACCATCGCCGGACATGAACCGACGCAAGGAGCCGCTCGAGGCATATCCGCTCGAAAGCCTCAAGATGGTGGGAACGCTGGAGAGGGGAAAGCAGCGCTGGGCCCTGATCAAGACCCCGGACGGCAACCTGTACCGGGTGCGGCAGACTAACTACATGGGACAGAACTTCGGGGTGATCGCGATGATCACCGACTCGTCCATTACACTCAAAGAACTCATCCAGGACACTACCGGCAGCTGGAGCGAGCGCACCAGCAACCTGCAGCTGCTGGAAGAAGAGGAGAAGAAAAAATGATGCGACTGCCGATGCTCACCAAGTCCATTGTGCTCGCCGCATCACTTTTGCTGGCCGGCGCTAGCGCGACCCTCGCTCAAAACGGGACCAAGACAGCTGCACCTGGACCGAGCGCGCCGGGGCAAAACGCGATCGAGGGACTCGACGTGAGCCCCGAGGCCGGAAAGGTCACAATCAAGCTCAAGCTCAAAGATCCGCTCGCGAACCCACCCGCCAATTTCAGCCTGGTGAATCCACCCCGCGTGGCCTTCGATTTTCCCAACACCGTGAATGCGCTGGGCAAAACCGCTGTGGACATCAACGAAGGCGACGTAAAGAGTGTGCGGATCGGGGAGAGCGGAGGCCGCACTCGGTTGGTGCTGAGTCTTAACAAGAGTCTCAAGTACGATGCGACCGTGGAAGGCCAGACCGTGGTGATCACCTTGAAAGGCGGGACGGCGGCCACGGCTGCGGTGGCCGAGCCCACGCACTTTGCGGACGCTAAGCCGACACCGCAGCTACACAGCGTTCGTAACATCGAGTTCAAGCGTGGGCGCAACGGCGAAGGCCAAGTGGTTATCGATCTATCCGACGTCGGGACGGGCATCGACCTCAAGCAGCAGGGCAAGACTGTCATCGTTGAACTGCTGCAAACCGACCTCCCCGTGGCCCTCGAACGCCGCTTCGACGTGACCGACTTCGGCACACCGGTCGAGTTCATGGAAGCTACCGCCCAAGGCAACAGCTCGCGCATCGTGATCCAGGCGCGCGGACGCTGGGAGCAGTCGGCCTATCAGACCGACAACCGGCTGATCGTGGAGGTCAAGCCGATCTCGGAGCAGCAGCCGCAGGCGAAAGCCAAGACCGGCTACACCGGTGAGAAGCTCTCGCTGAACTTCCAGAACGTCGAAGTGCGTGCCGTGCTCCAGGTAATCGCAGATTTTACCGGCCTGAACATCGTCACCAGCGACACGGTCAGCGGGAATCTGACCCTGCGGCTGAAGGACGTCCCTTGGGACCAGGCTCTGGACATCATCTTGCAGGCGAAGGGCCTGGACGCGCGCAAGACCGGGAACGTGGTTTGGATTGCCCCGCGTGACGAGATCGCCACCAAGGAAAAGCTGGCGCTCGAAGCGCAGCAGCAAATCTCCGACTTGGAGCCGCTGCGTACCGAAAGCTTCCAGCTCAATTATCAAAAGGCCGATGCCGTCCAGAAGCTGATATCCGATTCCAGCCAGAAAGTGCTGTCCAAACGCGGCAGCGCGGTAGTCGATGCCCGCACCAACACGCTATTCGTGCAGGACACGCCCAGCAAGCTGGAGGAGATCCGAGTGCTGATCAAGCAGATCGACGTCGCCGTGAAGCAGGTGATGATCGAATCGCGCATCGTCGAGGCCAGCGACACATTCCAAAAGAACGTCGGTGCACGGCTCGGCATCACGACTGCAGGCACTCAAAACGGCTATGGGGGCGGCAACGTCATGGTCATGCCCAGCGGCAATACAAACAGCCTCGGCGTGCAGAGCGGCCAGACTCAGAACTATCCTCAGAGCTACTTCCCGGATTCGTTTAGTGTGAACTTGCCGGCGGCTGCCATTGCCGGCAACCCGGTTGGCCAATTCGGGTATACGCTCTTCAACCGAGCGGCGACTCGGTTCCTGAACCTGGAAATCAGTGCGCTGCAGTCCGACGGCAAGGGGAAGGTGATCTCGAGCCCGCGTGTGATCACCGCCGATAACGTTGAAGCCAACATCGAGCAGGGAACCGAGATCCCCTATCAGCAGGCTAGTAGCAGCGGCGCGACCAGCATCTCGTTCAAGAAGGCGACGCTTAGCCTTAAGGTCAAGCCGCAGATCACGCCGGACGACAACGTGTACATGACCTTGGATGTACATAAGGACTCTAAGGGTCAGGACACCGTCGCCGGGCCAGCCATCGACACGAAGCAGGTGACCACGCAGGTGCTGGTGGAAAACGGTGGAACGGTGAGCATCGGTGGGATTTATATTCAGGATCTAGAAAAGACGATCAACAAGGTGCCGCTACTCGGGGACATCCCGATTATCGGCATGTTCTTCAGGCAGGAGTCCAGCACCAACAACCGAACCGAGCTTCTGATCTTCGTTACGCCTCGCATCTTGCGTGATAACCTGACCAATCGCTGATAGACGGGTTTACCGGAGCGCGGCCGAACCACTCCGCGCCTCGCATCAGC
>JBGPPC010000020.1:0-24159 GCA_041488355.1 Gammaproteobacteria bacterium
CCTTGCCGCTACCTCCTTGGTCCAATGGATGGCTGCTGCGATCGCCAGTAGCTGAATGTCGCCTTTCGGGGGAGTCTGGGGCCCACGAATGTCCGCTACCGGCAAATTTCCGCGCGCTGCTCGATGGACCGGAAATGGCCGCACCCAGTCGTTGGCGGTGGACGGGTAGGAGCGCAGAGTTCTGGGCTGAAGCAATCCCGACGCCGACGCCGATACGCGTCGTCGCCCCGCTGGCGACGTCACTGCGTCAACCTTGGGGTTGTTCTCGCTCGCGTACTGCGCGGCCAATGCCCGGAGGTTGCGGGCGCGCTCGGCGGAGGCGAGCGGCTAAGGAAGTTCTGGTCAAGTTACTGAAAGGCTTCTGGACTCTTTGCCCCGTTCATATCTTTCCGGATTCGCCGCGGCTCAGAAACTCTCCCATCCCCTCGCGGCCGGACCAGGTTTGCCCATCGACGATGCATTGCCCGCGGAGGAAGACCTTCTTCACTCGCCCAGTCACCGGACGGCCCTCGAACAACGTGTAGTCCACCCGGCTGTGCTGTTCCGCCGCACGGATAGTCCACTGCTCTTTCGGATCGAACAGGACGATGTCACCGTCCGATCCGACCGCGATCGTGCCCTTGCGCGGGAACAGACCGAACAGCTTGGCCGGGGCCGTGGCGGTGACCTCGACGAAGCGGTTGAGAGACATGCCGTGCTTGCCGACCGCCCCGTCGAAGATGAGCGCCATGCGTGTCTCCACTCCGGGCGCGCCGTTGGGGATCTTGCTGAAATCACTCTCTCCCTGCCGCTTGGAGAACTTCATGCCGTAGGGCTGTTCGTTGAAGCAAAACGGACAATGGTCGGTCGACACCACTTGCAGATCGTCCGTCTTGAGCCCGCGCCACAGTTGCATTTGATGATTGTGATCGCGCAGCGGCGGCGTCATGACGTATTTCGCGCCTTCGAAGCCGGGTCGCTCGTAGTCCTCCGCGGTGAGGAACAGGTAATGCGGACAAGTCTCCGCATGGATGGGAATCCCGCGGTCGCGTGCCTCGGTCACGGCCGAGAGCGCCTCGCCCGCGGATAGATGGACGATGTAGAGCGGCGTGCCCGCGAGTTCCGCCAGGCGGATCGCCCGATGGGTCGCCTCCCCCTCGAGTATCGACGGGCGAGTGGTCGCGTGATACTTCGGGGCGCGCAGTCCCTGGGCCACCGCTTCCTGGACCAGAACCTGAATGACTTGGCCGTTCTCAGCATGGATGCAGGTCATGGCACCGTTCGCACCGGCCACACGCATGGCCTTGAACAGCGCGCCGTCGTCCACCATCAGCACGCCAGGGTAGGCCATGAAGAGCTTGAAGCTCGTCACGCCCTCGCGATCGATGAGGGTCTTCATGTCGGCCAGGCTCTGCTCGTTTACGTCGAGCATGATCATGTGGGCGCCCACGTCCACGCAGGCGCTGGCGCGCCGTTTGTGCCAACCCTCGAGGCCGACCAGGGGACTCTTCCCCGGGCTCTGGTTGCAAAAGTCGATGAGCGTCGTGGTCCCGCCGAAGGCGGCGGATTTGGTTCCGGTCCCGAAGGTGTCGACGGTGTGCACCGGGCCGAACTCCCAGTCCAGATGCGTGTGCACATCCACGCCGCCGGGTATGACGACAAGGTCGCTCGCGTCATGCACCTCGACGTTGGCGCCCGCTGCAATATTCTTCCCGATGGTCTGAATCCGACCATCGGCGATCAGGATATCGGCGGTGTAATCATCCACCGCGGTCACAATCCTCCCGTTCTTGATCAGAGTCGTAGCCATCTAGGTCTCCTCCATCGATTTGCGTGCGGCGATCGCGGTCGCTGCAGCGATTCAAGGCGCGATCGCTGCCATGGCTTCCACAATGCGCCCTCTCGTCTCGGCGTTCGACAGCAATACCATCAGCAACAGCCTGGCCTTGGGTCCTTTGAGATCGCCTGCGAATACGGCACCCGCATCGGCGAGGTCACGACCGCCACCACCTCCGCCGTAGAGCGGCTCCACTCTGCCCGCAGGGCAGCGTGAAGTGACCAGAACGGGGATGTCCTTCTGCACCGCAAGCCGCACGAGCGCGCTCAGGCGTGTGGGACCGTTTCCGCGCCCGAACGCCTCGATGACAAGACCGGCGATGTCCCGCTCGATCGCAGCTTCGAGCCCCCGGAGATCGACTCCGAGCGCAAGCCGGAACAACTCCACCCGCTCTTCCAGCCGATCGATTTTGAACGACCGGCGCAGCACGGGACGCCTGTGGATCACTACCTTGTCGCCATCCACATCGCCCAGCGCGCCGCGCTCGTAGGACTGGAAGGTTTCCACGGCGCTTGCATGGATCTTGGTCACATCGCGCGCCGCGTGGATGGTGCCGTTGAAGCAGATTACCGCGCCCAAACCGTGGGCGAGAGGAGACGCGGCGACGCGCAGAGCGTTCAGCAGATTGAAAGGACCGTCGGATTGGGGATCATCGTGGGCGCGCTGCGCACCGGTGAAGACCGCAGGCTTTTCGGAAAACAGGAGCAGATCCGCGAGGTAGCTCGTCTCTTCCATCGTGTCCGTGCCGTGGGTGATCACCACGCCGGCGACGTCGGTGCGAGCGAGCACCTGGTTGATGCGGCTGGCGAGCCCGAACGCAAACTGCACGCTCATGTCGAAGCTCGGAATCGTCGCAAAGTTCTCGATCTCGATGTCCACCACGCTGGCCACTTGCGGTAACGCCTCGAGCAGATCTTCGGCGCGCTGGGAGGCCACCGTGCGCTGCAGCGCCGGATCGTAGCGGGATGCTATGGTTCCGCCGGTCGCCAGCAGCACGACTTTAGGTTTCATGTGCCTTTAGCTCTGAACGATTCGCGCTCGTTCCAGGATGACGTTCAGCAGCACATTGCAGCCGGCGGCCAGATCCTCAGGCTTGGCGTTTTCCGTTTCGTTGTGGCTGATCCCACCCTCGCAGGGCACGAAGATCATGCTGGTGGGCGCGATGCGTGACATGTAGATGGCGTCGTGGCCTGCCCCGCTGACGATGTCCATATGACTCAGGCCCAACTTCTGCGCGGCGTTGCGCACAGCGGACACGCAGCCCGTGTCGAACTGGCAGGCCGGGTAGTTGGCGACACGCTCTACCGTCGCACTGGCGTTGTCAGCGCGCGCGAGCCGCTCGCACAAGGCGCGCATCTCGCTCTCCATCTGATCCAGCATCGCATCTTGGGCGTGTCGCAGATCCACCGAGAAGCGCACCTCACCCGGGATGACGTTGCGCGAGTTAGGCTTGACTTGCATGAACCCGACCGTGCCCCGGCCGTCGGGCTGGTAGCGATAAGCCAGGGCATTGATTTCGGCAACCATCTTCGACGCGGCGACCAGCGCGTCCTTCCTCAGCCGCATCGGTGTGGGGCCGGCATGGGCGTCCTGCCCGGTGACGACCACGTCGTACCAGCGCAAGCCCAGGGCGCCCACCACCACTCCGAGCACGTTGTTCGTGTCCTCCAGGATGGGTCCCTGCTCGATGTGTGCTTCGAAGTAGGCGCCGACGGGTCGTCCACCGACCGATGCCGGTCCTGCATAGCCGATCGACTTCAGGGCCTGGCCCACCGTTATCCCCTCCAGGTCGGCGCGCTGCAGGGTGGTTTCGAGAGGGAAGGCGCCGATGAAGACGCCGGAGCCCATCATCACTGGTGTGAAGCGCGACCCTTCTTCGTTGGTCCACACAGCGACTTCGACCGGCGCCTGGGTCTGGACGCCGTGATCGTTCAGCGTGCGCACGACCTCGAGGCCCGCCATCACGCCGTAGTTGCCATCGAACTTGCCCCCGGAAGGCTGCGTGTCGATATGGCTCCCGGTGATGACGGGCGGCAGACGATCGTCCCTGCCTGGCCGCCGGGCGAAGATGTTGCCGATGCCGTCGATGGAGACGCTGCATCGCGCCTCCTTACACCAGCGGACGAACAGATCGCGAGCCTGGCCATCGAGGTCGGAAAGAGCCAGCCGGCGCACGCCGCCTTTCGCGGTGGCGCCGATCTTGGCCAGTTCCATCAAAGAGCCCCACAGTCGTTCGGAGTCGATAGATATCGTTGCCATCGCTTGCCACCTCACGCGTAGGAGACATCTGAGACACGGCTGCTGCTGAACGCTGCCAGCGAACGCCCCAGCAGCGCGTGGTCGATGCCGCGCGTGATGAAGACGATGCGCGAGCGGTGATCAGCGCTCGGCCATCGCTCCAGGTGCTGAGGCGGATGCACGATGTGCTGGACCGCATTGATGAGCACCGGAGCGGCCATCCCCTGCACCTGCAGAATGCCCTTGACGCGCAGGACGTCGTCGCCGTGACGGTTGAGCAGCATGCTCAGCCAGATCCCGAACGCGGTCCAGTCGAGCGGCTCGTCGAGCACCAGGCTGAGGCTTGCGACCGAAGCGGTGTGACGCTGTAAGTCGCGCAGATACGTCGGATCGGCGCGTAGACCCGGCTCGCTCGTCCGCGGCCGCAGCCATGCGCGTCCTGGCGTCAGATCGGACGCCTGCGGCGCAAGCAGCCGGTCCGGATCGATCTCGCCGTCCGCGGCGTCCAGGACTTCCGCCGAGGGGTTGAGGCGGCCGATCATCTCGCGGACAGCGGCGGTCTGCGCCGGATCGGCCAGGTCGGTCTTGGTGATGACGAGCCGGTCGGCTGCCGCGACCTGCTTCACGCCCTCGGGGTTGCGCGACAGATGCAGGTTGGCGTTGAGGGCGTCCACCGTCGTGATGACGTTGGCGAGCCGGAAGTGATGCCGAACGACCGGCTCCCCCATCAAGGTATAGAGTATGGGCCCCGGGTCCGCGAGCCCCGTGGTTTCGATCACGACGCGATCGAAGTCCGGGATCTCACCGCGCTCGCGCCGGCCGAGCAGGCCGCGCAGCGCAGACTTGAGATCATCGCGGATGCTGCAGCAGATGCATCCACTTCGGAGCAGCACGACCGACTCCTCCACGCGCTCGACCAGCAGGTGATCCAGCCCGATCTCGCCGAACTCGTTGATGAGCACCACCGTTTTGCTCATCTGAGGAGACCGCAGCAGGCGCTGCAGCAAAGTGGTTTTGCCGCTGCCCAAAAACCCGGTGATGACGTTGACCGGAACCATGCGGCCAGCCGAAGTGGGTGAGTCGCTGTCCACGCTAGTCTCGCTCCAGGGCCTCGATCAGCTTCTCGTCGAGCGGATCCAGCGTACGCTTTCGCAGCTGCTCGGCGGCCGGCCACACCGCCGCGATGCTCGTCAGCACCGCAGTCTGGCCGGTCTGGCTGGCCAGCAGGTAGGCGCTGCCCTGCCAATCGCTGACCTTGAGCCCGTAGTGCTTCAGGACCCGGTTGGCCAGTGCCACACGGTGGAGACGCTCGTGTCTGCGGGTGCGCGCGCCCGTCCCGGGAGTCGAAACGTTGGCGTCAGTCCAGTGCGTCTCCGTGAGGAATACGCCGCACAGCCCGCACATCAGCGCCCCCCTGCCGTTGCCATCTCGGTGTGTCCCAGTGCCGATGAACCTGTTGAGGCCTTGGCGCCGGCGGCGAGGAAATGGATCTCGCCCGCATCCCACCGAGCCAGCACAGGCTCGCCGACGCTCAGCGGGTCCGCAAAGAAGATGTTATCCGGCACGTTCACGACGAACTCCTCGCTGCATGCCTCTTCGAGCGTGATCTTCAACCACGTGCCCTGATACTCGATCGCGGCCACACGACCGATGACCGCATTCATGCCCGGCTGCCCGCCATTGGAAGCAGCCCGGCTCAGACGGATGTGGTCGCGGCGCACCGCCGCTTCGAACGAGGCGCCTTCCCCGGGCGGCGCGTTGGGCGCGGTGAGGGTCACTTCCTTGGCGCCGCTCTCGATCGTTAGCGTGTTGGTCCCGCGCCTGACCACCGTCCCGGATAACACGTTCTGTCCACCCATGAACCGCGCGACGTAACCGGTCCGAGGCTGGTCGTAGACCTCGCGCGCGGAAGCCGCCTGCTCGATCTGCCCCTGGTCCATCACGACCAACAGGTCGGCCAGCGCGATCGCCTCCATCTGAGTGTGGGTCACGTGAATGAACGTAATGCCGACCTCCGCCTGGATGCGCCTCAACTCGCCGCGCATCTGCAGCCGCAGGAACTCATCGAGGGCCGACAGCGGCTCGTCCAAGAGCAGCACGCGAGGATCGGTGATGAGCGCCCGGGCCAAAGCGATGCGCTGCTGCTGACCTCCGGAGAGCTGCGCCGGCAGGCGATCCGCAAACGTCTCCATGCGCACCCGTGCCAGCATTTCCCGAGCGCGCTGATGGCGCTCCGCTTTGGGGACGCCGCGCACCTTGAGATTGAACGCGACGTTGTCCACGCAGCTCAGATGCGGGAACAGCGCGTAGCTCTGAAACATCATGGCAGTCCCGCGCCGCACCGGCGGTAAACCAACCACATTCTCGCCGTCGATCAGCACCGCGCCGTCGGTCGGCGACTCGTGGCCGGCGATCATCCGCAGAATGGTCGTCTTGCCACATCCCGACGGCCCCAGGAGGCAGCAGTAAGAGCCGGCTGGAATCGTCAGGCTGATGTTCTTGACCGCGATCGTCTCGCCGAAACGCTTGGTCACTCCCGTCAGCTCGATCCTGCCGCGCGCGGTCGGGTGGCGCTCACCCGGTATCATTGTCTTTGACCGCCTATTCGAATCATCACGTTAGTTCTCTGCGCTCCGGGCGCCGGCGTTGCGATCACCGGCTCAACTGACATCGGTTGCCGGTGTTCTGGCCGAAATCGGGCGGCGCGAACGCCTGCTCTGGATGATCGCGATCGAGCCCAGCGCCAGGGCGATGACGGTGAAGGACACCAGGGTCGTAACCGTCCCCAGCGCATACAGCGCCGGCGAAGTCACGTTCGTGGTCATGCCCCAGATCTCCAGCGGCAACGTGTTCTCGGCGCCCACCGTGAGAAGCGTCCGGGGAAACTCGTCGTAGGACAGGGTGAAGCCGAACAACGCCACCGCGATCATGCCCGGGAAGAGAATCGGCACCACGACCATCCAGAAGATCTGCCAGTGGCTGGCGCCGAGGTCCCGTCCGGCCTCCTCGAAGGCTCGGTCGAAGCGGCTCAGCACCGCGAACATGATCAGCAGCCCGAATGGCAGCGTCCAGGTGAGCTGTGCGCCCAAGGCCGAGCCGAACCAGGTCGGCGCGACGCCGACAGTCTGGTACACGAGGCCGACGCCCAGTCCCACCAGCAGTCCGGGCATGATCAGGCTGGCCACCGCCAGGTAGAACACGGCAGTCGACCCGAAGAATCGCCTGCGGAACGCGAGCCCGGCCATCACCGAAATCGCCACGGTGAGCGCGAGGACGAGAAGTGCCAGCAGGATCGAGCGCGTGAAGCCGCCGGCGAAATCGCCCGTGCGCTCCTGATTGAACAACGCCGAGAACCACCTCAGCGATACGCCATTCATGGGGAAGGTGAGTCCTCCGGTCGGGCCCTGGAAGGACAACACGAAGATGGCCGACATCGGGCCATAGAGAAACAGCACGAACAGCGCGAAGAACGCCGCCAGGACATAGAACGTCCACGGGCGTTTGCCGAGATCCCTCTGCATGGCTCGCCCTGGGTCAACCGGCCAGCTCGCGCCGCACGTCCACCAGACGCAGGATCGCCGCCACCAGGAGCGAGACGATCAGCAGCAGGATCACGGCGCTGGCGGCCGCGAACGGGTACTGAACTGCAGCGATCTGGTTGTACATGGCCAACGCCACCGATGCGCTGTGACCTCCGCTCATGGTATTGACCACGAAGAAGTCGCCCATCACCAGCGTGATGACGAAGATAGACCCCAGCGCGATCCCGGTCTTGGACAACGGGATGATGATCTCCCAAATGACGCGCCAGCGGCTGCTGCCCCCGTCCAGCGCCGCCTCGACGATGGAGCGATCGATGCGGGCCATGGCGTTAAAGATCGGGACGATCATGAACAGCGTGAAGAGGTGGACATAGGCGATGATCACCGCAAAATCGGAGAACAGGAGGAACTCCAGGGGCTGTTCCGTCAGCCCCAGTCCCATCAGCGCCTGGTTGAACAACCCGTTGCGGCCGAGGAAGGGGATCCAGGAGATCATGCGGATGATGTTGGAGGTCCAGAAGGGCACCGTGCACAGGAGAAGCAGCGCCATCTGCCACAACAGGCTGCGCACGTGAAACGCGAGGAAATACGAGACGGTGAAGCCGATCACCAGCGTGATCGCCCATACGATGAGCGCGTACTCGAGCGTTTTGAGGTATAGCGTCAGCGTGATCCGCGAGGTGAACAGGTCGGTGTAGTTGCCGAACTGAAACGCCGGCACGCTGCTGACCCCGTCGTATTCGAAGAAGCTCACGCCTACGATCATGAGCAGGGGGATGCCGAAGAAGGCGACCAGCACCAGCAGGAGCGGGGCAACCTGCAGGTACGAGACAGTGGTGGGCGAGAGCTTGATTGCAGAACTCCGCACCCCACCCCAACCGTCCCCCGCTGGCGGGGGAGGTTGGGGTGGGGGTGCTTGTCACTCGGTTCAGTGATTCTCCATGAGAGACAGACGGGGTGTTTGAGGAGCCCCGCCCGGCTTCACATCAGGCCGTCAGGAACTCGTTCCAGCGCTTGATCAGGTAGACATTCTCCTTCATCAGCGCGTTCCAGCACGCCACATTGCCCATGCGCTGCCAGAAAGAGCCGCCGTCACGCACCGCACCAGGCTTCTCCATCAGGTTTCCGTACGGGTCCTTGATCTCGCCCTTGGCCGGCTTGCCGTCGTACCAGTAGCCCCATTCGTCCTCGGTCATGGTCTTCTTGGTCGTCTCCAGGACCGAGCTGTAGTAGCCCTGCTTGCCGACAAACGCCCCCTGCCAACCCGACACGTACCAGTTGAAGTACTCGTAGGCCGCGTCCAGCTTCGGACCCTTGAGGTGGGCCATCAAGCCGAGCTGGTTTGCCCAGGCGCGGTACCCTTCCTTGAGCGGTGCGTAGTAGCAGGGAATTCCCCGCGCGCGCACCGCAGTCACGGCGGGCGACCACATGGATTGCACGACCGTCTCGCCCGAGGCCATCAGGTTCACCGACTCGTCGAAGGTCTTCCAGAAGGCCCGGAACTGACCGTCCTTCTTGGCCTTGGTCAGGATCTCGATGGTCTTGTCGATTTCCGCCTTGGTCATGTCGCCCTTGTCGCCGTACTTGATGAGACCGCGCGCTTCGATGGCCATGGCTGCGTCCATGATCCCGATGGAAGGCACCGACACGATCGCGGTCTTGCCCTTGAACTTCGGATTGAGCAGCTCGGCCCAGCTATCGATCTTCTGGACTTGGTCAGGCCGGATGCCCAGCGTGTCCGCGTTGTAGATGATCGGCACACCGGTCGCCCACTTGGTCGGCTTCTTGGCGAAATCCTGAGCGCCGGGACCTTCCACGTACTGGACCTTGTAGGGCAGGGTGCCTTGGGTCGAGACCTTGCGCCCGTCGGCGTATTCCCCCTTGGTGAAGATCGGCACGACCTTGTCCCACAACTTGAATCGCTTTTCCAGGTCCACCGGCTGCAGGGTGCCCTTCTTGATCAGGTAGTACTGGAACCAGTACTCGGTATCCGCGATGTCGATCGAGTTCGGCTGAGTCAGCAGGCGGCTCAGCAGCGCATCGTGGGGGGCGGTTTGCATCTCCACCTTGAAGCCGAGGTCCTCGGTCGCCTTCTTGGCGATGTCGATGATGGCGGAGTAGGAGCCACCGACATGCACCAGTGTGATGTCCTTGATGTTCTGGGACCACACCAACGGAAAACCGTCGATCAGCCCGGTGCCGGCCGCAGCGCCCGCGGTCACCGCGGCAGTTTTGAGAAAGCGCCTGCGTCCCAGCGAAGTCCGCGACCCGGCCCGCTGGACGGAAGCCTTCACCTTACCTTTCTTGACCATGGTGTTCTCCTCTGTTGACTCAACAACAACTCAAGTGGAAATCATCTTCTTCTCGATACCCACACCCGCGGCGAGCGCCCGTTCGTACTCGAGCGGGATCGTAGCCGAGTCCTGCAACGCGATACCGGTCGAGTCGAACAACGTGATGTCTTTGTCCGACGTCCGCCCTTTCTTCTTCCCGACGATCACTTCGCCGATCTCGCCGGCGATGTCGGTTTCCTTCAGCAACCCTTGCGACAGGGGCACGTTGATCTCGCCGTCCGTCCGGCATTGCCGGATGTCGTCCACGAAGATGCGCGCGCGCTTCAGGATGGCCCCCTCCAGCTCCTGATCCCCCGACTTGTCGGCGCCCACGGCCGCGATGTGCATCCCCTCGCTGATCCACTCGTTCTTCACGATGGGAGCGCGAGCCGGGGTCACGGTGACCACCACGTCGGCGCCTCGCACGACCTTCTCCAGGTTGGTGGAGGGCAGGAGCTTCAGATTGGGAAACTTCGGCTGCTGCTCCTTGACGAAGTGGTCCAGCGTCGCCTGCGAGCGGCTCCAGACGCGCACCTCCTGCCACCGGAACACCTCGTTGCAGGTGGCCAGCACTCCCGCCGCCATGTGCCCGGCCCCGACGATGGCCAGCACCTTCGAATCCTTGCGCGCCAGCCATTTGGCCGATACGGCCGCAGCCGAGCCGGTGCGCATGACCGTGTGGTGGCTGCCGTCGCAGATAGCGAGCGGGAAGCCGGTCTCCGGATGGGTATAGATGAGGATCGAGAACACGGTCGGCAGGTCATGCTTCTCGCGGTTGCGCTCCCGGATCGAAACCCACTTGCAGGCGGCTGCCTCGGGCTCCTCGATATAGGACGGCATCGCCTCCCACTCCCCGGGATATTTGTCGAGGACGATGTGCGCCTTCGGATCCATGTAGAAGCGCCGCTCCCCGTGCATCCGGTACGCCTGCTCCACGCACCCGTTGTACTCTGCAGGGGTGAGCAGGCCTATCATCTCCGTGCGGCTCAGGATGAGGGTCTTCCGGTTACGCCAACTCTCCATGTGGATCCCCCCTGTTCATGACTGCGCCCTGTCATTGATAGCTACGCCTTCGCGGCCCTGGCCTACTTCTTCTTGCGTGGATTGCGGCGTGCGAAATCGTTGGCGATCTCGTCGAAGGTCGTGAATCTCACGCCCGGATGGCGAATGATGTGGTTAAACAGGCGCTCCAGCATCATCAGCACCTGCGGCCGCCCGGAGACGTCCGGGTGGATGGTCATCGTGAACACCGCGTAATCCATCTCCCGGTACACCCAGTCGAACTGGTCACGCCACATCTCTTCGAGGTGGCGCGGATTGACGAAACCATGCGAGTTGGGCGCCTTCTTGATGAACATCATAGGCGGCAGGTCGTCCAGGTACCAGCTCCCGGCGATCTCGATCAGATCTGTCTCCGTGCCGCGCTGCAGCGGCTTCATCCATTCCTGCGGCTTCTTCGAGTAGTCGATCAGCGTCCAGCGATCCCCCACGCGCACGTAGTAGGGCTCGAAGTCCTTGTGCATCAGGCTGTGGTCGTACTTGATGCCCTTCTTCAGGAGCAACTCGTTGGTCACTGGGCTGAACTCCCACCACGGCGCGACGTATCCGGTGGGTCGGCGCCCGGACACCTTCGTCACCAGCTCGATGCACTTGTCCAGCACCGCCTCTTCCTGCTCCGGCGTCATGGAGATCGGGTTCTCGTGCGAGTAGCCATGGATACCGATCTCATGGCCCGCCTCCACGACCATCGCGGTCTGCTCGGGAAAGGTCTCGATCGAGTGGCCGGGAATGAACCAGGTCGTCTTCACGCCCAGCCGCTTGAACAGGTTGACCAGACGCGGCGTGCCCACCTCGCCGGCGAACATGCCGCGCGAAATGTCGTCCGGAGAGTCCTCGCCGCCATAGGAGCCGAGCCAGCCAGCCACAGCATCCACGTCCACGCCGAAAGCACATAAGATTTCTTTGGCCACTGTCTTCTCCTTGTCGATTTTGTTGCTGTTTCAAATGGCGGCGACCCGGAGTCTCGGCCACCGGGTTCTCAACGGGCTGGAACTGGCCACAACGGGAAACGAACCAGAAACGGGAAATGCGCCGTCCAAGCCTCCCCGACGGACGTTGGCAGGATCGCCGACCTCCAAAGCCACCCGTGCTGCAGCGCACGAAGCGTCTTGCATCGAATGTGCCAAATGCCCTGTTCAGCCTCAAGCCGTTTTTGCCTTAAGAGCTTAGGGGCTGTTCGGAAAAGAGTAGCCGCACGGCGTGGGTGCGTCAACGCTCTTCGCCGCACCGGCGCAGTGCAGTAAAGGGTTCGGGAAGAGAGGTCGGATGCGAACCAGCAGGTTTGCTCACCGCCGGCTGCGCCGGGTGGACACAGAGGCGGCTGCCGAAACCATGGGGTCCAGAGGGATTTTAAATGCGTCCAGGAACGCAAGCGCTGGGTTGGACTCAACCAGAGCCTCGAACTCCGAGCGCAGGATCGCTGGAGCGAGCCACGGATAGGGCAGGACCGATTGCGGGGTCCTGAGCAAATCGCCCTGGGCGTCTTCGATGGCGTCCATTCTCTCGATGTGGATGTGCATTGCAACAACCTGCACGCCTTCGCCGCCCCGCGGCTCGAAGCTCCACTCGTAGTAACCCTTACCTATCCGCAAGCAAGCTAGCGCGGGCTCGCTCATCAGTACCAGCCATGGGAGGGTCGCGATCTTGTCTGCTTTCTGGGGCGGCGAATCACAAACGTAGAAGGTTTTGCAGCGGCTGTACTTGGCGCCGAAATCGACGACCAGCGTTTTGGTTATCCCATCGATCCCCGCGACCCTGTGGGGGAATGTGATCGAATCGGTGGCGATCGAGAAGGTAAGGACCGCGTCGGCAGCATAGATCTGCTGCATCAGGTGTGGCCGCACCAGGTCCTTCGCTTCTACATAACGCTCTAGCAGTGATTGGGGCGTCGACATCGGTAAGCGCTCCGCAGTACTCCCCACAGCCGGACAGGCCTTCACCTACCAAGCCAACGGTGAATGAGAGGTGGAATGGAGTCCGGACTATCAGCGATCGCCGCTGCTCCGTGCTCTCTTAGCTCCTCCTCCGTGCCATATCCGTAACTTACGCCAAGCGGGTATACCCCGCAGTTTTTGGCGCCGACAATATCGTGCCACCGATCGCCGACCATCACAACGCGAGGCGCAGGCAAGGACTCTTCCCCGAGGACATGAGCGATCAACTCTCCTTTGTCGCTTTGGGAACCGTTGAGCTGGCTTCCGTACACGCCCTCGAGCAGGCAGGACAATCCGAGGTGTCCGACAATCCGTTCAGCAAACACACCCGGTTTGGACCTCACGACATAGATACGGCAGCCAAGCGAGCGTACGGCCGCGAGCGCCTCGGGGATGGACGGATACAATGCATTTTCGAACGGACCGACGATCGCGAAACGCTCGCGGTACAGGGACACGGCTCTGTCCAGAAGCCCGTCGTCCGAGGAATCCAAGAGGCGAGCGAAGCTGTCTCGGAGCGGCGGGCCAATGCACCAGTGGAGTTCGTCCGTCAGCGGCGCCGACCGACCCCAGGCGGCCCTTTGGTTTTCCAGACAACGGTCGCTCAAAAAATCACGGGAGCGGACATTCAGATAGCGCCAGATTCCAAGGAATTGGGCTCGCGAATCTGGTCAAAAGAGCGCAGGCGTGCACCACGGGCAGATTCATTGGACATCAGCTTGTCGATTGCTATGCGGGCTCCCGAAAATACATTGTCGCCGTAGCTCGGGCAAGATCCTCCGCTGTGCCTGCATAATCCTTGATGTCAAACTCCGCCTTTGTCCGGTCGTAGAAATGCCAGGGTTCCAATTCACGCGCCGTCAGCAGGATGGCCCGCTGGCGGTACGGCTCATTGATTCCCCTGGCGGCGTCAATCTCTTGCTGGGTAAATGGGCACAGCTTCGCCAGGAGCACGAAGGTTTCAAAGCGTTTCGGCAGTAATGCACCGGCAACCGCCTTTAGATTGTTGATGTCGGTCGGACCGATTGTACCGCCGTCGCCCCCGCTGTCCTTTTTGCGGCCGCGATCCTTGCATTCACCAAGAATAATCGTCGTCTTCTCCGGATAGCGCCCGTTCACCAGCCAAACGAAGTCGACCTCGCACTTCGGCAAGGCCGTGTTGTTCTCGGGTACGAGGTCAAGCGACGTCGTGTACATGTTTCCCCGGAGGACGTGACTCAGATTAGTTTGCAGCTGATGCAGGGTAAGAGTCACTGGAACAGCGCCCTGGGCGTTCCTCTCAGCGCCGAGCACGCCCGACCGTCGGTAATGGCATTGGCCGGTGACGAGTTGCCGCGTGGCGTCGAATTCACGGCCGCACTTCTCGCAGATGACGCGTTGCTTGAGAACATCTAACGCGATCCAACTGGCCATCCGGCAATGCGGACAGGTCAGCAGCGACCCCAGGCGAAACAGTCCCTTCTCTACGAGATACGTGAAGACATCGGTCGCCCTGAGCTTGGTCCCATGCGGGCGGGGCTCGATGTAAAGGTCCTCGAAATCCTTGAAGTTTGCGGCCGGATTGTCAGGGTCCTTGCTACCGATTTTGTTTATCGCGTCCCTTGCGGTGAAGGGGTCCGTGGGGCCAACGGTTTTCAGCAGCCGCCGGACGCCCGGAATCTTGAACACCGCCGCGCCACCCAGACCGTCCATCTGGGCGATGAGTTGCCGCGTGATGAGCCCGCCCGGACTCGGTCGTGTGGAAAAACCTGCGAGATGGAATATTCGTTCGAAAAGATCGGCGACCGGCAGCGCATAGACAAAGGCATCCGCGTCCGCGGCGTCGATGACCAGCCCGATGCGCTCCGGCTCGATGCGAAACTTGTTGTACTCGAAATGCATCGTGCGCGCGTAGAACACGTTCAACTCCGGTATGTAGGGCGGGTCGAGCGTGTGGAGATCGTCGCCGTACAGACCACCGATGAAGGACAACGACGCGACCAGATGCTGTGAATGAAACCAGGTGTCGCCGCAGAAGGGCTTGTCGCCAAGTGCAAACGACAATTTGGGTTTGCCCGTCTCTGCCGCGAGGACACCGAGCTGTGCGGTTTCCCCGAGGATCATCATCGGCGCCTGCAGGTTCAGTCCGTTCCACGAAAATACATCGATGCCGCAGATTGTGAACGGGCCGGCTCCGAATATCTGTTGCAGCTGGGCGACGTGGGCGTTCGGGTCAGCCGGCATCGTGTTCCGCCGCGCCCAGATCGCTACGTTGCGCGGGAACTCTAACCGCCGGTAGGCCAGCCTCTCATTTGTCATCCTCGTCCAGACCGGGATGATTTGCTGATAGCGCGGGAGGTGATTGCGATCGACAAAGAAGACAGCGGTGTCGGTCGCCCGCAGGTTCCAGCAGCAGACCAGGTCATCGACATCGGCGGCGTCGCCCAGGTAGAAGCCCGGATAGTCCCAGTTGGAGCGGATCCCATGGTGGCGCTCCAGTCCGTGGCGCGAGAGATAGGAGACGCTTGGGTGATCGATGATGTCACCGGGAATGGCCGCGCCTTGGTCGATATGCTGCTCCGTGGCTTCGCCCGCTCGCTTCACCATCTCCCGGTAGTCGATGCGCGTGTCGGCGACGTCCGGATATCCGCCGAGATGCGTCAGGAACACGTCGGATAGCGGGTCGTTCCCGTCCCATCCGTACAGCCGCAGGCCTTTACCCTTGATCGCCGTCCAGGCAGGCGTGTCGCTCAGCTGCACCAGCGCATTGTGAATATCAAGGACTTGCGCACGGGTGTCCCGTTCGTCCGTGCCCACGAATAGGTCGTCGTGAAAGAACGGCTTAATGAGGTGCGGAAAGCGCTGCGGGAACGCTTTCACGGCGTCGGACTCACCGATCGGGACGATCATGTCGGCACGGAATACTTCGACGACCCGCTCGGCTTCCTCAGCGCGATCGACGATCGCAATCGGGTTGAACCGCCCTCCCCACGTCGTGTGGGTAAGCCTTACGGCCTTGCGAAAGGCGGCGATGTCGCTCGCGGCAATGGCCCAGCAGATACGGAGAGGGCGGTAGCAAATGTTGACGCGGAGCGTATCCATTGTCCCAAGCGGCTATGACACCTTGCATTCACGGATAGGCATTGATTTTACCTACCCGAACTCTGCCCGAATATAGCTGTGCACCAGCGTACCGAGAGGGCCGCTGGTTCAGGGGGCTTATCTAGAGAACAAGCAGTCTGGCAAAAGACCCGAGCCTTACCTCATTGATAAACTCCGCGTGTTGTCGTGCCGCCGCCGCGTCGCTGCCTCTCCCGTGCGTTGACTGTCCGCTACCCCGAAGTTTCCGATCCGCGCCCGATTGGCCGCTTGTGGCGGGGCACTGCCTGTCGGAAGGACGCAAGCCGCATCCCAGCCCCTGATTCCGCGGTGAGGACTTCCACGAACCACAAAACCGCAGGGGCGAGACCCTCGGATTTGTGATTCCTCGAGGTCAGCTGGCACGATTCGCCGCTGCATCCTTCTGCTAAGAAGTATCCGGACCCTTCAACCTACGTCAGCCGGCTCCTTCACTTCTGCGCCACTACCATCCGTGCGCGCTGGAGCTCCGGTCGCGCGCTGGTCCCCTTGTCGCAGAGCCTGAGCAGCTGCGCATAGTAGGCTTTCGCCCTTGTGGAATCTCCAGCCAGTTCCGCCGAGCGCGCCGCGCCATACACACCATTGAACCGATTGGGAGTCACGCGTAGGGCGGCCTCGTATTCGGTCAGTGCCTCGGCGGGACGCTGAAGCTCAAGGAGCAGGTCGCCCAGCAATTCGCGCGCGGGCGTGAGTTGCCCTGGCGTCACCGGGTGTTTGTACGTGGAGTCCTCCAAGTCCGCTGCAATTCGCATCTGTGTCAACGCTTCTTCGGTGTCGCCCTCGGCCCACGCCAGCCACGCGTTGGCTGTCAAGCGCTGCATTTCCACCTGCTTTGCCCAATAGTCGCTCTTCGCATTTATGAGGACATCTCTCAATGCCGCGAGCCCCTGGATATCCTCGCGAGCCAGCCGCAGGTTCCTGGTGTGCGCCGCACCGAGGGCGCGAGCGTAGCGTGTAAGGGCCTCAGTGGCAGGGAAGCGACTTGCTTTCGGCGTCAACGCTGCCGCGTCGGACCATCGCCGGAGCTCGATCGCGTATCGGGCAGGCGCAGCGGCGAGCGTGTAATCGATGGCGATTGTTCGCTCCTTGTCGTTCAGGTTCACCGCGCTCAGATCATCCAAGACGCTTTTTGCCGACTGCTCTTCGCCGCTTTGCAGGTACGCGTACACCAGGTAGTCCATCGAGTGCAGCTCGGAGTTTGTGTCACCCTGCTTCCTCGCGGTGGCGGCCGCGGCGGTATCGGCGCGGATGGCTTCCTGCCAAAGCCCTAAATACGTGAAGGTATGCGACGGCATGTGCAGCGCGTGAGGCACCGACGGAGCGATCTGGCCGTAGCGCCGTGCGGCATCCAACGCGCGGGAGGCCAACCCCGGATAGTCATAGGCGTGGATGATGTAGTGCGCCAGCCCCGGATGATTGGGCTGCTCGGCAAACAGCGGTTCCAGGAGCGTTGCGCTCTTCAGTTGCTTCGCGTACGTCCTGTCGTTTGGGTCAATGGTGGCTTGCATCGCAAGCGCATAGAACGCTGTAGCTTCGTGATCCTCGCCGATCTTCTCATGGAGCTGCTGCATCGCTGCCTCGTAGGCCAGCGCCCGTGCCTGATGACTCTGTTTGTCGAAGTCCAGATAAAAAGCGCCGATCGCTTCGACGTACCCGCGCTCGCGTTCGGTTTTCGCACCCGCGCTTCGCGCCTTGTCTGCGGCGGCTTTGCCCTGCGTGAGCGAGGCAGCGGTCGGGGGATACCACAGCGGATACCACCAGCTCATCGCGATTCCCCAATATCCCATAGCGCACCCGGGGTCGATTTCGGTTACATGGGTGAAGGCTTTCACCGCCGCGGGGTAGTAGAAGGAGTGCAGAAGGGCGACGGAGCGGTTGAACTCTTCCTGTGCAGGGGCGCTGCACGAAACCGGGAAGTTCACCTGGCCGAGCCGCTCTGGAGCCCCTCCTGCCGGAGTCTCGTCTTCGTGTGGCGAGGCCGGCTGACCGAGCAAGAAGAGACAAGGGGCAAAGATAGATATCCAAGAACACCTCATAAATGTTCTCCTTCGCGTAACGGGCGCGTGGTCACGCAGCGAGCCGGCAAATCTGCGGGCTGCGCGTCATACAGACGACGCCCATCAATACGACAGCTTCAGCACTGCAACTCCTGAGATAATCAGTGTACCGCCAACCCACCCGCCTAGGTTGGTCGCGTCACCGAAGGTCAAGACCAAACGAGAAATGCGCGTTTCGGATGTCCGCTTATCGACGAGATGGGCGGCATCCACGAACGTCGGTTCATGGCCGTTCTGAGACTATCAGCCGATGGGCGCTTTCAACGGAATTGAGTTCTGCCGTAGCCAGCCTCGCGCTGACTGCGAATTGCGAGCACGAAGACCGCGTCGATCTGCTCGAGGTAGCGGTACAAAGCTACGCAGCCACGGGCTCTGGGTCCGACGACCAACTCCCGCGTGTCTGCGGATACGGGTCTTCCAATAAGCGGATTGTGTTGGAGTACGTCGATAGCCTGAATGATTTCCCTGAGACGGCCAGGCGCATCTTCAACAGCGTGCTCCGAGACATGATCGAGGAAGTCATCCTGGACCCTAGGAGTCAACTCGATCCTGGCCATCTTCAGCGAGCCAGTTTCTTAGCCCCCGGGCGAGCGACGGTTTTCCCCGCGGTTCGATCTTCAAGATAGCTGCGCATTCTTTCCCAGGGAATCGTCTTACCGGAAGCTACGAGATCGGCATAGCGCTTCTCGGCAACGTCATGAAAGTCTGCGCGGCGTTCTGCCTGATCCGCCTTCTCTGCGATCGCCTCCAGAATGAAGCTATGCGCCGTAGTTCCGGCACGCTCAGCGGCGGCGGCAACGCGAGCCTTCAGATCCTTCGGTAGCCGGATCGTGGTCGTGGACATGTTTGGACTCCAACGCGAAATTGAGATGTAGCACAACCGTGCTACATCAGCAAGGATGCAGATCCGCTGGATCGGCAGATAAACAGTACGTCGAATTCAGTTTCGCCTCGCCTCGAAACCCTGAATGGCGCGGACCAGGCGGTCGGCCAATGCAATGTGTGGGGTGGAGGTTGCGCGATGGCCGGGCATCAGCCCCTAGCTTCCCGCGGGCGGTGTCAGACCCAGCTTCTGCGCCAGGCCGATGCGCTGGGTCTTGCCGGTCGCGCCCTTCGGGATCTCGGGGAGAATGAGGATCTTGCGCGGTACCTTGAAGTCCGCCAGCCGCTTCGCAGCGAACTCTCGCAAGTCCTTCTCGCCAGCCTGCACGCCTTCGCGCAGCACCACGGCCGCCGCTACGTCCTCGCCGAGCTTGTCGTGCGCGACCGCGAAAGTCACGCATTGCTGAACCGCGGGATGGTCCATCAGCACTTCGTCCACCTCGCGCGGTGAGATCTTCTCGCCGCCGCGGTTGATGATCTCCTTCAAGCGTCCGGTGATGGTCACGTAGCCCGCAGCATCCATCACGCCCTGATCGCCGGTGCGGAACCACCCGTTGGCGAAAGCCTCGGCGTTGGCCTTGGCGTTGTTCTCATAGCCGGACATCACATTCGGGCCTCGGATCGCGATCTCGCCGATGCCCCCCGCGGGCAGTACGCTACCCTCGGCGTCGATCACGCCGACCTCCGGCCCTGCGGCGATCCCTACGGTTCCCGGTTTGCGCTCGCCGGGCGGCAGCGGATTGCTCGCCATCTGGTGCGCGGCCTCGGTCATCCCGTAGGACTCGATCACCGGGGTGCCGAAGACTTCCTCCAGCTCTTTGATGATCTGCGGCGCCAGCGAGGACGAGGACGAGCGGATGAACCGCAGTGGGTTCGCTCTGATCACCTCGGCGCTCTTGGCCGCGCGCGAAAGGATCACCTGGTGCATCGTCGGGACCGCCGTGTACCACGTGGGGCGGACTTCTGCCATCCAGGAGAAGAAACGCAGCGCATTGAAGCCGCTCGTGCAGCACACTTCGCCTCCGGCGGACAGCGGAGCCAAGGTCCCGGCGATCAGGCCGTGGATGTGGAACAGCGGCATGATGTTGAGCCCCCGGTCCGCTCCCGTGAGCGCGAGCGTCTGGCGGACATTGCGAGCCGAGGCGCAGACGTTGCGCTGGGACAGGGGCACGATCTTCGGGCGCGACGTCGTGCCAGAGGTATGCAGCACGAGCGCGATGTCATCGGGCGCGGCCGTCCCCATCCGCTGCGCCTTCGGCAGGGCAAGCCCTTCGGGAAACTCCAAGACGAAACTTCCCACACCTCTGTCCGGCACAGCCGCGAGCCGGACGATCGGAATGCCGAGCTTGCGGGCGACGTCCACGGCGGGCGAGGACTTGTCGCGCTCGATGATGAGGATCTTGGCGTTGAGGTCGGTGAGATAGAACTCGAACTCCTCGGCGCGATAAACCGGATTCAAGGGCGCGGCGGTGGCGCCCGCGGCGACGCACAGGAACGCAGCCGCCATCTCCGGGCCGTTGTCCAGCACGATCGCGACGCGGTCGTTCCTGCCCACGCCCTGCGCATTGAGCGTGGCCAGCGCCTGGGCCTGCAGCGCGCGCAACGCGCGATAGGTGAGAGGCGCGCCGCCGGGGGCGCTCAGAGCGGGCGCGTCGAGCGCCCCCGCATCCAGCAGTTCGGTAACGGTGGTGGCAGTGTTGCGCATTCGGTTCTTCCTTTAGGATGCGATCGCCAACTTACCGTGCCGGGCGTTCAACGTCTTTGCTAGCAGGCTGGCGCAGGCGTACAGCGCGCTGATGTAGGGTGTAGGCGTTCCGGTCAGCGCACCCAGCTCCACCACCGAGCCGACCAGCGCCTCGATCTCGATCGGCCGGCCGTGCTCCACATCCTGCAGCATCGAGGTCTTGTGCGCCCCGACCTTCTCGGCGCCGGCGATTCTGCGCTCGATACTGACCCTGAAGGTCACGCCCAGCTTGCTCGCGACGGCCTCGGCTTCGGTCATCATCTGCGTCGCCAACCCGCGCGTGAGGGGGAACTGGCAGATGTCCAGCAGCGTCGCGTGCGTCAGCGCGCTGATCGGGTTGAAGCTCAGGTTGCCCCACAGCTTCAGCCAGATCTCGCTGCGGATATCCCCGATCACCGGGGCCTTGAATCGCGCCTTCACCAGGCTCGCCGCGATGGCCTCGACGCGGGGCGTCGTCGACCCGTCCAGCTCCCCCAGAGTGAAGCGGTTTCCTTCCACTACCTGCACGACGCCGGGAGCCAGCAGGTTGGCGGCCGGATACACGACGCTGCCGATGATCCGTGCCGGGTCGATGCTGCGGCCGATGATCCCATCCGGGTCTGCGCTGCGCACAGGGTGCCCTTCGTACTGGCCGCCGTGCTTGTAGAAGTACCACCACGGGATTCCGTTCTGCATCGTCACAATGGCGGTGTCGGCGTGGCACAGATGGCGCAGATCGGGCGCGACCGCGGCGACCTGGTGCGCCTTCACCGTCAGCAGCACAGTGTCGTGTGGGCCGGCGTCGCTCATCTTCTCGACGGCGCGCGCGACCGTCGTGCGCGCTTCGGTACCGTCCTCGGCGATCAGCTTCATCCCGCTGGCCCGGATGGCCGCGAGGTTCGGTCCCCGCGCGATGAACGTGACCTCTTCACCGGCGAGAGAGAGCCGGACGCCCAGATACCCGCCGATGGCGCCGGCGCCCACAACTGCGATTCTCATGCGATGCTCCGCGCGCCCGGGTTCATTGCCGCAAGTGTAGCGGAAGACATGGCGTTCGGCGCCCGCTCCCCCTCACCCCGCCCTCACCGTCCCCTCTCCCGGGGGAGAGGGGGCGCTTGTGGATGCTCCGCAATTGACCGTTACAGTCCAGCGGCACGGCCCATGCGCTCGCGCAGCGGTTTGAGCACGAGCAAGGCCATGAAGGCAGCAATGACGTTCATGATGCTGGCCGCCAGGAAGACGGTGTGCCATCCGCCGCGCGATGCGCTGAGCACACTGGTCAGCGGCACGAGCAGCGAGGCCGTGCCCTTGGCCGTGTAGAGCAGCCCGGCGTTGGCCGCGGCATAGCGCGTGCCATAGATGTCGCAGCAGGTAGCGGGAAACAGGCTGTAGATCTCACCCCAGGCGAAGAACACGAGCCCGGACAGCACCACGAAAGCCACCGGGTCCTGTCCGAACCGGCTGAGAAGCAGGATGCCTACCGCCTCCAGCGAGAACGCGATGAACATGGTGTTCTCGCGGCCGATCCGATCGGAAATCCAGCCGAACAAGGGGCGCGTGACCCCGTTGAGCACCCGGTCGATCGACAGGGCGAAGGTGAGCGCGGGAAGCGTCAGGCCCAGGATGTTCACCGGGACGTCGGCGATCCTGAAATCCTTCGCGATGGGCGCGAGCTGGGCGGTCGCCATCAGGCCGCCTGCAGCCATCATGACAAACATCGCGTACATGACCCAAAAGGCCGGGGTCGCGACCATTTGAAGTGGACTCCGGTCCTGCCGCGCCAGCGGGGTGGCCATGCCGATGCTCGGCGTTTCAGTCAGACCCCGAGCAGGTTGCCTCAGCAGCCAACCCAGGACGAAGACGACCAGCCCCTGCCCGACGCCGAAGTAGAGGAACGTGGTTTCGTAGCCGCTCGTCTTGATCATCGACGCGATCGGGATCACCGTGAGCGCCGAGCCCGCGCCGAAGCCCATGGCCGTAAGACCCGCGGCCAGTCCGCGCCGGTCCGGAAACCATCTCAACGCGTTGCCGACGCACGTGCCATACACGGCGCCGGCACCGATGCCCCCGATCGCGGCAGCGACGTAGAACAGCGCCAGTGAATCGGCCACGGAGTTCATCACCCAGGCCATTCCGACCAGGAGTCCGCCGGCCACGGCGACCGGTGCGGGCCCGAACCTGTCGACCAGGTAACCTTCGATGGGCACTAGCCAGGTTTCGGTGAGGACAAAGATGGTAAACGCGACCTGGATCGATGCCTTCGCCCAGTGGAACTTGTCGTTGATGGGGTTCACGAATAGCGTCCAGCCGTACTGGAGATTCGCGATCATCGACATGCAGAGGATCCCGATCGCGAGCTGCAGCCAGCGGCCGGCGGTTGAGAGGCGGACGGAGCCGGGCGCAGTGTAGGTGGCAGTCCTCATATTCGGGCGTGCTCCTCAAGATCCCTCACCCTGCCCTCTCCCGGGGGGAGAGGGGCCTTATCTCTGCTGGAGGGGGAACACCCTTCTCCCTCCGGGAGAAGGGTTGGGGATGAGGGAAGATGAGGCGTTGCTATTTTCGAGATACCTTCCAGTGTCCTGCCTCCGGAAACGCGCCCCGCTCGAATGCGTCGCAGTACTCCTGCCAGTCCCGCTCGGTCTGTCGCCTGCACTCCAGAGCCAGCTCGAGCAGTTTTTCCCGCCGGCTACGCTTGGCCCAGAATTCGATGAGTTCGTCGGCGATGGCCGAGCCCTGGCGGCCGCTGCTGCGCAGTTCGCTCCAAGCGACCAGCTCCGCCATGGTGTCGAGGGTTTGTTCGAGACGAGCGAGATCGCCATTCCACCTGTCCAGCGCGACGCGATCCTCTACCGGCTGCAAGCCCCTCAAGACATAGGGCACGCCGTCGAACATAACGGGCGCGAGAAAGGCCGCGGGCACGGCCTGCAGCCGCCGCTGCAGAGTCACCACCCGCTGGGCCTCGGTCGGCCATTTCGGCTGCTTCCACTGCAGGAATGGCGCGAGCGAGGATCGCAGGGTCTGCTTCAGATCGAGCAGGTAATTGCCGTCGGGCGATGCTTTGCCTTCGACCAACAGGACATAACGCTCCACGCCCAGGCTCCCGGTCCCGGCGATGCGGCGCGCCACGTCCAACACCCGGTAGAACTTCGGGTTCGGCCGCCGGCTGGCGAACTCGCGCATGAACCTCTTGATCCTGGTCCGCTGCGCGGCGGTGACCGGGAGCGCCCGCTTTCCATCCACGCGGATCTTGCGGCCCCGGCGCGTGCGGACCGTGCGGCTGTCCAGAAAATCCTTGCGCCTGCGCAGCCGCAGGCTGTCGAGCAGTTTCCTAACCATTCCCTGCGCCGTCTCCCGTTCCACCCAGCGAGCCTTGCCATCCTCTATGGCGGCAACGTAGGCGTCCAGAAAACGGCGCGAGAGCGCGCGTGCCTGGACCTTATCGAGCCCGATCGACTTCG
>JBGPPC010000021.1:0-23874 GCA_041488355.1 Gammaproteobacteria bacterium
ATCGTCCCTACGTTCACGTGCGGCTTGGTGCGCTCAAATTTTCCTTTCGCCATGACCGGTTCCTTTTGCCTATATCCGTGAAGTAGCCGTCGCCAAAACCTTGAACCAGTGAGATGGTGCCCATGGAGCGGATTGAACGCTCGACCTCTCCCTTACCAAGGGAGTGCTCTGCCACTGAGCTACATGGGCGCCGGGGGCGCGACCTCGACGGTCGCCGTAACCCAGAACCCTGCGGTACCCTATTGGAGCGGGTGAAGGGAATCGAACCCTCGTCGTAAGCTTGGAAGGCTTCTGCTCTACCATTGAGCTACACCCGCGCTCGCTGTCACCTCGAAGCCTGCCGACAACCACCTCGTGCTGCGTTATTGGGCCAACCGTCCGCGTCCGCGTAGCCCCAGCCCCGCCTTCTGTGACCCCCTGCTGGTCCTGGTGGAGGGGGAAGGATTCGAACCTTCGAAGGCATGGCCGGCAGATTTACAGTCTGCTCCCTTTGACCGCTCGGGAACCCCTCCGAACGAAACTCGCGATTTTGGCGAAAAAGCCTCGGAGTGTCAAATAGATCACCGCGCGATGCGGATTCGCGGTTGCTGTTCACGCCGCCGGACTCGGATAGCGGTGATGGATCTCATCGATGGCGGTTTGCACCGCCCTGTCTAGGACCACCTCGGACGCCTGGACGTTCTGGATAAGCTGCGCCATGTTGGTCGCGCCGATGATGGTGGCGGCAACAAACCATTTGCTGCGGACGAATGCCACCGCCAGTGTGGCGGGGTCCAGCCCGAGGCGCCTCGCCAAACCCACGTAGGCGCCGACCGCCTCCGGTACGTTCACCTTGGAATAGCGCGGCCCGAAGGACGGGAATCGAGTAAGCCGAGCGCCATGCGGCTTGACACCATCGAGGTACTTCCCTGTGAGGTGTCCGAACGCGAGTGGGCTGCAGGCCAACAATGGCAGGCTCTCGCGCCGAGTCACCTCCGACAGACCCATCTCGAACGTGCGGTTGATGAGGTTGTAGGCATTCTGAATCGAGACGACCCTGGGATGGCGCCCGTCCTCAGCCTGTCGGAGCCACTGGCACACGCCCCAGGGCGTCTCGTTTGACACACCGAGGTAGCGGATCTTGCCCGCCTTGACGAAGCCGGCAAACACGGCCAGCTGCTCCTCGATCGGGACACTGGCCCGCTCCTGCTCTGGATCGTAGAGCGTCTGTCCAAACACCGGCACGTAGCGATCGGGCCAGTGCACCTGGTAGAGATCAATGTAGTCGGTTTGCAACCGTTTGAGACTAGCCTCAATCGCGGACTCGATAATTTCTCCGGTGCAAGGCAAGATCCCCGCCACGAACCCACGTAAGCCCCGGCCTTGGCGCTGCGATCTTGGTGGGGACAATGACCTTGTCGCGCTGCCGCTGTTTCAGCCAGATTCCGAGGATAGCCTCGGTGCGGCCTTGCGTCTCGGCGCGCGGCGGAACTGGATACATCTCGGCAGCGTCGATGAAGTTGATACCGCGCGACAGCGCGTAGTCGAGCTTTTGATGTGCCTCCGTCTCGGTGTTTTGCTCACCCCAGGTCATCGTTCCGAGGCAGATCTCGGAAACCTGCAGATCGCTGGAGCCGAGCGTGCTGTAGCGCATGTGAAGACCCTCCTGCGATTCGCGCCCCGTGGTCAGTCGCAAGCGCACTTACAGACCGGCGAGCTGATCAACGTACCGCCGAGGAGGGCGGATCCATAGATTACGGCCGCGCGAGCGCGCAAGTATATGGGCTCGCACCGAGGGCGGCCAAATCTGCCGGCGCCACCGCTGCTATGATGCTGCAGCGCCTCGCGCGCCTACCCTCCCTCAGCACGACAAACCGGCATGAAAATCACGGCGATCGATACGATCCACGTTCAAATCCCCTTCACTTGCGGCGGCCCGGTCCCCGTCTTTGCGGGACGAACCTGGAACACGGTCGACACCTTGCTCGTCAAAATCAGCACGGACTCCGGCATCACCGGCTGGGGTGAGGCCTTTGGCCACACCATCATTCCGGCCACCCGCGTCACGATCGAGACCATGCTCGCTCCGCTCTGTCTGGGGCGCGACGCCACACAGATCGAAGCGCTGCTGCTAGACGTACACCAACGCCTGCACATCTTCGGCCGCAACGGACCTTTGGTGTACGGCCTATCCGGCATCGACATGGCGCTCTGGGACATCGCGGGCAAGCGAGCTGGGCGCCCGGTGTACGACCTGCTGGGAGGCAGTGCGAAACGCGACCTGCCTGTCTACGCCAGTCTGATCCGATACTCCGATCCGGACTTGGTCGCCCGCAACGCCGCGCGGGCTCAGTCGCAGGGCTTCCGCCATGTCAAATTGCACGAGATCGGGCTCGAGCAAGTCCGCGCTGCGCGGGAAGCCCTCGGCACGGAGGTGGCCCTCATGCTCGACACCAACTGCCCCTGGTCCCTGGGGGAGGCGATGGAGATGGCCAGGCGCCTGAGACCCTTCGATCTCTATTGGCTGGAGGAGCCCTGCTGGCCTCCTGAGAACTACGCGGCCTTGGCCAAAGTGCGCAGCGCTAGCGGCATTCCGATCGCCGCCGGCGAGAACAACACGACCGCAATGGGCTTCTTCCACATGTTCCAGGCCGGTGCGGTGGATTTCGCCCAACCCAGCCCAAGCAAGGTCGGCGGCATCAGCGAGGCCCGCAAAGTGTTTGCCTTGGCTGAGGCTTACAACATCCGGCTGGCGCCTCACACGCCGTACTTCGGGCCCGGGCTGCTGGCAGGGTTGCAGTTGAATGCCGCACACCCCCCCGAGACGCTTGTCGAATGGTTCTATTTCGATCTAGAGACGACGCTCTACGGAGATGCAATCCTGCCCCGCAATGGGCGCGTTGTTATTCCCAGCGGGCCTGGCCTGGGCTACGACCCCGACCCGGCCGTCATCGCCAAGTTCGGCTCCTAGCTGATCACGGCCGCGATCAGCTCGATTTCAACCGGCACGCCGCGCGGAAGTTCCGCCACACCGACCGCGCTGCGGGCATGGCGGCCGGCATCGCCGAATGCCACTACCAACAGGTTAGAGGCCGCGTCTATTACCTGCGGCTGCTGCGTAAACCCCGGCGCCGAGGCTACGTATCCGGTGACTTTGAGAATCCGTAAAACTCGTCCCAGGTCACCCAGCTCTGCCTTAAGCTGGGCCAGGGCCTGGAGCACACACGCCTCGGCGGCCCTTTGCGCCTGGGCCAGGCTTACATCTGCGCCTGCTTTCCCGGTGAACAGCACCTGCCCGCTGGCGCGAGGGATCTGTCCGCTCACGTAAGCGACACCCTGATGGACGACCACTGCGACATACTGGTACGCAGGGGCCGCCGCCTCGGGCAGTCGGTGTCCCTGCGCTACCAACCGCGCCTCGACCTCAAGACCAGTCATACTCGCGCGCCTGGATGTGCGCCGCCCTCCGCGCAGTCCCGGACCAGCCGAACGCGTGGCCCGGAAGTTGCAACCAGCAAGCAGGCGCATTTGAGATCCGGCAGCGCCACGACGCGCAAAATGCCGGCAGAAGGTAAACCCTTGAAAACGGTTTCGACCTGCACAACGTAGTTCACGAGATGTGGGTGCCCGCCACTGGACGGCGGAGAATCCGCGTCGGGAGAGCCTGCAGAATGAACATCGTTTACAACAGCAACCATTATCATGTCGTCGAGTATCCGGGACTGGGCGCTTACGAGCTGGTCGACAAACGCCTGGGTGTGACTGGTTATCTCCAAGGTCAAGTCGCGCAGGTTTTCGGCGAGTCGCTGGCTCAGGCGATCGCTGATGACCCCACGCACGATTCGCTAGACGAGTTCCTCGGCAACTTCGAGTTCCTGATGACTCAGCCAGTGCGGTTGCACTGACGAGAGTTGCAGTCGGCCCGAACGCCTTCTCGGCGCTGAACTCGCCCGTTCACGGTCGCTTCCAAACCCCCTGATCGCGGTGACACCGCTTCGATGCCGTTTCGGCAATGGCGTTACTTGACGACCATCGCTGTGAACGGATACACGTAGGCCTGCAGCATCACGAACACGCCGATCAGCGCCGCCAGCGATAGGCTGTGCCAGAACACGTAGCGCAGGATCACGCCCTCCTTACCGATATAGTTGGTCGCGACCGACGCCACGACGATGCTCTGGGCATCTATCATCTTGCCCATCACTCCGCCGGAGCTGTTGGCGGCCGCCATCAGGATGGGGTCCAAGCCCAGCTTGTTGGCGGTGATCACTTGCTGACTGCCGAATAGCGCGTTGGATGCCGCGTCGGTTCCAGTCAATGCTGTGCCGATCCAACCGATGAGCGTGCCGAAGAAGGGGTACAGCCACCCCGTATTGGCAAACGCCAATCCGAGCGTGCCATCCATCCCCGAGTAGCGAGTGGTATAGCCCAGCGCGAGCATCGCAACGATGGTCAACAGCGAGTACTTCATGATGCCGAAGGTCTCGGCCCAGGTCTTGGCCATTTCCTTCGCCTTGAAGCCCATCACGGCCCCTGCGATGATCGCCGCGAGAAAAATGCCTGTGCCGATAGCGGAGACGAATCCCCACTTGAATATCGCCGGCTCGGTACGCGGCTCCGGGACGGCAGGCGCTACGCGCTGCACCACCTTGTGAAGGCCATCGATGGGCAGTTCCCAGTAGGTGACCCCTGGCGAGTTCAGCACGTGGTTCTTCACCCAGGGAATGCCCCAGATGACCAGTACGATGGTCAGGATCACCCAGGGGGTCCAGGCCTTGACCACACGGTCCGTGGTGTGCCCATGGTGCGCACGATTGGTCTGTGCCTCCGCAAAGGCGACAGTACCGCCCCTTCCCGTGGCATCCAGCATCACCTGCTTGGGTTTCCAGACCTTCAGGAACAATGCCAGCAGCAGCATCGAGATCATCGCGGACAGCATGTCGACCAGCCAGGGCCCGTGATAGTTCGAGATGAGGAACTGCGGGATGGCGAAGCTCAGGCCCGCCACCACGATCGCGGGCCAGATCTCGAAGGTCTTGCGAAAGCCGCAGAACGTTACCAACAGCCAGAACGGGACGATCACCGAAAAGAACGGCAGTTGGCGCCCGACCATGGCCGAAAGTTGCAGCAAGTCGAACCCAGTCACGCCTTGCAACACCACAATGGGTGTCCCTGAGCCTCCATAAGCAACGGGCGCAGTGTTGGCAATCAGCGAAAGACCCGACGCGGCTAGTGGGTGGAAACCAAGGCCGATCAAGATAGCGCCGGTTACGGCGACCGGTGTACCGCCTCCAGCCGCACCTTCGAAGAAAGCGCCAAAGCAGAAAGCAATCAGCACCAACTGCAGTCGGCGATCGTTCGTGATTCCGCCGATGCTGTCCTGGAGCACAGTGAACAAGCCCGCTTTGAGCGTCATGCGGTACAAGAAGATGAGATTCAGGATGATCCAGCACACCGTCGTTACGGCGAACAGAGCACCAAAAAACGCTGCGCGAGCGGCTAGCGCGGCCGGCATGCCGAGGACAAACAGCGCAATCACGGCTGCTGCGACGAGACCTCCGATGGCGGCGTAGTGAGCACGGACGTGGAAGATCCCGAGACCGCCGAGCAACACGAGCACGGGAATCGCGCAGACCAACGTCGACAGGATGGTGTTGCCCAGCGGATCGTAGACCTGGGACCAGAGTTCCATCTACTCCTCCTGATTGAGTTGTTGTGTTTGGAGGCCGCGCCGAGATGGACAGTGCACGCGACGGACCGGGGGGGAGTATATCCAAAACCGCGTCGTGCGCCTTGCACTCCCCCGTTCGCACGACTAGGTGGCCCGCTGTCGATCGTGCACTCGCAGCGGCGGGATCGCGGGGCTCAGGCGAGTGGTTTTGTCAGCCCGGGTCTGGGCCGAAGAGGAGCCGGCATCGAAGGAACAGGGGTGGCAGGAGTATCGCTGCCCACGAGCGGGTCGACGAGTGGGCCTAGCTGAGGTGGTTGCGGCGCACTGGCCGGACTATGACACTGGCCATTCGGCGCGCCGCCAGCGCGCTCGTTCGGTGGGCTGGGGTGCCTAGGGTAGCTCTGGCGCGCGCAGTCGGCGAAACCAACTAGGTACTACTTGCAGAAATCAGGTTGATCGTCGCAGGAGACAAACCGCCCCAGCGGACGCTTGAACGTAAATTTGGTGGGGTCGACAACCAGCCCCTTAGCGGCGGAATCCGCGCTATGGCTCGGAAGGGTGAAGGGCAACGATACCACGTAAGTGACCGCACCTATTGCCATGGCGAATAGGCCCAGAGGCCTGGCAACAACAGCGTCGACAAACATCTCCGAACCGTTTGGTTGGCGCAGTGCCTGTTCCTGATCATACGACAGGGGCAGAGTTTGGCCATACGCCGCCGTCTGTGCCGTCAACAGCACCAAAGCGAACAAACCAGCGAACAAGCCGACCCTGCCAAGCTTCCAAGACGGGACCATCGTTGCCTCCACGTGAGGGGTATCTTCCACCGGATTCTAACCCCGCAAGTTTCGTTCCGACAAGGGCTTAGAATCGCATTTTTACAGTTCACACCAACAGTGGACGAGGTTGAGCGGAATTGCGTCCAAGCGCCGGTGTATGCTTGGTACCGGTATCGGCACCCAGCCGGAGACATTGAGAAGAGGTGCACGCAATGCGAGTGGAATTGAGCTACGGCAAGGGTAGCCTGACGCTGGAGTTGCCCGCCGGAGTCGATGCGACCGTGATCCGCAAGCCACTGATGCCGCTGTTGGCGAACCCGGGTTCGAGTGTGCTGGCGGCTCTTGGCACGCCGGTCGCCTCGCGGCCGCTAGTCGACGAGGCGCGCGGCGCGCGTTCCGCCTGCGTTCTCATCTGCGACATAACCCGGCCGGTGCCTAATCAGCTGCTTCTACCGCCGCTGCTGCACGCGTTGCTGGACGCCGGACTGAAGGCGGATCAGATCTGCGTCCTGGTCGCCACTGGTCTGCATCGCCCGAACGAAGGCCAAGAGCTCGAAGAACTGGTCGGCGACCCGTGGGTGCTGCGCACCGTGCGTGTGGAGAACCACTTCGCGCGCAACGATGCCGACCATGTCTTTATCGGCACCACTCGCGCCGGCACCGTGGTCAGGCTCGACCGCCGTTTCGTGGAGTCCGATGTGAAGATCGTTACCGGCCTCGTGGAGCCGCATTTCATGGCCGGGTATTCGGGCGGACGCAAGGTTATCGCTCCGGGCGTGGCTCATGCCGAGACCATCACGACTTTTCACAACGCGCGCTTCATGGCGGACCCGCGCGCCGAGAACTGCGTCCTGGACGGCAACCCTCTTCACCGCGAACAACTCGAAATCGTGCAGATGCTGGGCCGTGTGCTGGCGGTCAACGTCGTGATCGATGAGAACCGACAGGCGTCGTTCGTTAATTATGGAGAGGTGGTAGCCAGCCACTTGCAGGCGGTCGAGTTTATTCGCGGCTTCGCTCAGGTACCGGTGGCGCGACGCTTCAAGACCGTTGTGACAAGCGCCGCGGGCTACCCACTGGACAAGACGTACTACCAGACCGTCAAAGGCATGGTCGCGCCCCTCGACATCCTGGAACCAGGGGGGAATCTCATCGTTGTGTCCGAGTGCTCAGAGGGAATGGGTTCGGCGGAGTACGTGGACGCTCAACGGCGTCTGCTCAAGCTTGGTACGGAGGGCTTCTCTCGGGACATCGAACGCAAGAGTCATGCAGACATCGATGAGTGGCAAACTCAGATGCAGCTGAAACCGATGCGCGTGGGCGGCGTCCACCTGTACAGCACTGGCCTTTCTGGCGCTGATCGGACGCTCACCGGCGTAAGAATGGTCGACTCGGTGGCAAACACAGTTGCGCGCTGTGTTGAATCGGCGGGAGAGCCGCAGGTCGCGATTATTCCCGAGGGCCCCTATGTCGTCCCTGTGTATCGGCCCGCCGCCTGAGGCGGAGCGGTCCCGTCCGTGTCGGAGCTCCTCAGCAAGCTGGAGTGCACGCGGCCGGCAAAAGAAAGCCGCACGCCGCACGCCCGCCGCCGTGAAAGAACCTACTGGGAGGTCACTGGAGGGTTCTCCTCACGGGCGAAGCTGCTTCGGGGTAACGCCTAGGAGCCGCTTGAAGTGACGCGTGAGATGGCTCTGATCGGCAAAGCCCACTGCGCTGGCGACCTCCGCCAAAGACCGCTCGCCTGACCCAGCCTCCAGCAGTGACCGGGCGCTATTTACCCGGACCTGGATCAAGTACTGGTGTGGCGAGACACCTAGCGCCTGTTTAAACAGCCTGGCGACGTGAAACGGGCTCAGGTGCACGGCCTCGGCGATATCGTTCAGGGACACATCACGTGAATAGTTCTCCTGAATAAAGCGGACCGCCTCCGCGACAGCGCGGGGATGCGACCCCACCCGACCCGGCATCTCATCCTTGAGCGCGGTCTGCGCGGTTTCCTCGGGTGTCGCGCAAGCCTCGAGTATTCGCCCGTCGGCACATTGCGCATAGTTGCGCAGCAAATGCACCGCCAGGATGTTGGCCAGTGATTCGGCGTACAGGCGGCCGCCCGGTTCGCCGCGCATGACCTCGCGGGACAACACTCCGGCGATGTTGGTGATCGCTGCGTCGTTGGGGCGTTCGCTCAGGGCCAGCCGATAGTGGTGCGGCTCCAGGCTGAACACGTCCTTTGCGACCCGGTCGAGGAAAACAGGCTCCAAGGTTAGTACCGCGACGCTGATATTTGTGGACCACGTCCAGCGCACCGGCGTGCGGCTGGGCACCACCGTGACGCAGCCGGGGCTAAGTTCGGTCTCCACTTTTTCGTCGCCGCTCTCCCGCACAATACGGCCGGTTCCGAGGCTGACGAAGATCAGATGCTCCCTGCTGCCATGTGGAAGCGAGCGCGAAGATGGCGAACTGTCGCGCCGCTCGAAGTTCAGTACGGACCAACCCAGACCACGGCTCGTAACCCGCACAGCCTCAAGCCGCGAGTCCGAGAAGCTCGGCGGTTCATCGGCCGAAGGTTCCGCGTGAAAAACTGCATCGTATGCTCCTAAACTCATAATCCGTTACCCTCAGTGCGCGACAACCCGCCTCCGTAACCCAGTCTGGCAGACGCCTTTGTGCTGCACTGCGTACACTTCATATACCGCTCATATACCGCACCGCCAGCTGCTGCAAAACACGTCGGAACTAGGCGACAGACTCGCCTACGCACTCTATAAAGCACTTGGTTTTTCTGGACCTCGATTAGAGCGTCCCTGCTGCGGTGCGAGAAGCCCTTTCCAAGCATAACAACTATTCCATATGGGCATAACTCAAGTGCTGCGGGAACTTTGCGGCCTCATGCACCTAGCCTCCGTTGTGCGGGAGTAGATCCGAACGCTCCATGCCCCCGTTACGCGGGAACGGGTAAACTTGTGCCAATTAGCATCGAGCAGGTCGTTTGTCTTACCACGAGGCCCACACCGTGATCGGTTCCCGAATCGAAGTCAACGTGGCCGGGGGGCTCGACGTCTCGCTGCCAAAGATGGCCAGCGTTCGTCAGAAGTTCGAGGCAACGCGCTTACAGGATATCTCTACTGCCATAGCGGGTGAATTCCGGCGACCCGAGGTACGCGGTCGCATCACACCCGGTCAGACCGTGGCTGTTGGCTGTGGCAGCCGTGGCGTCGCTAACATCGCCGAAATTGCCCGCTGTGTAATCCGTGAACTTCGAGCCTTGGGCGCTAGGCCCTTTGTGTTTCCGGCTATGGGCAGCCATGGCGCTGCCACTGCAGAGGGCCAGAAGAAGGTGCTCGAGAGCTACGGGATCAGCGAGGCCACAACCAGCGCCCCAATCAAAGCCAGCATGGACACAGTGGTGGTCGGCCAGCTTCCCGACGGCACAGCCGTACATGTAGATAAGCACGCGGCCGAAGCCGATGGGATCGTAGTGATTAACCGCATCAAGCCGCACACCGGCTTCCGCGGCCCTACCGAGAGTGGACTGACCAAGATGCTGTCGATAGGAATCGGCAAAATCGCAGGTGCGGCCACCTACCACAGCCACGGTATGGATCGCTTCCCGGAACTGCTGCCACAGATTCGCGACGTGCTGTTGGGCGCGCGCAATGTGTTGTTCGGCGTGGGCATCCTGGAAAACGCCTACGACGAGACGGCGCTTGTAGAGCTCATCCCTGCCGGGCAGCTAGCCGTCCGCGAACCCGAGCTGCAGACGCTCGCAAAGCAGTTCATGCCACAGCTCTATTTCGACGAGATCGACGTCCTGATCATCGATGAGATGGGCAAGAACATAAGCGGGGCCGGCTTCGACCCCAACATCACCGGCCGCAATCGGCGTGCAGTGAATTGGGTAACGAAACCCCTGGTGAAAAAGATCGTGGTATTGGGGCTCACGCGTGAGAGCATGGGCAATGCCACCGGGATCGGCTCCGCCGATGTGATCAGCATGCGCGTGTGGCGCGAGTTCGACGTGGCATCCACCTACGCCAATATCATTACGTCCGCCAACCTCGACGGCGCCGCCATCCCTATGGTCATGAACACGGACCGCGACGCCATCAGTCTGGCGGTCAAGACCGTCGTGCGTGTCAAGCCCGCGGACTGCCGCATCGTGCGCATCAAAAACACTCTGCATCTCTCGGAGATGCAGGTGTCCGAGCCGCTGTTGGAGCTCGTGCGTCGTCATCCCGAGCGCTTCGAGCTGGTTTCGGATCCCACCCCCTTCGCTTTCGACACCAACGGCACATTGGCCCCCTTCGTGCGCACGCCGCACGCCGCCGCAGCTTAAGCCACGTCAACGCGCCAACCCGAGGCACGTTAAGGCAGCGGAGCCGCTGGCCTGCCCTGCGACCGACCCGAACGTTGAGAGTTCGGTCGCGCGCGTGAACGCGGAACCGTCTGATTTACCGCAAATGGGGAGAAACGACGATGAGAAAGCTGATTCTGGTGATTGCGCTCGCTACCTTGTCCGTACCTGTACTGGCTGCAAATTCCCAACAGGAGAAGATGAAGCAGTGCAGTGCCGACGCCAAGGCCAAAGGCCTCAAGGGCGAGGACTACACCAAGTTCAAGAACGAATGTTTGAAGTCCAAGCCCGAAGCTGCGGCGACAGGCACGGAGAAGAAGCTCACTCCGCAACAAGAGAAGATGAAGAAGTGCAGCGCCGACGCCAAGGCCAAGGGCCTCAAGGGCGGGGAATACACCAAGTTCAAGAACGAATGCCTGAAAGCCTAAGCGGCTCCTCGTGTCCGCTAGGCGCCCCGCTCCGGCGGGGCATTTTCACTTCTACGCAACTGCGATGAAAACAACAAGGGCGTGCAGCCCTAGCGCTGCGCGCCCTTTGCGTCGCCGGCTGGATCAGCCCGCCGTCACGGGAACATACATGCGCATATCACCGCGTTGAATTAGCAGCGCCACAGGCTTGCCCTCCGGTGCCTTGTCGACCAGGCCCTTGAACTGCTTTACGGAGTCGATCTGCTCGCCGTTGACGGCGATGACGACGTCACCCTGCCGCAGTCCGGCGCGAGCAGCCGGCCCGTCGACGCCGCCGACCACTACTCCGCCCTTCACCTCGAGCTGCTTGCGCTGCTCGGGAGTCAAGTCCTGAACGGCCAGACCGAGTTTGCCGGTATCGCTCGGCTCAGCGCCGCCGAGTGCGAGCTTGTCCGGCTGCAGCTCACCCACGGTGACGTGTAGCGTCTGCTGCTTGCCTTCGCGCCACACCCTTGCTACCGCATCGCGCCCTGGCTTCACCGCCCCGACGATCAGCGGCAGCTGCCGCGAATCGGTCACCTTCTTGCCGTCGAACTCCACGACCACGTCGCCGGTTCTGAACCCGGCCTTGTCCGCAGGCCCGTCCTTTTCTACCGACGATACAAGCGCGCCGTTGGGCTCCGACAATCCGAAGGACTTCGCCAAGTCCGCAGACAGCTCCTGGATCTGCACGCCGATGCGGCCACGCGTTACCTTGCCTTGGTCCTGCAGCTGGCTCGCAACGTCCATCGCGATGTCGATGGGAATGGCAAACGCCAGCCCCATGTAGCCACCTGTGCGGCTGTAAATTTGCGAGTTGATCCCGATGACGTTCCCGCTTAGATCAAACAGTGGGCCACCCGAGTTGCCGGGGTTGACCGCGGTGTCGGTCTGGATAAAGGGCACGTAGGTTTCGTCGGGCAGCGCACGACCCTTGGCACTGACGATGCCGGCCGAGATGCTGTTCTCGAAACCGAACGGGGAACCGATCGCAGCGACCCACTGGCCGACCTTGACGTTATTTGGATCGCCCACGTGCACGGTCGGCAGCCCTGTAGCATCTATTTTTAGAAGCGCAACGTCGGTGCGCGGGTCCGCGCCGATGACCTTAGCTTTGAATTCGCGCTTGTCGGTGAGCTTCACTGTGACCTCTCCCTTGCCCCCCACGACGTGGGCGTTGGTGAGGATGTATCCGTCGGGCTTGATGATGAAGCCGGAGCCCTGTGCCGCCTGCGGCGTCGCGCGCGGCTGGTAAGGCGACGGCTGCCCGAACGGGAAGGGCCCAAAGTTGGGCCCCGGTCCCTGCGGTCCAGGCGCCGAGCGCTCCTCCGCGGCCCGGACCGTCCGGTTAACTGTGATATTGACTACCGCTGGGCCCTCCTTCTCCACCAGCGCTGAGAAATCCGGCACAGCGTAGGCTACGCCGGCTGGCGGCGGCGCAGCAGCGGGCGCTGGTGCTGCCTGCGCTGGCGTCGGGAAATCGATCTGAGAATACACGGCGATGGCAGAAGCCAACGCCACCGTAAGCACTCCGAATTTGACTTTGCGCGTCATCTCAACCCCTCCGCGTGAAATTGCCGTCTACCAACGGCCCGAATATGGAGTTGAAGACTTAAGGCAGGCTTAAGAGTTCCCGGCAGGCAGCTGTACGGTGACGCGCAGACCCGATCCGCCCGGTCCGCTGTCTAGGGTAATGCGGCCGCGATGCCGGTCGGCCACACGCTTGACGATGGCCAGCCCAAGTCCGCTGCCCTCCTCTTCTTCTATCTTCTGGCCAGGGACGCGGTAAAACCGGTCGAACACCCGGGCGCGCTCGTCAGCGGGAATGCCGGCGCCAGTGTCCTCGACCTCCAGGATCATATCGCCGCCTCTTTGTTGCACACGCACGATGACCCCGCCTCGGGGCGTATAGCGGATCGCGTTGTCGACCAGGTTACCTAACATCACTCGCAAGCTGTCGCCGTCGCCTCGGACGCGCAGCGGCCCTTGGCTGTCCAGGGTCAAAGTCAGCCGGTCGCGTTGCGCCATGGGCTCGAAATCGGCGATCACTTCGCGCGCGAGACGATCCAGATCAACGGATTGCTGACCCACTTGGGACTCTTGCGGGTCCTGGCGAGCGAGCGTCAGCAGCTGTTGCACCAGCCGCGTCGAACGCTGCACGCCGCGTTCCAACCGCGCCAGGGCCACTGTGCGCTCCTCGTCGCTGCTGGCGCGCTTGACCAGCTGCAGCTGGAGTTGCACTGCGGTGAGCGGCGAACGCAGCTCGTGCGCGGCATCAGCCACGAACTGCCGCTGAGCCTCTAGGGCACGGTTGAGCCGCTGCAGCAGGTCATTCAAAGACCCCACCAGGGGTACCAGCTCCTCGGGCAGATCTTGCTGTGGCAGCGGGTCCAGCGAAGAGGGGGTACGAGCGCGCACCGCAGACGAAATGCTCGACAACGGTCGCAGGGCGTGCCCGACGATAATCCATATTCCGACTCCGAGCAGTGGAAGCAACAGTACGAGCGGCATCACAGCTCGGCGCGTAAGGCTGGCTGCCATCTCCTCACGCAGGCTGAGCGGATGCGCGACCTGGATAATGCGGAACCCATCGAGTTGCGTATAGACGCGCCAGGCCTGACGGTTCCACTCCACATTGCTGAACCCGGGCCGGGGCCGCAGGGGGATCGCCAGGTTGGGCCGCGAATAGAACATCTGCACCCCGTCCTTGTCCCACACCTGAGTGATGAAGTCCGGCTCAGGCAGAAGCAGGCCAGGAGGCATGGGTGCGCTGGCTACGCTCTGATGCGAGAGCGAAAACGCCAGCTGCTTGAGTTGGTAGTCGAGTAGCTCGTCGATGTCTTGTTGCGCCCGGTGGTAGGCGCTGTAGCCGATCAGCAGCCCGGCGATGACCAGGGCACCCAACAGCCACGCCAAAAGCTGCCCGCGGATAGAGGCGGTCATGGCGCCTTGGACACGGTATAGCCGAGCCCGCGGACGTTGCGGATGAAGTCCGCACCGAGCTTCTTGCGCAGGTGATGGATGTGCACCTCGACCGCGTTGCTCTCCACCTCTTCGCCCCACCCGTACAGGCGCTGTTCCAGTTGGGCGCGGGACAGGATCGCGCCGGGCCTTTCAAGCAGGGCCGCCAGCAGGGCGAATTCACGCGCCGACAGGTTGATCGTCTCGCCCCGGTAGTAGGCCTCATGCGTGGCCGGGTCGAGGGTAAGCTCACCGTGCTTGAAGAGTGGTTCTGCGCGTCCCGCGTCGCGCCGTAGCAAGGCTCGAAGCCTGGCCGACAACTCGTCCAGGTCGAACGGCTTTACCAAATAGTCGTCGGCGCCGCTGTCAAGCCCGGCCACGCGGTCAGCGACTGCGTCGCGCGCGGTCAGGATCAGGACCGGGATTCGGATGCCACGGCGGCGCAGCTCGCGCAGCCAGTCCAAGCCGCTCTTCCGCGGCAGCCCCAGGTCCAGCAGTAACAACGCATAAGCTTCTGCCTTGATCGCCGCGTCGCCCGCTTCAGCCTCTCGCACCCAGTCGACGGTAAACCCATCCTGGCGCAGGCCGGTGCGCACCGCTTCTCCGATCATGGCGTCGTCTTCTACCAATAGAACTCGCATAACGGTCCGAAGTCTAGCCAATCTGTCCAAACCTAGCCCGCGATCCTTAAGGCGCCCTTAACCCGGCGCATCGACGGAACTCCTCCCGCAGCTCAGTTGTCATGGCTCTGTCATGCTGGGCGAGTATCAGGTGCAGCGGGGGCGGCACTGCACTAATTGACGCCTGGCACAGACGCCGGCTAGATTCCAGCGTCAGCAGACCAATCGGCGTGCCCGGAGGATCGGATGGGAAAGAAGGACGAGAAACGGCTCGACGCGGACGCCAAGACGAAGAAACGCGGCAAAAAGAAACGGGTAGGCGGCCCAAAGGGCATCGTAGACGTCCTCGGCTGTCCGCCGTTGTCGCGCTTCTATTATGAATTGGTGGTGGGGAACGGCATCGGCGATGATGCTGTTGAGGACGCCTTGGCGGCTTTCGAGCGCGCGTGGGAAGTGCGTCGTCAGAAGGCGCATGACGCCGCGACGCGGGGAGGCGGCGAAACGCTCGGCAAGGACTGTATCCCCGCCGAACACCTTATCCTCGGGCCGTTCAGCAGCAAGCAGGACTGGAAGATCGACTGGGACACCGAGCCGATGACCGCCATGACGTGGTGCTGGGTTGGCTACGAGTCGATCCGTTTCTGCAAGCCCCAGTGAGCGCCGGGGTTACGAGAGATGGACGCTCGCTCACAGACTCGTCCCCAAGAGTCGGTAGTCTAGAGTTCGCCGCCTCCTGCCTCCGCAAGGCAGTCTAATATGGGCCTGAGCGACGCGGTCGACCTCTATTGCGAGCGGCTCGGTGCCGGCCTGCTGGCGGAGCCGGCGAACGCGCTCAGCAATCTCGCGTTCGTAGCCGCCGCGGTCGCGCTGTGGCGTGTGCAAGCCAGCGTAAGCGCAGAGGGGCGCAGGATTCCCGCCGACGTTCGTCTGCTGCCACCCCTGGTGTTCCTGGTGGCGTTGGGCAGCTCGCTGTTTCACACCGCGGCAGTGCGCTGGGCGGCGCTGCTCGACACCCTATTCATTCTCTTGTACTGCTGCGTCTTTCTCTACGGCTTCTTGCGTCATGCGGTCCGCGTTCCGGCATGGGCCGCGCTGGCCACAGCGGCGGCGTTCGCTCTGCTCAGTTACGGGTTTCCCAATTTGTTCCCGAACGGAGCACTGAACGGGTCGACCGGCTATATCCCTTACCTGTTCGGGCTGCTCGCGATCAGTGCCTGGCTAGCCCGCCACCATGCACCTGCCGCTCGAGCATTGGGCCTGGCAAGCGTTGTGTTCTGCATCTCGCTCACGCTGCGTACCGTCGACCAGGAGTGGTGCGCGCGGTTTCCACTCGGCACGCACTTTCTGTGGCACCTGCTCAACGGGCTGCTGTTGTGGATCGTGAGCCGGGAGATGTTGCTCGGGCGCTACGTCGCGTTTGCGGGGGGCGCGGTCCGGTAAGCGCAGGACACCTCGACAAGGACCCGCCTTTGGTCCTACCGGTGCTCGGCCAGGCGAGCCAGCATGGCCTGTACTGCTCGGATCTGGGCGCCGTTGCGTGTGTGATAGACGGGGCCGGTATAGCCCCACCAATCCCAGCACCCGTTTGGATTCAACACGAAGCTCACGGGCCAGCCCCCGAACCCGTAACGCGCGATCGTCTGTGGATAGAGGACGATGAGCCGGTTGCTGTCGGCCCAACGGTTGTATCCGGCTTCGCGCACGAAAGCGACCCCTACCGCGTCGGCGTTCTGGCGGCAACCGTGAAACGCGACATGCACGCGGCACTGAGCGCTCTCGCAACTGCGAGGAACGTAGGCGTAACCAGTGTTCGCCAGGCTGATGCCATATGCATCGGCTGTGAATTCGTTTTGGTCGAAAGCGATCAGCCGGCCCGTCTCCGGAGCGGCCGGGGGATCGAGCGGCCCGTATACATGCTGTAGCAGCTGGCCGGCCGCGTCGAAGTGGCAGTCGTTAATGTAGGGGGGCGCGGTGGATGCGCAGCTCGCGCCGTGATCTGAGGTGATCATGGCGTGTCCCGCATTGATCCCGTCCACGTACGCGACGGCGGCGGGAGGAACGTACTTCTCGTAATATCGTTTCAGCGCCGCAACCACAGTGGACCCCACGGTCTCGTCGCGCTTGCCGGTGAACAGCCATACGCGCGCGCGTTTCAAGTTGTCGGTTGCATCGATCTGCCCCGACCGCGCCAGGATACTGGTGTCGGTTTCGAGCAACGCGAGAGCCGGCAGCGGCGTCCACATCCCAGGCTTCATGCAGTTGTATGCAGCCGTCAACGCGCTTCCCTGGGCGCAGTAGTACGGCCCAGCTGCTAGCACGCCCGCGCCGATCACCGTGGCCGAATGTGCGACGTGGAACTGGACGGCCATATATCCGCCCGAAGAGATCCCGGAGACCGAGGTCCGAGTCAGGTCCGCACCAAGGCCTGGCAGGGGCTCGGCCGCAGCCTGGTGCAGTACGCACGCCAGTGCTGCTACATGGAGCAGGCGCGATACGGAGGATCTGATACTGGACACCCGCGTCATAGGCTGGAGATTCTAACTTGTCGCGCGACGCCCCAACGCGTACGCTTGGCCGTCCCACTCGCGAAAGACCCCGTAGGTGAATCAGGAACAGCAGCTATACCCCTGCAGCTTCGTGATCTTCGGCGCCACCGGACATCTTGCGGCTACCAAGCTGCTGCCGGCGCTCTACAGCCTCGAGGCGCAAGGGCTTCTGCCCGACGTCACCAACTTCATCGCGTTTGCCCGGCGCGGCTGGGACGACAAAGCCTGGTCTGCACACATGGAGGAATCCCTCAAGCTGAAACTGGCTGATCGGCTTGATGCGGAACTGTTCCGGAAATTCGCCGCCCGCTTCAGCTATGTTACCGGGGACCTGGGCGACCCCGAGGCCTACCACCGCCTGCTCGAAGAGCTAGGGAAACCCAAGACCGGCGTGTGCTCGAACATCGTCTTTTATCTAGCCATCAAGCCCTCCGACTTTACCGCAGTCGCCAATAACCTCGCCGCCGCGGGATTGAACCGCCCGCGCGGCTTGCATCGCGTCGTCGTGGAAAAACCATTCGGCGAGGACTTGGAAAGTGCTCAGCTGCTCAACCAGGTTCTGCACCGGCACTTCGACGAGCAGCAGATCTTCCGCATCGACCACTACCTCGGCAAGGAGACAGTGCAGAACCTGCTCGTATTCCGGTTCGCCAACCTGCTCATCGAGCCGCTTTGGAATCGAAATCATGTCGATCATGTGCAGATCACCGTCAGCGAATCGGCCGGCATCGAAACCCGCGCCGACTACTATGATAAGACCGGCGCACTGCGCGACATGTTGCAGAATCACATGATGCAGCTGCTCACGCTGGTGGCGATGGAACCGCCGCCGGCACTCGAAGCGGACGCGCTGCGCGATGAGAAAGTGAAGGTGTTGCGCTCGGTGCGGCCGATAACGCGCCAGGCGCTGCACACTCACGCGTTCCGCGCGCAGTATGGACCTGGGATGGTTGAGGGAAAGCCGGTCCCGGGCTATCAGGATGAGCCAGGGGTGGTGTCGGGCTCAATTACGGAGACCTTCGTTGCGGCCAAATTCCTTATCGACAACTGGCGTTGGCGCGGAGTGCCTTTCTACCTGCGCACCGGCAAACGGCTGCAGCGCCAGATGTCGTCCATCGCCATCCGCTTTCGCCATCCGCCACAGCAGCTGTTCAGGGAAACGCCGCTGGAGAATATGGACCCCAACTGGATCGTTCTGAACATCCAGCCTACGGAGAGCATGTACCTGGAGATCCATGCCAAGCAACCTGGGCTTGGAATGCGTACGCACATGATTCAGATGAATGCCGGCTACCGCGGCGACGGCGAACGCCAGATCGACGCCTATGAAGCGCTACTCTTGGACATCGTGCGCGGCGACGCCACCCTGTTTATCCGCTTCGACGAAGTGGAATGGGCGTGGCGCGTCGTGGATCCGATTCTCAAGTTCTGGGCACAGGAGCGCGACTTCATTCCCACCTACGCGGCCGGAACCTGGGGACCCGAAGAGGCTAGTCGGCTGTCCGAATGGGACTACCAGACCTGGCGCAACGCGCCTTAGTCGTCGGTCCTCGATCGATCAATACGCGGCGTTTGGTCGCTGGGGTCGCGCGTTCGCGACGCTTGTCTTCTACGCCACTACTTGGCAAGCACGGGCTCGACTAAGATCTCGACCCGGCGGTTGGTCTGTCGGCCAGGGTCGTTGGTATTGCCCGGGGTCAGATCCGCAGCACCCTTTCCAGCCGTTGCCAGCCGGACCGGATTGACGTCCTTGGACTCCAGATATTGGGCGACAGAAAACGCACGCTGCCGCGAAAGCTTACGGTTGTGTTCGACAGTGCCCTTGTTGTCCGCAGGTCCTACCACTGTGAGCGTGGTCTTCCCATAGCGGATCACGACATCCGCAACCTTGTCTATCGTGGTGCAGAAGGCGGGCTTGATGGATGAAGAGTTGGTATCGAACGCCGCCCGCGCGTGCATCCGGATGCGCACGACGTTGTGGGGTAGCTTGTCCACACTCGCGGAACCCGATCGAATTTCGTCCTGCAGGTTCTTCTGCAGGTCCTGCTTCTGGCTGTTCATGTAGGGACCGACGGCGCCTCCAGCCAAGCCGCCGCCGACGGCCCCAAAGATGGCTCCCGCCGTGCGGTTTTTCTGATACGCCACGGGACCGGCTGCGAGTCCAGGCGCTGCGCCCGCAACCTTAGGGCCAGGCCCGGCGCCGGCAGCGGTCGTCTTCGGCGTCGCGCCTGCGACTGTGGCTCCAGGCACAGTATCCATGACCGTGACCCCTGGTGTCGCATCCGCGGCCGAGGCTTGCCGGCTTGGGCCGTTGTCCGTGCTGGCGATGGGTTTGGTCGTCCCGCCGTCTTCGCTCGCACAACCGGAGATCAGCAACGCCAAGATGGGAACTGTCGCTAGGTAACACCGCATGCTTCCTCCCCCAAGATTGAGGCGCTCGAACCAGACCGGTTACAGGCATTGCCAGACTCTGGTGAAGCAAACTCAATACCCAAGGCAGACGGCGTCAGGGGCAGCTCGGGAGCAGGGGCTCAGGCCTTGCGAAATCGCGCCTGCAGGTCGGAACGGCGCACGTCCAGATCCAGGAACAAGAACTGGCTGTTTTCGTCGTACACCGGACTGTGAGAGCTCTCGTAGGAGTGGTCGTCGGCGCGCCCTCCCTCGCGCACCAGTCCATGCTTGCGACGCGGATCGAGCAGGATGATCTCGCCGAGCTCATGGCGCAGGGCCACGCTGTGCGCATCCACCAGGCCGAGGGCTCCCGAGTGTGCGATAACCATCGCGAAGTAGTACTGCGGGTAACGGAACGAGTCGTCGTGCAAACCTACAGGCCCGCAGCCGTGGATGGAGAATCGATCCCGGCTGAAGATCTCCACCGGCAGAGCCAGCTTGCGCGCGATCTCGTTGCGAAGGCCGTCGACGAAGCCCAAGGGCACGTAATCGTAGAGCGCATCGAAGGTGCGGGTTTCCTCAGCGACGAACAAGTCGCGGCACAATTCGCGCGCCCGGTGATACAACTCAGGAAGGCGCTCCAGACCTCGCTCGATGCGCTGGCCGGTGCGGATGAAGCTCGGAGACAGCTCGCGTTTCACGCTCGCTAACGGGATGGGTACACGCCACGCCGACGCGGGCTCCTACCCACGCAGGCCATCGCGTCGATCTTCGGCTGCGTTTACCGCTATTTCTTCGGCTTCCAGTCGCGCGCCAGCTGCTGGGCTTTGGCTAGCTGGGTCGCATTCAGCTTGCTGCCGATGTAGTCGCGCTGCTTTTCCGCTGCGCTGCGTTCATCACCCGAGAGCTGCGCCGCGGCAAGGTTGCTCCACATATGGCCGAGCACGGGATCGGCCGACACGCCCTTGCCCTCGAAATACAGCCACCCGAGGTGGAACTGGGAACGCGCATCACCTTTTTCGGCGGCCATCGCATACCATTTCGCCGCTTGCGCCGGGTCGGCCTGGATCCCATTCTTTCCCGACTCGCACATGTAGCCCATGAGGAACTGGGCGTAGGTGTTGCCGTTCTCCGCTGGCTTCTGATACCACTTGGCCGCTTGAGCGTAATCCACGGGGATCCCATCCCCAGCAAAATATAGGCGTCCTAAGGCCTCCATGGCTTCGACGTTGCCCGCTTCCGCCGCCTTGCGATACCAGTTCACCGCTTCGGTGGGGTTTTTCGCGCCACCTTTCCCGAGCTCGTTCAGATAGCCCACCATGAACTGAGCTTGGACGTCGGCATTGTCGGCTGCACGCGTGAACCACTTGATGGCCTGCGCCCCATCGGCGGGCACGCCGCTGCCCTGGTAGAAGGCCCAGCCGAGCGTGCTGTATACGGAGGTCTCCCCCTTGTCGGCAGCGGCGAGGTACCACTTCACGGCGTCAGTATCGCTCTTGGGAACTCCCGTGCCTTGCGAGTAGAGGTATCCCAGCGCGCCCATTGCACGCCCATCGCCCTGATCCGCAGCCTTCCGATACCACGTGGCCGCTTCGGTTGCGTTCTTCTCTACGCCCTTACCGTAATCGTAGGCGTAGCCGAGCAGGAATTGGGCGAAAGAACGTCCCTGCTCGCCAGCCTTGCGATTCCACTTCGCCGCTTCGGCGTAGTCCTGCGTCGTACCTTGGCCGAAGAAGTACATGCGGCCCAGCGCTTCCTCCGCATCTACGTTGCCCGCCTCTGCAGCCACTTTGTACAGGTTCGCAGCCTGAGCGAGGTCGACAGCGACGCCCTTGCCGAACTCGTACAAATAGCCGCCCAGATAAGCGGGATAAGCCTTGCCCTGCTTGCCGGCGCCGGCGCAAAACTTCGCCGCCGCCGCATAGTCCTGCTTCACCGCGCCCTGGCCGAAGAAATACATGGTGCACAGCGTCTCCTGGGCTTCCGCGTTGTTCTGCTCGGCCGCCCTGCTGTACCACGTCATGGCCTCGGAGTAGTCCTGCACGACGCCCCGGCCCTTGTTGTAGGCCTCACCCAAATAGAACTGGGCGCGGGCATCGCCCTTGTCAGCAGCTTGTTTGAACTCGTCGAACGCGGTCTTGTAGTCACCGCCGTTCCAGGCGTCGAGTCCCTTCTGGAAGTCGGCGTGGACGCTGCCCGACAGTGCAGCGAAAAAGACGAGCGTCGCAAGACGTCTCATTGCGCTCCTCCGAAAATCGTCTCTTGTACGTTGGACGGCACGCACTGCGGCTGCCCCAGTCGCGCCTTAGTTGAACCTGGCCGCAAGAGCGGCCAATTGGCGCCGATGCTACACGAGATCGAGGCCAAGCGGCGACGACTCCTGAGCCGGACCCTGCTGGAGGTATCCACGGTACGCGCAGATCCACAACGCACCCGACCCGAACAACATGACGAGGAACGCTACCACGCAGCCTGCCAATGGGACCTTGCAGACGAGCAGCAGCGCCAGCAGCGAAGCGGTGAGGGCTGCGTAGCGCCAACCAGGTTTTACCGCCGTGCCGCGCCGCCTGGCGATCCACATGGCCACTCGGTCGCCCAGGAACAGCGCGCCGGTGACGAAACCGAGCAGCAGCAGCACGGGATAGAACAGCAGCACGGCGACGCCAAGCGGCATGCCGATGATGGTCATCATGAACAGGATCGCCGCCACCGGGAGGCAGAGCAGCAAGCAAAACCCGAGGGCAAGCGACTTCCACGGGTCCGATCGTACGGTGTCGGCGGCGGCGGCGGAGAACTTCGGAAACGCGACGATCATGATTACGCCCACCAGCAGCAGGCTGAACACCAACAGAACAATCGAAATCCAAGTCGCTACGCGCGCGAGCGAGCCGAGCTTCCCGGTCGGCCACTCCATCGGCACGTAGGTTACGCCACCGGCGATCAGCGCGGTGGCATCGATTTTCGCCGGCTGCGGGCTGCGGTAGATCAGCTTGCCGCCGATTTTCGCCTCCGGGCCGATCTCCACCGAGCGCGCCACGATGCGAAGATCGCCGCCAACCTCCCCCTCGATGCGCACCGACTCGGCATACACCGCGAGATAGCGCCCAACACGGCCTGCCAGCCTCAGGTTCGCAGCAACGACGGTGGCTTTCCCGGCGATACCGCCGCGCGGCGAAATGGTCACCTGCGCGCCGGCGATGCGGGCATTGCCGGCGACCTGGCCGCTGATGGCGACACTGCCTCCGATTGCGTACAGGTCCTGGCCCACCGTGTCGGCTGCGGAGATGTCACCTCCAGCCACCGCGACGTCACCCTTCACCGGGCCCCGCACGGCCACGCGCCCACCCGACAAAAAAGCATCCCCCTCGACACGTTTGTCGAGCTCCGCGCTTCCACCGGCGCTGAAGTAGTCTTCGTCTATCATGACGGCTCCAGCCCAGCCGGCCTCCTGCGAGCCGTCGGCACAGGTCGGCAATGCGGTAAAAGTCAGCAGAACGCCCAGGCAAAATACGAGATATCCGCGGCCCAGCCGTCGAGTCATTCTTGGAGTCTTGGGACCGATTCGGTGGTCAGTCTGGAATCGCACCACTGACCGAGTCATTGGCCGCGTCCTTGCACATCTGGTAGAACACGGCGGGCATTGCCGCCCAATCGGGTTCGCTCCGGTCCGGGTCCACGTTTAGCCATCCGTCCATCCGCTTCCATCCGAAGAAAGCCACTTCCTCGTAGGCAAGCCGCTCGTTTAGATCTAGATCATCGGCTACGTAGATGCCGTCTGGAGGGGCGTTGTCAGCCATGAAGTATTCGTGCACGACGTCCCGCGCCACGTACTTGAATGACGACGGCGCGCCTTTGAATCTAGCCTCAGCCCCCCATGCGGCCCGTACCGAGAAGGTCTGGCAAAACCGCATTGTCGCCAAAGTCGGCTCATCCACGGGCCTGGGCGGTGCGCCGGGCAGAACAGCGTGAGCTGCGTTGCACCAGATGGCGAAAACTGCGAGGCAGAGCTTGTTCATGCTTGCGCCCTCCGAAGCCTGTGGTGGGCCCGCTGGGACTCGAACCCAGGACCAAAGGATTATGAGTCCTCTGCTCTAACCAACTGAGCTACAGGCCCGCGCTGCGACGGACCC
>JBGPPC010000022.1:0-23785 GCA_041488355.1 Gammaproteobacteria bacterium
GATCTCCCCGAATAAGTGCATGCTCTCTCAGTGCACAACCGCTGCATTTACCCTGTCCCGCGTACCCGTGGGCTTCGTTGTCATGTGCCAACTTGCCCGGGGACTAGGCCTTCTATGCAATTTCTGTTCGTCGGCTCGCACTTTTGCACTCGGGCTTCCTTCAGACAACTCCTCACGGACTTGCCCTTGCCGTCGGCTAGTGGTTATGTTTCCATCACAGGTACTCCCACAGGGGACTTCCACCCCATAAGATCATGCCCATGTCGGGCGTACACCTTAGGTGCAGCGGACGCCTATCGGCGCCGCTGACCATGACGTTAGGCGTCAGCACATGCGTGTTCGCCTTGGTCGACGTGAAGACACGGAAATCCTCTCGGCCCTCGCTATCCAGGTGTGGCTTCACACATACGCTACGGAAGGCGTTTCGTCCGTCATTGCTACCTACGTCTTGTCGGAGTTCGCTCCGGCGCGATTCGCTTCACTACTCTCGGAGTCGTCTTCTGCCGTGTTCGTAGCGGAGCACGACATGAATCTGTGGGGTTACGCGGTTGTCAGGGCGGGTGCGGCTTGCCCGATTCCTTCAGCCTCTGGCGCCGAACTCGCGACGCTCTATGTTCAGGAGCCGTTCCTAGGCAAAGGTGTCGGCGCCCTGCTTCTCAAGCACGTTGAGCTCTGGGCGATGGAGCGAATGTGCGCACCCATTTGGCTCAAGACAAACTCCCAGAACAGTCGCGCCATCGCTTTCTACGCAAAGCATGGGTATACCAAAGTCGGAATCACCTTCTTCGAACTGGGTAATGAGAAGCACGAAAACATGGTGCTGGTTGGTCCAGCCGCCTAACTCACGCCCTGAGGTAGTCCGTCAAGTTCCTTTCGGTTGAAATGCAGGACGGACTACCTATAATGCCTTGCACCCAACCGCCAAACGGCGTTGCCGTTTAGTTCCCTTCGCGCTGCACGCGCCAGCGGCGGGTGGAGGCAAACGTTGGGCGTCCAGAGCAATGCTGATGTTCGCAATCGTTTCCTGTGCCGAGTTTCTCTACGTAAGTGGATGAGCTGAAAAATGTCTAAGTCTTTGCGGAGGATTGTTGTCACCAGCTTGTTGTTGGCGATTAGCTACGGCCTCTCTAGCGCAGACGAGGGCCGAAAGATGCTCAGAGTCGGGCAACTCTATAGCGCGAATCCTTCAGTTCACAGACCCTACGACGAAGCATTCCGAGACGGTTTACGTAGTCTTGGCTACATCGACGGCAAGAACATCATTCTCCTTTCGCGTTACGCGGATGGAGACTACACCCAGTTCCCGCGTCTTCTAACTGAGCTGATCGCAGCCGATGTGGATGTCCTTGTCGTTTCTATAGCGGCTGTGCAGGCCGCTATGCAAGCCACACGGACAGTCCCAATTGTTGCCCCTACGATGGCCGACCCGATCAGGGACGGACTTGTTGCCAGCATTGCGCACCCGGGGGGAAACCTTACCGGCGGGAGCGGATTGGGACCAGCCGTAGACTCTAAGCGGCTGCAGTTCGCAATGGAGTTAGTGCCAGGCCTGAAGCGTGTGGGCTTACTGTTCGAAGCGACTAACCCTCAGTTTGTGAACGGGGCAAACGCAAACCGCATGCTCGCTGATGGTTTGGGGCTGTCGCTCCGCACGTACGGCGTCCGCAATCTAGACGAAATACGTAGTGCCTTCGCACGCTTCGACAAGGACCGGCTTCAGGCGCTCATCGTGTGGCCTACGCCGTTGATGCTCTCGAATCGACAGAGCATACTGGCCTTGGCATCTCACAAAATTCCAGTGATCGGCGAAGGCTCTGAGTTTGCAGAGGCTGGTGCGTTGGTCACCTACTCAGCGGACTACGTTGAGATGTGGAGGCACGCCGCCGTGTACGTCGACAAAATTCTTAAGGGCGCTAAAGCCAGCGATCTACCCATCGAGCAGCCGACCAAGTTCGTACTGAGAGTCAACTTCAAGACTGCACGAGATCTGGGCATCACGATTCCCGAGTCCATTTTGCTGCAAGCAGACGAGATCATCCGATGATCAAGCATAGGGGCATGACACGGATCGACAACCAGTGGCGAGAGGAGCAAGCATGACCTCGAAACAATTGACCGCCGAAGGGATGGAGTCGTTGATGCGCAAGTACTACGACGGCTGCAACGAGGCGAACGAGACGAAGATGGTGCAGTGCTTCACACCGGATGCGGTGCACTATTTCCCTCCTGGTATGTACGATGGTCCGTTCCGTGGAGCCGTGAAGATCGCGGAGCGTTGGAAATACGCGGTAGCGACCTTCGGCTCGTATTGGACTATCGATACGCTGCTGATCGACGAGCGGAAGGCCGAGGCGGCGATCGAATGGACCCACTTCAAGACCAAGCAGGGGACTGTGCTTCGAGGCGCCGAATGGGTCGTCTTCGACAGGGGCTCCGGACTCATCAAGGAGATCCGGGCTTACTACGCATCGCCACAAGCAACGGATCTGGAACGGCTCGAGTTGGGCGGGTTCGACTACGCGGGGCGAGGGTACAGGCTTGTTTCGCCCCGCCAGATCGGTTGAGACCGCCTACAGGCAAGCAGCTCAAAGCGCGTCGCGACATCGATGGGATGATCAAATGACGTCAGGTTAAGTCCCCCGCCGACCGACTTGGTAGCTGATTCATCAAGACGACACACGCATGCAAACATCTGTGCGCCTTGCCGAACCCAGTGATTTACTCGGCATCCTAGCCCTGTATCGGGAGCTGCGACCGAACGACCCCGAGCTGTCCCAGACCGAAGCCTGCACTGCACTAGCGCGAATCCTGAACGATGGGAATCTCCGTTTGGTGGTGTGCGAGCATGCGGGCAGCCTCGCCTCCACATGTATGCTGGCGCTTGTACCGAATCTCGCAAGCGGCGCGTGCCCGTTCGGAGTAATCGAGCACGTCGTAACGCTGTCTCAGTGCCGGCGTCGCGGTCTTGCGCGGCTCGTGCTGCAATTTGCGCTGGACGTTGCGTGGTCAAAGAACTGCTACAAAGTCGTTCTGCTGTCCGGAGCGCAACGCACCGAAGCGCATCGGCTGTATGAATCTGTCGGTTTCCAAGGTGACGTCGAGCGCGGATTTGTGGCCAAACCGAACCGTGCGGTTTAGCCTATCCAGGTGAATGGGCCCGCGGACCGCAGCCAAGGTACCTTCCGCGCTTCGAATCAGCGAGATCCGCTGATTGGCCTATCTGGGCGTGCTAACCTATGCAGTGACAAACCGACCGCCGGATACGGCTTGCTCTGCTTTACTCGACATGCAAGCACTGCGTCATCTCTTCGACAACAACAGGGCTTGGGCCGACCGCATCCGGCAGCAGGATCCGGAGTTCTTCCTCAAGCTCTCGCGCCAGCAAACCCCGGATTACCTCTGGATCGGCTGCTCCGACAGCCGAGTCCCGGCGAACGAGATTGTCGGGCTTCTGCCCGGCGAGCTTTTCGTCCATCGCAACGTCGCAAACCTGGTCGTTCATACCGACCTCAATTGCCTCTCTGTGATGCAGTTTGCCATCGACGTGCTGAAGGTCCGACATATCATCGTCTGTGGGCACTACGGCTGCAGCGGTGTCAGGGCGGCTCTGCACAGTGAGCGGCTGGGCCTGATCGACAATTGGCTGCACCACCTCCAGGATGTCCGTTCCAAGCACGGGGGCGATCTGCAGTCGCTCTCCGACGTTGGAAAGCAAGGCGACCGCTTGTGCGAGTTGAACGTGATCGAGCAGGTCGCAAACGTCTGCCAGACTTCGATTGTCCGGGACGCGTGGGATCGAGCCCAAGACGTAGCGGTCCACGGCTGGGTCTACGGACTGACCGACGGTTTGCTCAGGGACCTCAATACTACGGTCACGAATAAGCAGGAAATCGCCATTCGCTACCGAACGGCAATTTCGGCGTTGTGATTCGTCTGTAATGAGCGCCCCGACCACGAGCTTTCGGCTGGCCCCGATGTCGGCGCTGATATTGGTGCTGACTCTTGTCTTGCTGGCGTTGCCGGCCGTATTCCTGGCACAGTCTGCTGTCCGAGGGGGTTGGCTCACGCTTCCCGCGTTGTTTCTCCTCGGCATCTACGCTTGGGTGTGGCTTTGGTTTCGACCAACCCTCTTCGTGGTGCACCCCAGCGTCCTCGAGGTGATCTGGCCGCTGAGGCGCCGGCAATTGCGCCGGGAGGAAATTTCGGAAGTGAAGCTGATAGACAGAGAGGAGTTGCGGCGTAAGACGGGCTGGGCCATGCGCGTCGGCGCCGGAGGACTTTGGGGCGGATTTGGCTGGCTCTGGACAGAGAAGAGAGGAATCGTGCAGATGTACGTCTCTCGCACCGACGGTTTCGTTTGGATCGAGCGCGGCGGCGAGCGGCCCTGGTTGATCACCCCGGAACATCCCGCGACGTTTGTTCGTGTCCTGTCTGGCAGGTAAATCCCGGAGTCCGCCTGGCCGAGCCGGCATAGAGGAGTACACGATGGAACGGCTGACCATCCCCCAAACGATCGCCGAGTGGAATCAGAGCGGCAAGGATTTTCTGCCGGCATATCTCGGCATGGAGTTCCTCGCGGTCGAACCTGACGAAGTGGTCGCGCGCATGAGGGTGGAGTTGCACAAGTGTGCGTGGAACGGGTATCTGCATGCCGGCGCCGTTGTCTCGCTCGCCGACACCGCCTGCGGTTATGCGACGCTGCGCAATCTTCCCGACGGCGCAAGCGGGTTCACGACCATCGAGCTCAAGAGCAACTTTCTCGGCACCACGCTCGAGGGCGATGTGATCTGCGTTGCCAAACCCGTTCACAAAGGCCGCACGACCCAAGTCTGGGACGCCGAGGTGCGCGCGGAGAAATCCGGAAAGACAATCGCGGTCTTTCGGTGCACGCAGATGATTCTGCGTCCGCGCAGCTAGAGCATTCGCGTATAAGGTCTATCGCCCGATGCTGCGCAATCCATGCCCAGACACAGACAAGTGACCGTGCATCCGCGTTGGCAGTGTATCCGCCCTGTCGCCGGGCCTGTCGCGTGTGATGCTGGAAGAACTCCCGCGCGAAGGTCCGCTTGCTCCTGATCTCCGCAATGGGGCTATGATCGAAGCCGTCGAGCGATCACGCCGACGACCCAAACATAGGGAGGAGCCTAATGAAAACCGACCGTCGAACCTTTCTGAAGACCGGGGCAGCGCTGCTGGCGGGCGCAGCCGCCGAGGGTGTGTACACCGAGAGCAGTGCCGAAGGATCCCTGAAGCAGAACGCCGACGCGTTGTTGCGAGGCGCCATTCGATGACGGTGATGTCCCGGGTGTGATTGCCACAGCCACGACCAGGGACGGAACGATCTACGAAGGCGCTTTCGGCGAGCGCGTGCTCGGTCAGAGCGGGGCGATGACTACCGACACCGTGGTTTGGATCGCATCGATGACCAAGGCGCTGACCGGGACTGCGGCCATGCAGCTGGTTGAGCAGGGCAAGCTCGAGCTGGACACGCCAGCGAGCCGCTGGGCGCCGGAGCTCGCCGATGCGAAAGTATTGGTAGGCTGGGACAACGATCAGCCGGTGACCCGCGCACCCAAGCGGCCGATTACGCTGCGCCACTTGCTCACCCACACTGCGGGGTTTGCTTACGATCTGTGGAGCCCAGACCTCATCCGCTACGAGAAAGTCAAAGGAATTCCAGGGATCATCAGCTGCCAGAACATCGCGTTGACCACGCCGCTGCTGTTCGACCCGGGCGAGCGCTGGGAGTACGGCATCAACATCGACTGGGCCGGCAAGATGGTGGAATCGGTCAGCGGCAAGCGCCTCGGCGTCTACATGCAGGAGAACCTCTTCAGCCCGCTCGGCATGAACAACACCGCGTTCAAGATCACCCCCGAGATGCGGGCCCGCCTGGCAAAGATTCATATGCGAGGCGAGGACGGGAAGTTTGCTCCCACGAACATCGAGATTCCCCAGGAACCCGAGTTCGAGATGGGCGGCGGCGGGCTCTACTCGACTGCCGGGGACTATTTGTTGTTCGTCCGGATGATTCTGAATCGCGGTACAGGAAATGGTAACCGGGTGCTCAAGCCGGAGACCGTAGACCTCATGTCGCGTAACGCGATGGGCGATACCAAGGTCAGGATGCTGAAGACCGCGATGCCACCGCTGACGAACGACGCAGAGTTCTTCCCGGGCATGCCGAAGGACTGGGGCCTGAGCTTCATGATCAACGAAGAGCGCGCACCCACCGGCCGCTCTGCGGGAAGTCTTGCGTGGGCGGGATTGGCAAATACCTACTTCTGGATCGATCAGCGCAAAGGCGTGGGCGGGGTCTACTTGACGCAGGTGCTGCCGTTCGCGGACGAGAAGGCGCTGCCGCTGTTCTACGCGTTCGAGAAGGCTGTGTATCAATCGATGAGCTAGTCCGCGATGCCGGGCTGCGCGCTGATGCCGAGCTTATGCATCAGCGCGCGGTCGCGCTCCACGTCGGGGTTGCCGGTGGTGAGCAGCTTGTCCCCGTAGAAGATGGAGTTCGCCCCGGCCAGAAAGCAAAGCGCCTGAACCGCTTCCGACATCTGCTGGCGCCCGGCGGACAGGCGGACGTAGGAACCGGGCATGGTGATGCGTGCGACTGCAATCGTGCGCACGAACTCCAACGGATCGAGCTGCTCGGCGCCATAGAGCGGCGTACCCTCCACCTGCACTAGGTTGTTGATCGGCACCGACTCCGGATGGGGTTTGAGGCTGACAAGCTGCGCGATCAGCCCCGCTCGCTGGCGTCGCGTCTCGCCCATGCCGACGATACCGCCGCAGCACACGTGAATCCCGGCGCTTCGTACCTGCTCGAGGGTGTCGAGCCTCTCTCCATACACGCGCGTGGTGATAATGTCGCCGTAAAACTCGGGGGCGGTGTCCAGGTTGTGGTTGTAGTAGTCCAGGCCTGCATTCTTCAGCTTCAGGGCCTGGCCCTCCCGCAGCATGCCCAGCGTGGCGCAGGTCTCGAGGCCCAGCGCCTTCACCGCGCGCACCATTTCCAGCACCGGCTCCAGCTCTTTGTCTTTCGGCCCGCGCCAGGCTGCGCCCATGCAGAAACGGGTAGCTCCAGCATCCTTGGCACGGCGCGCCGCGTCCACCACCTCACCTAGCGGGAGCAGATCCTGAGACTGAACCCCGGTCTGGTAGCGCACCGACTGAGGGCAATATGCGCAATCCTCGGGACAGCCGCCGGTTTTGATCGAGAGCAGCGTGGAGAGTTGCACTACGTTGGGGTCGAAATGCTGGCGATGCACGGACTGAGCTTGGTGCATGAGATCGCTGAAGGGCAGCTCGAATAGGCGTAGGACTGCGTCCAAATCCCGGAGCGGCGGGGGGTCATGAAACGGAGCCGCGGCCGCGCCTGCAGCCCGAATGTTGACGGTGGTCATGACGACCCCTCTCGCTTAGACGGATTACGGTCGGTGACAGGCGGCGCAGGTAGTCTGCCGACCAGGTTTGCTTCGATCAACACGGGGGGAATCAAACCAGCACCGCGCGCAGGCGCTGCAGGCGCTGGTTGCGGTCAGCCCGAGCGGATAGCGCCGCGTCGAGATCGACCTTGATGAACCGCGCTTTGTTGTTCGGCTGCATCTGCGCGATGCGGTCCATGTCCGCGCTGATGACCGTCCCGATCATCGCGTAGCCGCCGCCCGAAACCGCGTCCCGATGCAGGATGATCGGCTCCAGCCCACCGGGCACCTGGATCGAGCCGTAGGGATACCCTGCATCCACGATGTTGGAGGGATCGGAGCCCGCGCCGAACGGTTGCTTGCGATCGCGGAACTTGAGCGCACGGCCTTGCTTGTAGCGGTAACCGATGCGATCGGCCTCCAGCGCCACGGTCCAGGTGTCTTCGAAGAAGGTCTGCGCGGACTCGTCGGTGATGCGATGAAAGTACATGCCGGGCACTACGCGCAGCTCGAGCTCCTTCGGCAACGGCACGGCGAGATCATCCGGGACACGCTTCCCGATCTTCGGCTTACCTTTTGGCGCCCCCACCGGAACCACGTCCCCCGCCTGCAGCTTGCGACCTTGGAATCCCCCGAACGCGCCCAGCCCGTATGTGGAGCGGCTTCCCAGAATCACCGGCACATCGATTCCGCCGGCCACCGCGATGTAGGCGCGTGCACCCGTGCGCATGAAGTCGAACGACACGACCGTTCCGGCTTTGACTGCGATGGCCTGGTTGCGGGACGCAGCCGTGCCGTTGAGCTTGGGCGCCAACTCGGCGCCGGTCACGGCGATCACCGCATCGCGCTGGAACTCGAGCTCGGGACCCATCAGCGTGCATTCGAGCACGGCGGCGCTTTCGTCGTTGCCCACCAGCAGATTGGCGGCGCGGAACGAGTACTGGTCAAGCGCGCCGGACAGCGGGATCCCGACGTTGTAGTAGCCTTCTCGCCCGGCATCCTGCACGGTGGTCGCCAGGCCTGGCTTCAGGACCCTAATTGCCATACAGGACCTCCTCGAGCTTGTGATTGTAGCCGGCGGGATCGGCCAGAAACTTCTTCATCGCGAACCCGACGGGGCGGATGCGAAGTCCGAAGGTACCGGTCTCCACTTGTTTGACGGCGCCGTCGTACTCAGCGCGGTCGATGGCCTTGAACTTCACGATGTCGCCGGGGCGGAACAGGCACATGAACTCCTTGAAGTAGGGCAGCCCCTGCGCTGGGTCGAAAATCGGCGCCGGCGTGATGCCGAACATCTGGTAGCCACCCGCGCCGCGCACGGAGTAGATGCAGCCGAAGCAGCCGCCGTGGCCGATGGTGAGCTTGGGTGTATCGGTGCGGGGGCGCAGGTACTTGGGAACCTCGATCTGTTTCGCCCGCTCGACCAGCTGGAACAGGAACGGGAGACCCGCCACGAACCCCACCATCGACACGAACCAAGGAGATCCGCTGTGCGCCGCGATGAACTCGTCCACCGATTTGAAATGGTTGATACGCGTGGCGTACTCGATGTCGGTGGAGTTGGGCTCCTGATGGCGCTCGCGGAAGCGCATCAGCGTCTCGCGCGTCCACGGATCGTTGTACAACACCGGGATCTCGATTATGCGTGTGTTCAGCTCCAGCTCGACGCTGCCAACGTCGCGCTCGAGCTGCTGTAGCAGCTTCATCATCTCGTTCGGATGCGTCACGTCCGGATCGAACTTCACCTGGTAGGACGCGTTGGCTGGGCAAATCTCGGCCACACCAGGCACCTTCTTTTTCTCCAGCGCGGTGGTGATCGCCATGCCCTTGAAGAAGGCTTCGAGCGACATCTCTTCAGAAAGCTCGACGAAAATGTGCTCGTCGGCGCCTAAGCTGTAGCGGGCGGTTCCTATGGCCATGCTTGCTCCTCTGGTCCGCGTTGAAAGTCAGGCTGGCTTCGCGAGCCAGCCTTCCAGAAAATTGGTGTCGAACTGCGCCAGCTCGAAGCGCGGCTCGTCCATCAGCCTGAGATGCAGCGCGCGCGTCGTGTGCACGCCTTCCACCCGCAGCTCGTTCAGCGCGCGGCGCATGCGCGCGATCGCGGCCGGACGATTCTCGGCATGTACGATCAGCTTGCCGAGCAGCGAGTCGTAGTACGGCGGCACCGTGTATCCCGAGTAGAGCATGGTGTCTATGCGCACGCCGGGCCCGCCGGGCAGCATGATCTCCGAAACGCGCCCGGGGCTGGGCATGAAGTTCCTGTCCGGATCCTCGGCGTTGATGCGGCACTCGATCGCGACACCGCGGATCTCGATGTCGCTCTGCTTGAAGCGTAACGGATAGCCCTGTGCAACCCGGATCATTTCGCGCACCAGATCGATGCCTGTGATCATCTCCGTAACGGGATGCTCCACTTGAATGCGCGTGTTCATCTCGATGAAGAAAAACTCGTCCGATTCGTCATCGTACAAATACTCGAGCGTGCCGGCACCGCGATAACCCACGGACTTCGCCAACCGTACGGCAGATTCACACAGGCGCTCACGCGTCGCTTGCGACAAAGCCGGAGAGGGCGCCTCTTCGAGAATCTTCTGGCGTCTGCGCTGCAGCGAGCACTCGCGTTCGTAGCAGTGCACCACGTCGCGGCCATCGCCGAGCACCTGGACCTCGACGTGGCGCGCCCGCCGGATGAAGCGCTCAAGGTAGACGCTCTTATCGCCGAACGCCGATTGCGCTTCCGCCTGCGCCACACTCATCTGCTTGCGCAGCTCCTCGGGATCGTTGGCTACGCGTATTCCACGCCCGCCTCCGCCCGCCGAAGCCTTGATCATCACGGGATAGCGGATTTTGGCTGCCGAGGCCACCGCGTCGTCGAGCGTCTCGACTACGCCGACGCTCCCTGGCACCGTGGGCACGCCGGCCTTCGCTGCCGTCTCGCGCGCGAGCGACTTGTTGCCCATGATGCGGATCATCTCCGGCGTGGGGCCGACGAAGATCAAGCCGGCGCGCTCCACCGCCTGCGCAAAGCTGGCGTTCTCCGACAGGAATCCGTATCCCGGGTGCACCGCTTCTGCGCCAGAATCGAGCGCCGCCTTGATCAGCGCATCGATGTTCAGGTAACTCTTGGCCGCCGGAGGTGGTCCGATGGGGACCACGACATCGGCCATACGCACGGCCAGACTGTCGCGATCGGCCTCGCTGTGCACAGCGACAGCCTCCAGCCCCAGTTCGTGCGCGGCTCGAATAATGCGGACTGCAATTTCTCCGCGATTCGCCACGAGCAGCCGTTTCATCGTGTTGGAGCGACGGGAACTACGATGGGCCGGCTGCTCAAGCCGTTTCGATCATCACCAGCGGCTGCCCCGGCTCGACGGTGCCCTCGTTCTCCACGAGAAAGCGCACGATCTTGCCCGCGGCGTCGGCCTGCACCTCGCTGAACTGCTTCATTACTTCCACTAGCCCGATCGTGTCACCGGGTTTGACCGTGTCCCCTTCCTTCACGTAAGGCTCGGCGTCCGGCGCGGGCTTGCGGTAGAAGGTGCCGGGAAGGGGGCAGAGAACTTCGTGACGGGCCATGGGCTACTCCTGTTGGATTGCGCACGTTGATCAGTTCGGATCTCGAGGACGGGTTTGGATCATGCTGGGACGCCCGGCGAAGCCATGCAGCCAGGCATGCAGCTGAGGGCAGCGCTGGCGCCACTCGGTCGTGTAACGAAAGTCGGTGTACTCGAGCGCGACGGCGGTTGCAATGCAGTCCATTCGCGTCCCGGCACCGCGCAACGCATCGGCCTCTCGTTCAAGCTGCGCGAGTGCCCGGTCGATTCGAATCTCCAGCTTCGCGACATTCGCCGGACTCTTTTCGGCCGCGGGCCGAACGATCTCCATCCGGCGCTGCAGCCCAGCTTCCATGACACCCATGGCCAGCGCCCAGCGCGTCTCAACCTCCCAGCGCTGCTCGTCTGGAATCAAGCTCGCTCTCCCGGAGAGGGCGTCGAAATAATTACAGATGACGCGGCTATCGTAGATGGGTACACCCGCTTCGGTAACGAGAGTCGGAATCTGCCGCAATGGGTTGAGCGCGTCGAGGAACTCGGCGGTGTAGACGTCAATCACACGCTCTTCGACGTGAATGTCGAGTTCGAGAGATACCACGCGAGCCATCCGAGCGAACGGGCTGGTCGGGCCGCAGTAAAGTATCGCTGGCACCGCATCTGCTCCCTGCTGGATGTTCGCCGTCAGTGCGCAGCAGCCGCTGTACGCGCAACACTCTTGCCAAGAAACGGGGCCAGGGCGTCGCGCACGGCTTTCGCCAGCTCCACGGCACCAGGTGTATCCGAGTGCACACAGATACATTCGGCCCGCATCGGAATGTCCTTACCCGTGATCGAGGTCGCTTTCCCCTCCTTCAGGGCCCGTACCGCGCGCCTCGCCGCCTCTTTCGCGTCTTTCGACTCGTGCTCGCGCGTGATGATGAGTGAGCCGTCGTCGCCGTAGTCGAGATCAGTGTAGTACTCGGCTTGGAACGTCAGACCGCGTTTGGTATACACCTCCTCATGCTTCGTGCCGGCCATTCCAAGCAGCGGTACGCCGAAGATCTCTGCCGCATCACAGATGGCGTGGGCGACCTGTTCGTCGCGCGCCGCGACGCCATACAACGCGCCATGCGGCTTGATGTGATTGAGCGCCATCCCTTCGGCATCGAGGAACGCCTTGAGCGCGCCCACCTGATAGATGAGAAAGGCGGACAGCTCGTCTCGGCTCATCTTCATCTCGCGCCGGCCGAACCCCTGCAAGTCTGGATAGGAGGGATGGGCCCCGACGCGCACACCGTGGCGCTTCGCCAGCCGCACCGTCTTTCGTATCACGACCGGATCCGAGGCATGGAATCCACACGCGACGTTGGCCATGGTGATGTAGGGCATGATCCCCTCGTCGTCGCCGCACTTGTACAGGCCGAAGGCCTCTCCCATGTCGCAATTGATTTCGATCGCCATCTTCGTCTCTCCTGTTGTCTGTCCCGTTCTAGTCGCGCATGGATGCCATCATGCGCAGCCGGAGCTGGTCAACGATCACCGCCAAGATCAGCAGCGCGCCCAACACGACGGTCTGCAGATATGACTCGATGCGGGCGAGGTTCATGCCGTTTTGTACCAGCCCGATAAAAAGCGCACCGAGCACGACGTTACCTACGCGCCCCACGCCACCGCGCAGACTGACCCCACCGATCACACAGGCCGCGATGGATTCGAGCGGCAAGGAATGGCCGATGTTGGCTTCGCCTGTCTCCAGCCGCGCGGTCAAAAGCATGCCGCACACTGCGCTCAGAAACCCGCACAGCGTGTAGGTCAGAAACAGCGTACGCCCGGTGCTGATCCCGGAGAGATGGGCGGCCTTGATGTTGCCACCGACCGCGTAGAAGTACCGGCCGAGCGCCGTTCGGTTCACCAGCACCCAGGTGAGCGCGATGATGATGACCGCGCCGAACACGGGCACGGGAATACCCGCAAGCCGCCCGAAGCCGAACACCCGGCCGAACTGAGGTGGCATCCCGTACACAGGCATGCCGCCCGTCATGTATAGCGCAATGCCGAACCCCACTGAAGCGATGCCCAAGGTCATCATGAAAGGCGAGACGTTGAACACCGCGACACCGATGCCGTTGGTCACACCCACCAGCGTGCCTGCAGCAATCCCCGCCAGGCAGCCCAACGCAATGGCAAGCCACAGGCTGTCGGGGGACGCTGCCGCGACAGCGGCCATCGCCGTGGCGCCGACCACAGAAGTCAACGCCACGATGGTCCCCACCGACAGATCGAACCCACCGGTCAGAAGCGCCAGCATCTGCCCCAGAGCGACGATCGTGAGATATACGGACTGGCGCACGACATTGACCAGGTTGTCTGTGGTCAGGAAATTCTTCGACAGCGCCGTGAACACCACCAGTGCCAGGACAAGCAGGAATGGCAGCACGCCGAGCCTGACGAAAAGATGCTGCGCCCATCGCACCGCCCGCTCAGTCGCAGACCGCGTGCTCACGGCGCGCTCTGCTTGCGCTTGCTGGCTCATGTGCTCGCCCCTGCGTAACTCATGCGGCTTCCCGCTCGAACAAGTGCCTGAGCACATTCTGCTCGGTAATCTCGGCGCCGGAGAACTCGGCTTGTATCCTGCCCCGATACATGACGTAGAGCCGATGGCTCAGGTGCAGCACTTCGGGCAGGTCCGAAGAGATCAGCAAGACGGCCGCGCCGCTTTCGCACAGTTCGCCGATGAACCGGTAGATAGCCACGCGCGTGGCGACGTCCACACCCACCGTCGGCTCGTCGAACACGAACAGCTTGACCGACCGCGTCAGGCTCTTCGCCAGCAGCACCTTCTGCTGGTTGCCGCCCGAGAAGCTGCCTACGTCGCGCTCTGGCTTGGCGGGCTGCAGATTGATGCGCGCGACCAGGCTCTGCACCAGGCTGCGCTCGCTGGCAACACTCAGAAAAGCACCGCGCCGGATCGGCTGGGTGCGAAGCGCAGGGAGCGCGATATTTTCGCGGCACGAGCGCATCAGGAGCAGACCTTCCTCGCGCCGGTCGGGCGGAAGATAAAAAAACCCCTTGCTCAACATGACGCCGGGCCTAAATCCGGTCGCCTCCTCGCCATGGAGCCAGACGCGGCCTAATGCTACTGGCTCGAGCCCGAAGCAGATCCTGCCCAGCTCGGACTTGCCCGAACCGATCAGGCCGGCGACGCCAACGATTTCTCCCGCGCGTACTTCGATCGAGGCATCCTGGATGCTTCCCGACTTGGAGTGCAACCGCTCTGTCCTAAGCACGACATCCCCCGGCCGATGCGCAACGACGGGATAGATGTCCTGTATGACGCGTCCGGTCATGAGTTCGACCAACCGGTCTTCCGAAGTGGTCTTACCGTCGACTGTGGCGACAACCCGTCCATCGCGCAGAACCGTCACGCGGTCGCCGATGCGCCGGATTTCGCCGATGCGATGAGTGATGTACACGACGCCTACGCCGCGGGCAGTGGCGCTTTGGATCAAGGCGAACAATTGTTCAGTTTCGCGTTGCGTGAGCGAAGCCGTAGGCTCGTCCAGGACCAGCACAGATGGCTCTGTGCGAAAGGCCTTGGCGATTTCGACCATCTGCTGCTCGGCGCGACTCAAGTGCTGAACGATATCTGCGGGTCGGATGGCGAAGCCCAGCCGCTTCAGGATGGCCTGCGCTTCCCGCCGCATCGCCTGCCAATCCAGAAGCCCGTGGCGGCGCGGCTCCGCGCCCAGAAGGAGGTTCTGCTCGACGGTCAGCTGAGAAACCAGGGAGAACTCCTGGAAAACCGCACTGATGCCGAGGCCTCGCGCCCGATACACCGAATCCAGCTGTACTGGCTGCCCGCGCACCAGGATCTCGCCTGACGTGGGTGTCTGCGCTCCTGCCAGCAACGAAATCAAAGTGGATTTGCCGGCGCCATTTTCCCCGAACAGGACATGGACCTCGCCAGCACGCAGTTCGAAGTCGACGCCATCCAGCGCGGTGACGCCTGGATATTCCTTGACGATGCGACGGCAGAGGACCAGCGGCTGCGCCGTCCCCTCCGGCGGCGTAGCCCCGGCGTTACTGCCTGTGCTCTGGTTCATGCGCAATGCAAGATCAGGAGCAGGCGCGTACGCCCGCTCCGGACCTTGGAACCCCCTGTTACTCGACGTTGAACGTCGGCTTGAACGATGGGGGGGCCAGCGTCGACTCGGTGTTGAACGACTTGAAGTTCGACTGATCGACCACGAACAGGGCCGGTCCAACGTGCTTGTGGTAGTCCTTGTTTTCCAGGACACGCACCGCCTGGTCGATGGCGATTCGACCCTGAATCACCGGCGAGTCCGTCGGCGCTGCCATGATGGAGCCGCTGCCGATGCCCTGATGAACGCCCGGCGTGTAGTAATAGGACAGGACCTTGATCTTGTTCTCGAGGCCGCGGGACTTCAGGATTGGCACCGCCGCCTCCGCCGTCACGGCGGTACCGACGATGTAGCTGATGTCGGGATGCGCCTGCAGCGTGTCTTCGACCAGCTTGGATTGCACTTCCTTGCCCGTGTCGCCGTACTTGGTCTCGACCACTTCCACAGCGCTGCCCTTGATCGCGCTCTGGAAGCCGGTGTTACCCGCTTCTACCCAACCAGCACCCGGCGGGCCCGGGAACCAGGCCACCTTCACCGGCGGACTCCCTTTGGGATGCGCTTTGGCGAGCACTTCCCCGGTCTTTGCGCCCATCTCGCCGAAGGATACCAGCGACTTCGCCGACAGCTCCTTGGAGGAGATGCCATTGATTACATCGATTACTGGAATGTTCTTCTTGCGGATCTCGGAGATGAGATTGTTCAGGCCATCGTTCGAGATTGCGCCGATGACCACCGCGTTGGCACCAGCCGCCACGCAATCCTCGATCTGTGAAATCTGCTTCTTCAGCTCCGTATAGCCGCCGGCCTCCACGAGCTGCATTTTCACGCCGAGGCGCTTCGACTCTTCCACGACGCCGTAGTCCACCCCCAGCCAGTACGCGTCCTTCATGTGCGGGAAGGACACGCAAATCGACCACTTCTTGGACGCTTTCGGCAGGGGCACGTATTCGATCTTTTTGCGCGGGCTGCTCATGTCGAAGGGGGGGTTCCACTCTTCGACGGGATAGGGGTACCAGTCCTTTGCGAGCGTCGGAGCCGACCAGACGATCGCCCCGAGGATGGCACCGGCTGCGAGCAGCGGTTTGCAGCTTAGCGTTGCGGCCATGTTGAGTCTCCTTCTCGACGTTTTGTTTTGGAAGAAAAGCGTAAGGCTAAAGCCAGTATAGGAAAGGGAGTTTGGATAGTAAAATGCTATTTGTTTCCTTGCCAGAGTTCGCGCTTTTCGACGCCTGCTCTTTCCGGTGCAGCACGGCTCGATGGCGTCCGCAAGTACCTGCCGGCCAGTTATTCTATCCGGCAGGTGCGAAACTGGTGAAACACCTGGTCGCCACCGGAAGCCCAATAGACGGGGAGTCGACGATGCAACGCGCAGAACCCACCGTGCAATTGGAAAACGAGACGGTGCGCGTCACCGAGTGGCGCTTCGCCGCCGGTGCAGCGACAGGCTATCACCGCCACGAGTATGACTACGTGGTCGTGCCCATGACCACCGGACGACTGCGTCTGGAAGAGCCGGACGGCAGTCGCTACGCGGAGCTCAAATCCGGGGTGTCCTATTCGCGTCCGGCCGGGGTCGAACACGACGTGATCAACGCGAACGATTTTCCGTTCGTGTTTATCGAAATCGAGATCAAGCGCTGACGAGGAGGAACACGTGAAGACTTGGAGGCTGATCACCGCAGTATTGTGGCTCGTGTCGGCCGCGGCGCTACCCCTTTCTACGATCGCTAACATGGGCGACGATGAGCCGGTCCCGACCTTGAGTGCGGACGCAGCCGCGGGCAAGAAGGCGATCGAGGCGAAGGACTGGAAACGGGCCGCCGAACTGCTGACCAAGGCGGCAGCGGCCGATCCGAAAAACGCCGACGTCCAGAACTGGCTGGGCTTCGCGCAGCGCAAGCAGGGCAACCTCGACGCGGCCTTCGCCGCCTACGACAAGGCGCTCAAGCTCAACCCACGCCACAAGGCGGCGCACGAATACATCGGCGAGGCGTACCTGATGTCGGGCAAGCTGCCACAGGCCGAACAACACTTGGCAGAGTTGCAGAAGCTGTGCACGCCGATCCCCTGCGAAGAGTACAAGGACCTCAAGCGCGCGGTCGACGAGTACAAGAAAAACAACAAGCAGTGAGTGGCGGAGCCTCTCCCAATCCCGCCATTCGAGCGGTGCTTTGGGACTTCGGCGGGGTATTCACCGAGAGTCCATTCAAGGCCTTCGCCGGGTTCGAGCGCAGCCGCGGGCTGCGCGAGGGGTTCTTGCGCCAGGTCAACAGCATCGATTCCGACAGCAACGCGTGGGCGCGCTTTGAGCGCGGTCAGATGACCTTGGCGGAGTTCGGCGACGCGTTCGAGGGGGAATCCAGAGCGCTGGGTCATCCGGTGCGCGGCGAGGAGGTGATCGCGCTGCTCTATGGGGAGGTCAGGCCGACGATGGTGGAAGCGCTGCGCCGCTGTAAGGCGCATTTCCGCAACGCCTGTCTCACGAACAACGTGAAAACGGGCAGCGGGCACGGCCTGCCGACGAGCGAGGCGCGCGTACGGGAAGTGTCGCAGATCTTGAGTCTGTTCGACCTGGTGATCGAATCGAGCCTGGTGGGCGCGCGCAAGCCGGAGCCTCGGTTCTATCAGATCGCGCTCGAGCGGCTCGAGATCGAACCCGGACAGGCGGTCTATCTGGACGATCTCGGGATCAACCTGAAGCCGGCGCGCGCGCTGGGGATGACGACGATCAAAGTCGACTCGGCGGAGCAGGCGTTGGGCGAGTTGGAGGCGGTCCTCAACATCCCACTCGTTGATCAGTGATCGCGCCGCGGCTTTCTCGGCGCGAGCGCGAACACCCGATCGTACAGAGCCCGCGGCAGGATCTTCAGCAGTCCGCCCACGATCCCCATCTGCCATGGAATCACTACGTGCCGCTTGCGCCGCGCGATGGCGTCGGCCATGCGCCTCGCGGCCACATTCGCGGAGATGATGAACGGCATCGGATAGGGGTTGTGCTCAGTCATCGGCGTCGCGATGTAACCAGGACTGATCGTAACCACCGAAATACCGCTCCCCCGCAGCTCGACACGCAAGCTCTCGAGGTAGACGATGGCTGCCGCCTTGGACGCGGAATAGGCGCCGGACCCTGGCACCCCTCGGAATCCTGCTACGCTCGCGATCCCAACCAGAGTGCCGCCGGCAGCCGCGCGCATCCCGGGCAGAAAGGCCTGAAACGTGTTCATCATTCCCATAACGTTAGTGTCCAGGATCTCCTGGAACACGGCGCGGTCTTCGCTGCGCTCGGTCGATGTCCCGGCGCTCACGCCGGCATTGGCTATAACCACGTCGGGGTCCCCGAACTTCGAGCGGAAATCCTCTCCTGCTCGACTGAGTCCCGCTGCATCGCGTACGTCCAGCGCATAGAGCGCAGTCTGGACCTTCAGTTTGGAGGCGAGCTCTCGAAGCGATTCGGCGCGCCGCGCGATCAAGCCCAGCACGGCGCCACGCTGCGCATACTCGGCAGCGAGCGCGCGGCCAATGCCGCTGGACGCGCCGGTTATCACCACGCGGGCGGTCACTTCGCGCCCCGCCGCTCCTCGCGCACCAGCTTGATCAGCGCCTCTACGACCGTTATCAGTTGAGCAACGCCCCCGGTCATGCCGCTGCTGGTGAGATAGCGGCCGTCGACCGCTACGCTGGGTGTGCTCTCTACTTCGAAGGCGTTGGTGAGTGCCCGTGAATTCATCACGCGCGCCGTGACGGCTTCGGACTGAAACACCTCTTCGAAGCGTTTGCGGTCGACGCCCTGCTTTTCGACCCAGTCGAACAATGTGCCCTCGCTCTGCAGGTTGACATCGTCCCGATGGAAGGCGCGAAAGGTCGGGGCATGCAGACGCGGGAGCAGGTCGAGCGTTTCGTACGCGTAGAAGGCCCGCGTCAGAGTGATCCACTTGCTGCTGCGTAGCGCGGCGACGCGTCGGAAGCTGACGTCGGTGGGCTTGTTCTTCAGCCAGTCCGCGACGTACGGTTCGAACTGGTAGCACCACGTGCAGCCGTAGTAGAAGAAGTACACGACCTCGATGCGCTCCGTGTCCGAGAGCTGCTGCTTCGGGATGACGCGGTAATCCACGTCCTCCATCAGATCCGCGCCACGGACCAGAAAGGGAAGCAACGCCGCGGTCAGGCAGAACAACCAGCGGTAGCAGAAGAGACGCATCGCATGCAGAGCGGGGACGCCCATCCCCGCTGCCGTCAACCTTTCTTCTTGGTGGCGGCGGGCTTGCCGCGGGCCATGTCGATGAGCTGGTCCAGGACGCTGAAGAAGCGAGGGTAATCCAGCCGAGAATTCGGACCACCGCCCGGGGGGCTGGTCACCATGGACGGGCCGGTCAAGAACTTGCCGTTGACAGCCAGTGCCGGTGTGAACTGGACGCCGTACTCCTTGCCGATCGTCGCCGCGCGCTGCAGCTTCGCATCGATGCCGAAGGAGTCGTACACCTCGTTGAACTTCGCGGAATCGATGCCGACGCTCTTAGCCCACTCCTTCACGCTCGGATCGGTGAACAGCTCCTTGCGCTCCTTGTGGATGGCGTCGTATACCTTGGCGTGGTACTTGTCCAGCAGGCCCATCGCCTCCAAAGTGAAAAACAGCTTGGCGGGCGCCCTCCACTCCTGACGGAACACCATCGGCATCGCCCGGTACTCGACATCCTTGGGCTTGCGCTTGATCCACGCTTGGAGGTCGGGCTCGAATTCAGCACAGTGGGGACAAGCATAGGAGAAGAACTCGATCACCTCGATCTTGCCGCTCGACTCCGGCGGCTGCGCCGGGACGATCGGCTTGTATTCCCTGCCTTCCACCACGTCCTGGGCGACGGACGGAGGGATCAGAGTCAACGCTAGGAACAGGGCGGTCAGGAGGTGAAGCGGGTGCAAGGGTCTCATCGGCTCTCCAGTCGTTTCTCAGCGCTTGGCAAGCGGCTCGTTTACTTTGATGATCGCGTTGTCGATCTTGTTCTCTTTGAGCGCGGCGCGGACTTTGTCCAGATCCTGAGCGTTGCTGTACGGTCCCATGCGGACACGATGCCAGACGCTCTTATCGGGCAGGGTTGCGGTTTGGATCTGGGCCTCGAGCCCCGCGAGCGCCAGACGCGCTTTGAGGTTGTCCGCATCGGACGCGTTCTGAAACGCACCGGCCTGCAGGTAGTACACCACGCGTGACGTGCCGCTCGATGGCGAGGTGCGGCTCAAATCCCTCTCAGGCACCACCTCTTCCTTGCCCGGCAGGATGGTGTAGAAATCCAGATGCGTCTTCGGTTCCGGCACCTTGCCCGCCTGCGATGGTGTTTTATCGGGCTCGGCCTTCACCACCGACTTGCCGGCCGGAGTTGCGGTCTTGTCGGACTCCGCCGCTTTGTCCCGGCTGACGAACGGGCTCCGCGCCTTGTTCAAGTACAAGGCTACGGCGAGCGCCAGGAGCAGGCCTACCAGCACGCCGATGAATACCCCTGTCATCATCGGGTGGCCGGGCTGGCCCTGCGAACGCCTCGGGTTTGGCTGGTAGTCTCGGCTCATGCTTTGGTCGATGGTGGCGTTTCAGCGTTCCGCAGCGGCGCTCACATCTTGGTCGGGGCGCCGACACCGAGAATGCCGAGACCGCTCGCGAGCACCTGACGAACCGCCACGATCAGCGACAGGCGCGCCAGTTTCTCGCGCTCGTCGTCCACCAGGAAATGAGTGGAATTGTAGTAGCTGTGGAAGACGGCAGCCAGGTCTTTCAGGTAGAACGCCACGAGGTGCGGCGCCAGGTCCCGAGCCGCATCCTCGATCACGGCAGGGTAGTCCAAGAGCAAGCGCAAGATCTGCAGTTCCTGTTCGGACGTAAGGGCCCCGAGGTCGGCGCCACGCAAGGTGGATTCGTCCTCACCCCACTGTTCCAACACGCTGCAGATACGAGCGTGCGCGTATTGGACGTAGTAGACCGGGTTGTCGCTGCTCTGCGACTTGGCCAGGTCGAGGTCGAAATCCAGGTGTTGCTCCCTTTTGCGCAGCACGTAAAAAAAACGCGCGGCGTCGTTGCCCACTTCGCTACGCAGTTCGCGCAAAGTGACGAACTCGCCGGTGCGTGTCGACATGGAGACCTTCTTACCGTCTCGGTAGAGCACCGCGAACTGCACCAACGCGACGGTCAGCAGTTCGGGGTCGAGCCCCAGCGCCCGTAGGGCCGCCTTCACGCGCGGCGCGTGCCCGTGGTGGTCGGCGCCCCATACATCGATCACGAGGTCGAAGCCCCGCTCGAATTTGTTGAGGTGGTAAGCGATGTCGGGGGCAAAGTAAGTGTACTGGCCGTTCTCCCGCTGCACCACGCGGTCCTTCTCGTCGCCGAACGCCGAGCTGCGAAACCACTGCGCACCGTCCTGCACGTACAGGTACCCGGCCTGCCGCAACCTCTCGAGCGCACGTTCCACCTGTCCGCTGTCGTACAACGACTTCTCGGAGAACCAGTGGTCGAAAGTGACGCCGAACTCGAGCAGATCGTTTCGGCAATCGCCCAGCTGCTCGGTCAGCACGAAGTCGTGGATGTACGCGTAGTCCTCGCCCAGCAGCTTCTTGGCGTTGGCGATCAAGCCATCAAGGTGGGCTTCCGCGTCCGTATCGACGGGCGCAACACCGTCCAACAGAGCATCCGACGCATGCACGTACCGGCGCTCGTGCGCCCGCGCGATGGACTGCGCCATGTTGCGCACATACTCGCCTTGGTAACCGTTGGGCGGGAACGAAACGCTCAGGCCGTTGACCTCCAGGTAGCGTAGCCAGGTAGACAACGCCAGTATGTCCATCTGACGTCCTGCGTCGTTGACATAGTATTCGCGCGTGACCGCAAATCCCGCCGTCTCGAGCACGTTGGCGAGGCTCGCACCGAACGCGGCGCCGCGACCGTGCCCGACATGCAGCGGCCCGGTCGGGTTGGCGGACACGAACTCCACTTGCACCTTGCGGCCCTGGCCGAGACCGATTCGCCCGTAACGCTCACCGCGAGCCAGGATGTCCACCACTACGCCCTGCTTCGCCATCGGGGTCAGGAAAAGATTGATGAACCCTGCGCCCGCAACCTCTGCTGTCGCCAGCCACGGTGAGGAGGGCAACGCGCGTACAAGTGCTTGCGCGATGTCGTGCGGGCTACGCTTGAGCGGCTTGGCCAGTTGCAGGGCCAGATTGGAGGCATAGTCCCCATGCCCCGCTTGCTTGGGCCGCTCCAGAACGATGGCGACCCCACGCTGCTCTGGGATCGCGGTTGCCACTGCGTCTGCGAGCAGTTGCGCCAGATGGCTTCTGGGATCCGTGACGGGAATTGAGGTCATCGCGGTGGATTGTGAAGGAGCGCGAATTATACATAGCGCCTGGTGAGCGAGCCGCCTCGCGAGCGCCCGCGGGCTATTCTGGCAGGGCGCATGCGCGCTCAACGGCGCGATCAAGCACCCGAGCGCGGGGGCGCAGCGCGCGGCACATTACAAGTCCAACGGATCGACGTCCAGCGCCCAGCGCACGCGCTGGGCCTCGCGGCCGCTCAGGTGCGGCGTCCAGGCATCGACGAAACGTTGTAGCTCGTCGCGCGACGCGCTTTGCACCAGCAGGTGACCTCGCTCCCGCCCCGCGATCCGCGCCACCGGCGCCGGCACCGGGTCGTAAACGTCAACGCGGAAACCGAGGCGCGCTCCGGCACGCGCCGCGTGCTCGAGGAAACGGTTCACTGGCTCGCGCTGAAGCGCTTCTGCGCGCAGCAAGACCTGGTGGGCGTAGGGTGGGAAGCCCGCTTCGCGCCGCTCGGCCAATACCATCTGAGCAAACGCCGCAAAATCCTGGCGCTGCACGGCGTGGTATAGCGGATGGCCGGGAAACTGCGTCTGGATCAGCACCTCGCCCGCCGCGTCGCGCCGGCCAGCGCGGCCCGCAACCTGAGTGAGCTGTCCAAACAGCCTCTCGGCCGCACGAAAGTCGGTGCTGTACAACGCGCTGTCTGTGTCGATGACCCCCACCAGAGTCAAGCGTGGGAAGTCGTGGCCCTTGGCCAGCATCTGTGTGCCGACGAGGATGTCCACGTCGTCGTCCTGCACGCGCTGCCGCATCTGCTGGAACGCCAGTCTTCTGCGCGTGGTGTCCCGGTCGATTCGCAACACTCGCGCCGCGGGAAACAGCTGCGCCAGCGCCTGTTCGACGCGCTGAGTTCCGTGACCCGCCGCGGTGAGGTCCAGGTTGCCGCAGCTCGGGCACGCGCCGGTCACAGGCTCCTCGTGCCCGCAGTAGTGGCAGCGCAAGCGCGCTGCGTCCAGATGCAACACCAGGCGCGCCGAGCAGCGCGGACAGGGCGCGCTCCACCCGCAGGCGAAGCACAGCAACGCTGGGGCGTAACCGCGGCGGTTGATGAACACGAGACTTTGCTCGCCGGCCTCGAGCGTTCTCGCGAGGGCGTCGATTAGCGCCTGGGACAGCCCATCGCGCAAACGCTGGCCCCGTGTGTCCACGCAACGGATCGACGGTAACTGAGAGTTCGCCCGCTCGGATAGTTGCGTCAACCGATAGCGGCCCGTCAAAGCCTTGGCATAGCTCTCGAGAGACGGTGTGGCTGATCCCAGCACTACCGGCACCTGGCGATGTTTTGCTCGCAGCACCGCCAGATCTCGCGCCGAGTAGCGCAGAC
>JBGPPC010000023.1:0-23651 GCA_041488355.1 Gammaproteobacteria bacterium
CCACCATCAAGGCAACCAAGCTGGACCGATCAGAAATCCTTGCAGCGTCGACAGCGCGATTGGCTCTGCGCCCCCCCGTCATCCACGGAATCACCCCGGTCTGCGGGTAATGACTTGCGTGAAATTCCGCTGCATCCCCTGCTCGAGCTTGTTGGTAGTGTCCGTGCGATGGGGTCGCCCAGCTTCGTCGTAAAGAAAAACCACCTCAGCGGTGGAATATAGGGGTTGCGGAGGCTCCTGCGGAGGCGGCACATTCGGCCACCTCGCGAGCCATTCCTTGGCTGAGATGTAATGGCCAGTTATCGGGTCTCGTACATCAGGTTGATGTGGTGGCTCGGCAGGCGGCTCACGTTTAGGCTCTGAAGGTGGCTCAGGTTTCGCCTCGGACGATGGCGCAGGCGGACGTAGGACGTTCGAAGCGTTCGCGGCAGCCCGGCCTTGAGCTAGAGCAAATGCGATGCGACGCGCGATATCTAAATCTGACGACTCACTCTTAATCGGACCACCATCGGGACCGCTAAGGCGTACGAGGTCCCCATAGATGGTCGGAAGGAGCTTCGCGCAGCGCTTAAACCCGGTGTCTACGATTAGTCTGTCGCGTTGAACTCTCGCGGTGTCCGCGACAGTCTTGCCGTCGACCACTCGCGTATCCCCTGAACGGTCCTTGGCGATCCCCCACACATGATCGAAGGTGTGATGGCAGTGCCGCTGCATCGCGAACGTGTAGATCTCCGCGAAGTCTGGCTTGTCTTTTCGCCAGGTGTGAACGGTGCGCTCGGCTGGCATGTCGTCAGCTGCAAGGACCTCTTTGAGCGTAAGGCCGCTCGCCAAAGCCTCGCAGATCTTCTCGGCAAGAGCTTGGCTGTAGAGCGAGGGGCGCCCCGGCTTCCTGTTCGGCGTGCCCTTCGTTCGCCCGCCGGTCTTTTTCCCCTGGGCCATCTACTCTTAACCTCTACGTGTGGCGACGCACAGACCCGCTAGGGGATTCGGCGTAGCTTGACTTCATGAACATGGGGCAATTGCCAAACAAAGGAACCTGGAAAGAAGGGCCATCTTGCAGCGCTTCTGAAGTGGTAGAGTTGTTTCAAAAGCTCCTCCAAGACGAAGAGGCAGAAGAGGTGTTCCGCGAATTCATGGTCTCTGCCCGGCGGCGTCAAACGCGATTGCCATGGTTCTTGCCCTCTAGGCGGTCGGAACTTCTGAAGCTCAAGCTCGGCAACTCCAGACGTAGACATCGCGCCTCATCTTGGCTTTAGCCATAGATACCTCCTGTCTTGTCCAGCACCCCGCTGTTCAGACCCGTGATTCTTAACATGGCAACCTTGAACATATACCCCTCTGGGTCTGCGTTTAGCCGTTTGCCTCGCGTTGCCCGTACAGGGTTCGAAGGCGAGCCTGCGCGCCCTCATCCTTGAACCACCCGCGGCGATCTGTCTTCATGCGCTGCTCGAGCTGTTTGATTTCTGACTCGATCGAGGCGCTCGGACGCAATGCCGGATCAGGACTCGCGGGCTCGCCTAGAAGGCGTCGATACGCAAGCTGGGCGCCCTCATCCCTGGCCCACGCCCGACGATCTGCGCGCATCATTTTTTCGAAGTCTTCCAGCTTGGCCGATCTCCGTCTTTCGTTCTGATTGGAAAGTAAAGTCCGCTCGTCTGGTCTTGGATAATCTTGAAGCCTGGAGGCAAGAGTGCGCGATCGATCTGTCTGACATCCGGGAGAGGCGATATCACTTGCAACTCGGCCACCGTCACGGCGGAACCATCCACCGCCACCACGAGGCCCCGAAACCAAAAGGTTCTGAGTGGGTGAAGCAGCGTAAATTCAGTGTATGGACTTAGCTCTCCAGCGACGACGGACAAAAGGCGAAGATCGAAGACCGGAGTTACGTCAGACAGGAGCGTGCTTGCATCGACCAAGCCACGGAAGGAGACGAATCGATCTTCTTCGAGCATCCATTCCTGCCGCCTGATCGGCATGACCTCGTGCGGTTTGACCTCTTCAGCTAGTACAGCAGCAACACCGAGCTTCGACATAACACCTCACTCATGAAGCTCGACCCTAACGCTTCATGAGCTGGCGCAAGTGCTGTTCTGTTTCAGAACGTCCGTCTTGATGGTCCGGCGAGTGAAGCGCTCGCTGGGGCAGGGAGTCTCGTTGGCGTCATGTTTGAACTGCAGGGCGCGATGGACTGACCCGGTTAGGAAGCGCTCCGAAATGCCAGCGCCTTTAGCCGGTCCGACAACTTCCAGGACTTCGGCCTGCTTCCGTGCAGACCTCGAGGCTCGCGCATATGCAGCGGCTTCGGCCTTCCGCTCGAGGCTCGCCAGCCTTTCGCGCACCAGCGAAGTATCCGGCAGCTCGCCCGAGGCAATCGCGGTCTTGAACTTGTCGCGCTGGGAGTGCCGGTAGCTCACGCTTCCTTGTCCATAGGTGTGACAGCGCACAGATCCGCAAGGGGGATTCGGCGATTCGGCGTAGCTTGGTCTCGTACGCGCCGCCGCTCCCCGCGGCTTCCGAGTAACGTTTGCCCGCCGGGCGGCCTTCTCTTACGGAGGCGGTCATGTACCTGAGGATCATCGCGGCCATGTTGGCAATCGCAGTCATGGCCGGCTGCAACACCATGGCAGACGCAGGCAAGGACGTGAAGAGGGCTGGCCCCAGCTTGGAGAACAGCGCCGAAAAGGACGGTCTTCCTTGTGGGCCTCGTCGTCTTCAACCTGCACCCCTAGTACGCCGCGCTTGCGTGTAGCTTGGTGCGTATGGTCGAGGTATTGAATGCGTTCCTTGCTGAAAAGCGAAACGCCCCTGAGTAGTGAGCCAGTCCTGAATTGGGGGACGGTGTTTGGGTTGTTCGGATGGTGGTTGCTATTCGCGTTGTTGCTAGTTGGTTTCGTGGTCTACTCCCTGAACGTCTGAACCTCCCAAAAAGCTCGCTACAACGCGCTCGCGTGTAGCTTGCTGTGTAGCTAGCGCAAGTAAGTGTCTGCTAGCCGTGAGTGGATTCATGCGGTTACCATCTCGTTTGATCTTCCTGCGCAACATATTCATGCTGAATTTGAACGGATCTCCAACCGTGAGGCACCTACCGAATACTTCAACCAATGGAGACCAACCAATGCGTCGCATTAGTCTTGCTGTACTCATCCTGCCTTTGCTAGCAGTCGATCCCACACACGTGCTCGCTATGGGCGGAGGTGGTGGAGCTGGGGGCGGTGGCGCGGGAGCAGGAGCGGGCGGAAGTAGCGCAGGGGCAGGTGGAAGCGGCGCAGGAGCCGGAGGCGCTGGAAACGGCGCTCCCGTCAATGTGAACCGACACGTCGTGCCTCCAGCTGCCTCCGCGCAAGCCTACGAGCCTTCCCCCTCCGATGCGGTCAAGGAACCGCTGGTTGTTCAAAGCCGCGACCCTCGATCTTTGGAACGACCCGGCCGGCAGTAGAAGCTTCGCGCGCGCACGCGCGTGAGATGATCTTCAGCCTGACCTCCTAGACTTCCCTCGCTACAAGGCGGTCGCGTGTAGCTTCCTGTGTAGCTAGCGCGACTAGTTATATGCTGTCCTCCACTGGATTCATCCGGTTACATTTCGCGTTTGATCTTCCTGTCTAAAAACAATATTCGCGGAACCAAGCGCAGCCTTTGACGCATCTAACCTTGGTACCTCATAGGAGACCAGGCCATGCGTCGCACTATTCTTGCCGTACTTATCCTGTCGCTGCTTGGCATCAATCCGACGCTTACGCTCGCTATGGGTGCTGGTGGCGGAGGCGGAACTGGAGCTGGAGGCGGTGGAGCCGGAGCAGGCGGAAGTAGTGGGGGAACCGGTGGAAACGGCGCCGCCGTCAACGCGAAGCAACACGTCGTGTCTCCAACCGCGAAAGCCGACCCGCTGGTGGTTCACGGCAATCCTCGAGCTGAACGACCCGGGCGACAGTGACAGCTTCGCGCGTGCGAGGGTACTGGAATTGGCTCACTGTCTTTCGCATATCTACCTTCGGGGACATCAGGACATAAGGGACATGTCCCGACTTTGCCCAGCGAGCGCGTGAGCCGACCTGGCTTCGTGTTGATCTAGGCTTTGCCTGGCTGGATTCCGGCGTACGCCGGAATGACGGCTGACTGGCTACCGCCGCTTCCGGCCTTGTCGGACTTGCCTTCCCATGCGCCTCTTCCGCCTTGCTAAACTAGCGCGCCCGGCGGCATGCCGGGCGCTGCGGCACGGAGGGGGAGTCAGATGACAGTCACGCTACGCGGCTTCGCCGTTGCGCTACTTTTCCTTTCCGCACACGGTTTCGCGGCCAAGGTAGAAGTCTTCTCGCCCCAGGGCGAGGTGAAGGGTGTGCGTCAGGTCAGCGCGCGGTTCTCCGAAGCCATGGTCGCGTTCGGCGATCCTGGCCTGGCCGAGCCCTTCGACATCGACTGTCCTGAGAAAGGCAGCGCGCGCTGGGCGGACCAGAAGAACTGGGTGTTCGACTTCGAGCGCGATCTTCCGGCCGGCGTGCGCTGCAGCTTCAAGGTGAAGCCCGATTTGAAGACGAACGGTGGCGAGCCGGTGGAGCCTGGGGTGTTTTCCTTCTCCACGGGCGGCCCCGCCGTCATCGAGTACGTGCCTTACCGCTACGAACTGGCGGACGAAGAGCAGATCTTTATCCTGGGCCTGGATGCGCCGGCCCGCCTCGATTCCGTGGTCCAGCACGCTTACTGCGACGTCAAGAGCGTGCCCGAGAAAATCCCGGTCAAGCTGGTCACAGGCGAAGAGCGGTTGCAGGTGCTCGAGGGGCGCAAGGATTTCGTCGACCGCTATCTGGGCGCGCTGTTCAAGAACGGCCGGATGGCGGCGATCGCAGAGCGTGAACTGCTGCGCGGAACGCGCGCGGAGCAGCTCAGGTCGGCTGACGAGACCAAGTTCCCGGTGGTTACTCTGCGCTGTGCGCGGCATTTGCCGAACGACTCCGAGCTGCGATTGATCTGGGGGCAGGGCATCGAGTCGAACAGCGGTGTCCCCACCAGCCAAGAGCAGGTGCTGGAGTTCAAGGTTCGCCCGGCGTTCGCGGCCAAGTTCTCCTGCGAGCGCGTGAATCGCGACGCCGACTGTTTGCCGTTCTTGGCTATGCGCTTGGGTTTCTCGGCGCCGATCGCGCGCGCCAGCGGCGCGAAGATGCGGCTTCGAGCTGACGATGGCGCGGTGTACAAGCCCACTCTGCCCGATTCCAAACAGGGCGGCGAATGGGTGGACGAGGTCTCGTTCGCAGCACCGTTTCCAGAGCAGATGCAGTTCAAGCTAGAAATTCCCGGCGACTTGCGCGACGACGCGGGCCGGCGGCTGACCAACCAGAAGCGCTTCCCGCTCACCATCAAGACCGACGTAGCGCCGCCGCTGGCGAAATTTCCGGCCAGGTTCGGCATCATCGAGCTCAATGCGGAACCGGCGCTTCCGGTAACGCTGCGCAATCTCGAGGCGGAAGTGGGGGGTCGCCAATGGGCTTCGGCCAAGAGCGTACCGGGAAGTGTGCTGCGCGTGGGCGACGCAGACGCCCGTACGGTGATCGACTGGATGAAGCGCGTCAACGATTCGCAGCAGGTCGAGTGGGAACCGTCCGAGGGCGATGCGCGCCCTTCAGTGAGCTACGCGGCCGCGCGATCGATCTTCGGGGCGTCGGACCAGACCCAGTCGATCAAGGTCCCGAAGCCCAACGGGCCGCGGGCGTTCGAGGTGGTCGGGATCCCGCTCAAACAGGCGGGGTTCTACGTTGTGGAGCTGGCTAGTCCGAAACTGGGCGAGGCTCTGCTCACCGGCGCCAACGCGCACGACAAGAGCAAGCCGGTCTACCACGTCTCGAGCACGGCGTTGGTGACGAATCTTTCGGTGCACTTCAAGCAGGGCCGCGAATCCTCGCTGGTGTGGGTTACTACGCTGGATACGGGCATGCCGGTGGCGAAGGCGCAAGTCTCGGTGCAAGACTGCAACGCCAAGGAGTACTGGAAGGGAACTACCGATGCGCGCGGGATCGCCCGCATCAACAAGGAGCTGCCGGAGCGCCGCGTGTTGGCTGGCTGCTTTGCCGAGTACGACAAGCAATACATGGTGTTCGCGCGCCATGCCGGCGATGCGAGCTTCGTGCTCTCCGACTGGAACGAAGGCATCTCGCGCTGGCGCTTCAACCTGCCACAGCCGAGCTACGACGGGCCGTACATTGCGACTACGGTGTTCGATCGCACGCTGGTGCGCGCGGGCGAGAGTGTGCACATGAAACACTTTTATCGGCAGCACATACGCGCGGGATTCCGACTGGTACCCTGGGACGCGCTTCCGGCGCGGATCGTCATCGAGCACGCCGGCAGCGAGCAGAAGTATGAGGTCCCGGTGAAATGGGATGCGAGGGACAGTGCCGAGTCCAGTTGGGACGTGCCCAAGGAAGCCAAGACCGGCACCTACCGCGTGATCGTGGAAGACAGCCTCGGTACCGCCGAAGGCGGGAAGCGACGGCGTGTCTCGGGCAGCTTCCGCGTCGAAGAGTTCCGCATCCCGCTCATGCGCGCTGCGATCGACCCCCCCGCGCAGGCGCTGGTCAACGCCGACAGCGTGGAAGTGGGTGTGCAGGTCAGCTACCTCGCGGGCGGAGGCGCGAGCTTCCTGCCCGTCAAGCTGCGCAGCGTGGTACAGCCGCACGTGGTGAGATTCCCGGGCTACGACGAGTTCGCTTTTGCCAATGGGGCGGTGAAAGAAGGCCTGCAGGAGGATCGACGCTATCGCTGGCACCGCGGCGACTACGTGCTCTCGGACGAGGACGAAGAAGCGCCGCTCGATGCCGGCGCGGCCAGCGGCCAGACGCGGCCGCTCAAGAGCGTCTCGCTCACCTTGGATGATGCGGGGGGCGGGCGGGCCGGCATCACCGGTATTCCGAAGCAGGACGCGCCGCAGGAGATCGTCGCGGAGTTGGAATACAGCGACCCCAACGGCGAAGTGCTGACTTCCTCGACCCGTATTCCGGTTTGGTCATCGCAGATCGTGTTGGGTCTCAAGCCCGACTCCTGGGCTCTGTCCAAGGACAAGATCAAGTATCAGGCGCTGGTCCTCGACTTGACCGGCAAACCAAAGCAGGGCGTGAACGTCAAGCTCGACCTGTTCGAGCGCAGGACGTTCTCGCACCGGAAGCGACTGCTGGGCGGCTTCTACGCGTATCAGAGTGGAACGGAGGTCAAGCGTCTGCAGACAGCGTGCCAAGGCGACAGCGACGACAAGGGACGCGTGTTCTGCGAGTTCACCTCGCCGGTGTCGGGCGAGATTTCCGTGCAGGCCAGTGCCGCGGACGCGGCGGGGAACACGGCGTTCGCCAACAGCTCGGTCTGGGTTGCGGGCGGGGGCGAGTGGTGGTTCGAAGCGTCCAATGACGACCGCATGGACGTTCTCCCGGAAAAGAAGCGCTACGAGCCGGGCGACCAGGCCGTGTTCCAGGTGCGCATGCCGTTTCGCAAGGCCACCGCTTTGGTGACCGTCGAGCGGGAGGGCGTGATGGATGCGTTCGTCACCGAGCTGTCGGGTACTGCGCCGGTGGTGGAGGTACCGGTCCGCGGCAACTATGCGCCGAACATCTTCGTATCGGTGCTGGCGGTGCGCGGGCGGGTGGCGGACGTACAGCCGACCGCGCTGGTGGACTTGGGCAAGCCGGCGTTCAGGATGGGTGTGTCCGAGATCAACGTGGGCTGGCGCGCACATGAGCTGGATGTGAGCGTGAGCACGGATCGCGCCGTCTACCGTGTTCGCGACAAAGCCAAGGTGACGGTGGAGGTCAAGCGCGCGGCGGACGGTACGCCGCCGCCGAAGGATTCGGAGATCGCGCTGGTGGCTGTGGACGAGGGATTGCTGGAGCTGGCACCGAACGAGAGCTGGAAGCTGCTCAACAGCATGATGCAGCGGCGCGGGATCGAAGTGGACACGGCGACGGCTTCCATGCAAGTGGTGGGCAAGCGCCACTACGGCCGGAAAGCGCGCGCGGCGGGTGGCGGTGGCGGGAGACATACCGCACGTGAGCTGTTCGACACCTTGCTGTTCTGGAAGGCACGCGTGAAGCTCGACGAGCAGGGGCGCGCCACCGTCGAGGTGCCGCTGAACGACTCGCTCACCTCGTTCCGGATTGTCGCAGTGGCCAACGGTGAGGCTGGCCTGTTCGGCACCGGCGAGAGCTCGATCCGGTCCACCCAGGATCTGATGCTGTTTTCGGGGCTGCCGCCGCTGGTGCGCGAGCAGGACGCCTTCCGCGCCGGCTTCACCGTGCGCAACGCGGCGGAGCTGCCGCTGCAAATCGAAGTGCGGGCGAAGGTCACACCCGAGGCGGGCGGGAAGCGCGCGGGTGTGGACGAGCTGAAACCCATCACGCTTACGCTTGCGCCTGGCGTGTCGCAAGATGTGGGCTGGGACGTGAAGACGCCGGTCAACGCGGACACCTTGCGCTGGGACGTCACCGCGCTGGCCAAGGGCGCTGACGGCGCGGCTTCGAGCGACAACGTGAAGGTGTCGCAGAAGGTCATCGCGGCGGTTCCGGTGCGGACATTCCAGGCAACCATCCTGCAGTTGGATCGCTTGTTCCAGTTGCCGGTGGCCGTTCCGGCGGATGCAATCCCCGGACGCGGTGGGGTGCGCGTGAGCTTGCTCAAAAGCCTCGCGGGCAATCTCGGCGGGGTGCAGGAGTACATGAGCCGGTATCCCTACACTTGCCTCGAGCAGCTGGTGTCTCAAGCTGTCGCGTTGCGCGACAGTGCACGCTGGACCGGGGTAATGGCCGCGCTGCCGTCGTATCTGGATCGCGACGGGTTTGCGAAGTACTTCCCGGTCCTGCCGTACGGCAGCGATGTGCTCACGACGTACATCCTGAGTGTTGCGAGCGAGGCGCAGTGGGATGTGCCGGCATCGGCTCGCAGCCTGATGATCTCGGCGCTGGAGCGCTTCGTGCAGGGGCAAGTCCAGCGCGATCCCGAGTGGCGCGCGGCGGATCTCTCGGTGCGTAAGGTGGCCGCGCTGCAAGCGCTTGCGCGCTGGGGCCGCAAGGTCAGCGATGGCGATCTTGCGTCTATCGCGATCGAGCCGAACCTGTGGCCGACCTCGGCGGTGATCGACTGGTTCGACCTGCTCAAGCGCGCGCCGGACCTATCCAGAAGTGACGAGGGGGCGGTGCAAGCTGAACAGATCCTGCGCTCACGCCTAAACTTCCAAGGTACCACCATGGGATTCTCCACCGAGCGCACCGATTATCTCTGGTGGCTGATGATCTCCGGCGACGTGAATGCCAACCGGGTGCTGCTGTCCATGCTCGATCAGTACGCCTGGCGCGAGGATATGCCGCGGCTGGTGAGAGGCAGCCTGGGACGACAGCAACGCGGGCATTGGAACACGACAGTGGCCAACGCCTGGGGCGTTCTGGCGCTGGAGCGCTTCAGCGCGAAGTTCGAAGCCGAACCAGTGAGCGGCGTGACGGCAGCGGAGCTGGCCAAACAAGAGCGCTCGCTGGACTGGAGCCGTGAGCCGGACGGCGGCAACCTGATGTTCTCCTGGCCGACGGGGCGAGCCGACTTGAGCCTGGTCCAAGAGGGAATCGGGAAGCCTTGGGTCACGGTCCAGAGCCTGGCGGCGATCCCGCTCAAAGAGCCGTTTTCGTCCGGGTATCGGATCATGCGCACGGTGTCGGCGGTCGAGCAGAAGACGAAAGGGCGGTGGACCCGAGGCGATGTCATGCGTGTGCGGTTGGACCTGGAATCTCAATCCGACATGAGCTGGGTGGTGGTCAACGACCCGGTGCCCGCCGGCGCCGCGATTCTGGGTACGGGTCTGGGGCGCGACTCGCAGATTCTTGCGAGCGGAGAAAAGAAGCAGGGTTGGGTCTGGCCTGCTTACGAGGAGCGCAAGTTCGACTCCTTTCGCGCTTACTACCGCTTCGTGCCCAAGGGAAAGTGGACGCTGGAATACACGTTGCGCCTGAACAATCCCGGCGAGTTCCTGCTGCCAGAGACGCGGGTGGAAGCGCTGTATTCCCCGGAAATGTTCGGGGAGGTGCCTAATGCGCGAGTGAGTGTGGGACCGTGAAGAGCCGTGAAAGGCCGTGACTCGTGAGAAGCCGTGAAGGGCCGTGACTCGTGGAAAGCCGTAAAAGGCCGTGATTCGTGAAAAGCCGTGACTCGTCAATTCCGTGATCCGTAACTCGCAACATCGTGATGAGCGGAACCATGCGGCGCAACTTGCTTCCGCAGTCCCTCCGCGCTTTTGGCGTCCGCACGCTCGCGGGCTCAGCGCAACGCACCCCGCTGGCCAACGAACACCGATCACCAATCACGGAATTTCACCAGTCACGGATTTTCTGTCACGAGTCACGGCTCTTCACGAGTCACGGCCTTTCACGAGTCACGGCTTCTCACGAGTCACGGCCCTTCACGGCCTTTCACGAGTCACGGGGTTCTTGCTGGTCCTGTTGCTGCTCGCCCCCGCGCTCGCCTCCGCCGTCCCCCCCTTCGATACGGTCAAACGCGAATACATCTCCACCGAAGGCGTCTTGCTCGACCGCAACGGCGAGCCGATCCACGAGCTCCGCGTGGATCAGCATGGACGGCGGCTGGCCTGGGTCCCGCTGACCGAGGTGTCGCCGGCGCTGATCGACGCGGTGATCCGTGCCGAGGACAAGCGCTTCTTCCACCATAGCGGCGTGGACTGGCTGGCCTTGTCCGATGCCGCCTGGAGCAGCCTGTTCTCGTCCAAGGCGCGCGGGGCCAGCACGCTGTCCATGCAGGTGGCGGCGATGCTCGAGGGCAGACTCAAGCGCGGCAAGGAGCATCGGACGCTGGGCCAGAAATGGGACCAGATCAACGCGGCGGGCGCGCTGGAAAAAGCCTGGACCAAGCGGCAGATCTTGGAGGCCTATCTCAATTTGTCCACCTTCCGCGGCGAGTTGCAAGGAGTTGGCGCTGCGTCGCGAGCGTTGTTCGGCAAGCAGCCCAGCGGCCTCAACGAGCGCGAATCCCTGTTGCTGGCCGTGCTGCTGCGCGGGCCCAACGCAACGGGAGAAGCTGTGGCCAAGCGCGCATGCGCTCTAGGCAGCGCGATGCAGCCGTCGCAGCTTTGCGAGGGCCTGGACACCCTCGCGCACGAGGCGCTCGAGGGCGCGTCTAACCCACGCCCCGCGGTGGCATTGGCGCCGCACGTGGCGCGCATGCTCGTGACGGCCGAGGCGCGGCGGGTCCAGTCAACGCTCGAGGGCAGACTTCAAGCGTTCGTGCTGGAGGCGGTGAACCGCCAGCTGGCGACCCTGGAAGATCAGCACGTTAGCGACGCAGCGGTGCTGGTCGTGGACAACGCCGGCGGCGAGGTCCTCGCCTACGTCGGCAACTCGGGTGACTCCTCCTCTGCACACTATGTCGACGGCGTGAAGGCCGCGCGTCAGGCCGGCTCCACGCTCAAGCCGTTCCTCTACGAATTGGCCATCGAACAGCGCCTGCTTACCGCCGCTTCCCTGCTCGAAGATTCGCCGCTCAACATCGTGACGCCGGGCGGATTGTATGTGCCGCAGGATTACGACCGGGAGTTCAAGGGCCTGGTCAGCCTGCGCACCGCGCTGTCCGGGTCGCTCAACGTGCCGGCGGTGCGCACGCTCGCGCTGGTCGGGCCCGAATTGTTCGTCGACCGGCTGCGGGCGCTTGGCTTCGAGCACGTAGCGCACGACGGCGATTACTACGGTTACTCTCTGGCGCTCGGCTCAGCCGAAGTCAGCTTGTGGGAGTTGACGAACGCCTATCGCGCGCTGGCCAACGGCGGCGTGCTCGCGCCGCTCACACTCACTCCGGCGGCGAAAGCCTCGGGGCAGAGCGTGATGGACCGTGCGGCCAGCTATATCGTCGCGGATATTCTTTCCGACCGCGCGGCGCGCAGCATCACGTTTGGACTCGCTAGCCCGCTCGCCGGGCGGTTCTGGGCAGCGGTGAAAACAGGTACCAGCAAGGGCATGCGCGACAACTGGTGCATCGGTTTTTCGCGGCGTTACACCGTCGGCGTGTGGGTCGGCAACTTCGACGGCAGTCCGATGTGGGATGTGTCCGGCGTGAGCGGTGCGGCGCCGCTATGGCTCGAGATCATGAATGGTCTGCACGTCGCGGACGGCGGCGCCCCCACTCCGCCGTCCGGCGTGGAGTCGATGCAGGTGAGCTTCGATCCTCCAGTGGAAGCCCCGCGCGACGAGTTGTTCCTTGCCGGCACCGCAGTCGATCGCGTCGCGGCCAAGACCCCGGAGCAGACGCATCCCACCATCGTCTACCCTGGACAGGGCCAGATCATCGCGGTGGACCCGGACATCCCATTCGATCACCAGCGTGTGCGATTCGAGGCGACCGGGACCGGCCCCGACCTGCAGTGGCGGCTCAACGGCGAACCGGTGATCAATGGCGATCTGTGGCGCCCGCTGCCCGGCAGATGGCTGCTGACGCTGCACAACGCGAACGGGACGCAGTTGGACGCAATCAGGTTCGAGGTTCGGGGCAGCGTCGACTGAGACAGGGAGAAGATCATGGGTAGAGCGCAATCGACAAGGCGTGTACTGCTGACGCTGATCGCGCTGGTGCCGGCGGTTTTCGCGCTTGCCGCGGAGAAAAAATATGGCCCTGGAGTGAGCGACACCGAGATCAAGATCGGGCAGACCGCGCCATACAGCGGACCTGTGTCGGCGTACGGCACGATTGGCAAAGCCATGCTTGCGTATTTTGCCCAGGTGAACGATGGCGGCGGAGTAAACGGCCGGAAGGTCCGGCTTCTCAGCCTGGACGACGCGTTCACTCCGCCCAAGACCGTCGAGCAGACTCGCAAGATGGTGGAGCAGGAAAACGTCTTGCTGATCTTCGGGACGATCGGAACGCCCGGGAATTCGGCGATCTACAAGTACCTCAACGTTCAGAAAGTTCCGCAGCTGTTCATCGTGAGCGGGAATCCAAAGTTCGGAGATCCCGGACACTTCCCGTGGACGATGGCCTTCCACTACAGTTTTGACCTGGAGGGGGCGGTGTATGCGAAATACCTGCTCAAGGAACACCGCGGAGCGCGTATCGCCGTCCTGTACCAGAACGACGACTTCGGCAAGAGCCTGTTGACTGCGTTCAAGCGGACCCTCGGCGAGAACGCCCGCAACATGGTTGTGGCAGAAGCCACCTATGAGCTGACCGACACGACGGTGGATCAACAGATCATCAGCCTGCAGGCATCGGGCGCGGACACGCTTGTGGATTTCGCTACCACCAAGACCGCTGCCCAGGCGATTCGCAAGGCCTACGACATCGGCTGGAAGCCGCTGCATATCATTCCCTACCCGGCCTCGTCGATCGGTGTGACGCTGCGCTCCGCTGGTCTCGAGAAATCCATCGGGGTCGTCAGTGCGACCTTCATGAAGGATCTAAGCGATCCGAGATGGGCCGCCGATCCGGATGTCCTGGGCTACCGGGCGTGGTTCAAGAAGTACTACTCAGACGGAGATATCCTCGACCACGTGAATATCCAGGCCTATCTCACGGCGGAGGCGATGACATATGTCCTGAAACAATGCGGCGACGACCTGACGCGCGAGAACGTGATGAATCAGGCGTCGCGGCTGGACGCTGTCCAGCTTCCAATGCTGCTACCGGGCATCAAGCTCACCACCAGCCCCTCCGACTACTTCCCCATCAAACAGCTGCAGCCCGTGCGATTTGACGGCACTCGCTGGGTACCCTTCGGCGACCTGATCGGCCAGTAACGCGGGGCGCGCGCCAGCTATGACCGGCTAGCCAACCGTCTTTCCGCCCCCTACAATAAGGGCGCCGCGGGCTGCAGCCTGGCTTCCAGCTTGCCCGTTGAGCACAATCAAAACTGTATGGGAGGAGACCCAATTGAGCGCCGCAACCCATTCCCCCGAGTTCGAGGAAGCCACGTACAAGAAGGCTGCCTCTCGTCTGATTCCCTTCTTGTTCCTGTGTTACATCGTTGCCTTCCTGGATCGCGTCAATGTGGGATTCGCCAAGTTGCAGATGGCGAGCGACCTGCAGTTCAGCGATGCGGTCTACGGGGTCGGCGCGGGCATCTTCTTCATCGGCTACTTCATCTTCGAAGTGCCGAGCAACGTGATCCTGGAGCGGGTAGGGGCGCGCGTCTGGATTGCCCGCATCATGATCACATGGGGTTTCATCTCTTCGGCCTTCATGTTCGCAGGCGATATCCACTGGGGGCCGATCGCGGCATTCTTCCATTTCACGGACGCGCAGTTCACGTTCTACTTCCTGCGATTCTGGCTCGGCGTGGCGGAGGCGGGGTTCTTCCCCGGCATCATCCTCTATCTCACGTACTGGTTTCCCGGCGCGCGGCGCGCCAAGATGGTTGCCTTGTTCATGACCGCCATCGGAGTAGCTCAGCTCATCGGCTCGCCGGTCTCCGGTGCAATCATGCAGTTCATGGATCAGGTGCACGGCTGGCGCGGCTGGCAGTGGTTGTTCCTGCTTGAGGGCATCCCCTCCGTGATCATCGGTGCCTTGGTGCTCGCGATCCTGCCCAACGGGCCCAAAACCACCAAGTGGCTTACAACGCAAGAGCGCGATCTTCTGGTCCAGCGGATCGAGCAGGACAACGCCATCAAGCAAGGTCTAGCCGGAAAGCACAGCCTTTTCGGCGCGTTCAAGGATGGCCGCGTCTGGGCATTGGCGGGCGTGTACTTCGCGCTAGCCACGTGCTTCTACGCGGTGGGGTTCTGGATGCCGACCATCATCCAGGAATTTGGCATCGACAAGAAGGATCTACTTAAGGTCGGTTTGATCAGCATGATTCCCTGGGGCGCAAGCATCGTGTCGATGATCTATTGGGGCAGCCACTCGGATCGCACCCGAGAACGCAGATGGCATTGCGCGAGCGGCATGCTGTGCATGATGACCGGGCTCTTGGTGCTGGCGGTTGCGCACAAGTCACCTGTGGTGTCGATTGTCGCGCTTACGCTCATTACCGTGGGATGGGGGGGCTGCGTGGTGACCTTCTGGTCGCTGCCTACGGCTTTTCTATCGGGCACCGCTGCCGCTGCTGGCATTGCGTGGATCAACTCGGTGGGCAATCTCGGCGGCTACTTCGGCCCGGATCTGATCGGCACGATTCGAACCGCGGCCGGCGGCGCGACCGCGGCGCCGTTCTTCGCACTGGCGGCGCTGGCACTGGTCGGTGCGCTCATCATCATCCTTTTGCCCAAAACGCAGCCTGCCAAAGCCATGGTGGTAACGCCCGATTTGCAGTGACGGAGGGGCAGGTCTCCCAAGACAACGTCATCGCACCCGCACCGGCGCGCTGACGCTGGCTGCTCGCCTTTTTTCGTCAGGAGGTATGCGGGTCGAAGAGGCGTAGAGTGGGGCGGACTGCGGCAGTCCGCCCCATTGGCGTTGATGCAGGTCAGCAACGTAGCCTGGGTAGGGCGCAGCGCAACCCGGGGATGTGGACCTTTCTCCCCGGACTGCGCTTCCGATTCGTCAAGGCTACTAGTTGCGCGTCGAAACGACGGTCTTCGGACGCGATTCAGAGTCGGGCGCTGCCGTCCGTATCGCGCTGCAGGAAACGCGCTCCCAGAAGCCATAGTACGCCGGCGATCACGAACATAACGCCTACCACGACGAACGCTTTGTTCATATCTTGGAACCAGTCGCTGAGCAGGCCGATGATGACGGGCGATATCACATCGCCGAACGCGTGGATGATGAGAATGTTGAGTGCGAACCCGGCGGCGCGCATGGACGGGTGGGTGACGTTGGCGAGGATCGTGTTGGTTGGGCCAGCGCTGAAGAACAGGCAGAAGACCGTCAGGAAGATCAAAACCCAGATCCACGGGAACGGCGTCTCCAACATAGCGAGAAACACCGGAAAGCCAGCGAGCATCGCTACGCCGGACACGAGAAAGTAGGAACCGGGGAAGCGGCCTCGGAGCCGGTCACCGAGGTATCCGCCGAGCAGAGTGGCTGTCAGGCCGGCGACTACGGTAACCACGCCGAAGATAAATGTAGAGGCAGCGGGTGCGCCAGGGCGCGTCTCGAGATAGTAGGGCATCCAGAACGCGATGCCGCCGATGGCGAAGGTCATGGCGGTCATGCCCAGCGTGCAGAACACGTAAGACGGCGTACGCAGAAAAATCAGATAGTCTCTCCACCGCACACCTGCGGGGCGTGTTGTGTGAGCAAGGTCCGCCTGCCCGCGCGCCGGGTCGCGCATGAAAAAACTCCACAGACCCAGGAGGATTCCCGGCGGCACAACGAGGTAGAACGCCCAGCGCCAGCTCTCAGCCTTGGCGCCGAGCACCGCCGCCCCCCAGTCGCCTATGCCCGAGTTGGCGACCCATCCGCCCAGCACGTACCCCAGCGCACTGCCCACCGGGATGGCCACATAGAAGCGCGCCAGCACGCGACCGCGGATCTTCACCGGGTATAGATCGGAGATGATGGCGGGTGCGACCGGGCCGTAGGCCGCTTCGCCGATCCCAACCAGGCAGCGCGTGAGCAGCAGCGCGACGAACGTCGTAGCCATTCCAGATGCACCGCTTGCCAGGCTCCACAGCACTACGCCGATGCCCACGAGAACCCAGCGCGAAGTTCGCTCCGCCAGTCGTCCGAACACTGGCGCACCGATCATGTAGACCACCATGAATGCGGTTCCGAGCAAACCGATGAGCGCGTCCTCAGGCTTGAAGCCCAGCCGGTGTTGAAACCAGTTCATGACCGCGGTCAGCGTCTCGCCCGCGCCCGCGCCACTGGCTCCGAAGAAGGTGGCCTTGATTGGACCGACCACGGCGGCCAACACCTGGCGGTCGATGTAATTGAACAGGTTGATCAGCACCAAGAGTACGAGCGCCGCACGAGCGCCGGGGAAGGGCGTGTCGCGACCTGCGGGCATCGGAGGCGAAGTCGCAGCCACTATCGCATTGGCCGCATGCGCTCGCGCAGCGGCAGTTCTGCGATTCTTCTTCCCTTCTCCCTTGATCGTTTTGTGTTTGGCCACGGCGCAGCGGTGAGCGCTTTCAGTGTCAGCGAATTATGCACTATGTGCAGATTACCGAAACCAGCGAAGCGATGCTCGCAGGAGGGGTAAAGGGACTCGCGCCTTCACCCTTCACCTCTTTTCTTCGCCGACGCTCTCCAGCTTGCGCGCCAGCGCCAAGAGCTGCTTCCCGTCGAACTGTGGCAACGAACAAGCGCCGGTCGTGCAGACGAAGGCCGCGGCTTTGGGGAGCTCGGGATACTTGACGTCCGTGTTCGGCAGCGGCCCTTCCCGCTGGTCCCACCACTCGATTCGGCGATAGCCCGAGGGATAGCGTAGCGCGGAGTCGAACAATGCTTGCGCGAAAGGGTCGTCCTTGCGTCCGACGATTGTGAGATGCACGGGATCGCTCGCCAGCTCCATATCCGTGATCAGGATCCCGGGTTCGGTCCGACGCAGCAGCGCCACGTCGCGCGTGACCAGGTAGCGCATAGCCCGCTCCGCGTCCTTGCGATAGTCGGCATCGCCTGTATAGCGAGCGAGCAAATTGAAGAAGCGGGCAGCAGCCAGGTTCTCGTCGATCTGTGGCATGGGTTTGAGGACCTGGCCGCGCTCGGCCACAGTGGTATAACCGCCCGTGGCTTTGGAGGCGAATGTGCTGCGAACAAACCGCGCTGTCTGCTCCGCACGGGTGAGCCAGACGCGATCGCCCGTCACCGAGTACAACGCGAGCAGGCGGCGCGCCATGGCCAGCGAATCCTCCAAATAAGGTCCGCCCGCATCGTTCTCGTCGTGGCGGAAGCCGCCACCGCTCAGAGACCGATTGCGCACAGTCCAATCCGCTGCGGCGACCGCTTGTCGCAAGTACAGCGAGTCCCCGGTCGCGCTGTAGAACTGGACCAGGGCCTGCACCATCCAGCCTTGCTCGCGCGCGTAGAGGTGCCGATCGATGGCGGGAATGCCGAGCTTGTGTCGACCGGCGTCGTCGAGCGCGAAATAATGCCCGCTATGCTCGCCTCTCACCAGGTCGGCGTCCTGGCTCACATAGAAGGCGCCTTCGGGGCTGGACAAGAAGCCGACGACGTAGCGGTGGATGTCGACCGCGGCCTTCAGATACGCGGGCTCGCCGAGCAGCATGTACGCCAGCGCGTAAGTGCGGAGGTAGTCGGCCTGTATCGAGAGCAACTTCTCGAAATGTGGATGTTTCCAATCGGCATCGGTCGAGTATTGGTACGCGCCGCCCCACACCGGATCGATCAGATTCAACGCGCCGTCCAAGTCCTGTCGCGCGACTCGCTGCGCCTGCGTGTCCGCCTTTTGCCCCGCCATCAACGCGTACTCGACGCTGTCGCGGTCCATGAACTTCTGCTCCTGCTCCATGCCGCCGAGTTTGAAGTCGTGGCTGCGCACGAAACGCTGCCGCAGCTCCTTGCGTACCGGCTCCGCGAGCAGGGACGTTTCCGAGTAAGACTGGATGCTGGCCTGGTCGAGATACTTGATCGGGCTTGGATCGGTGACGATCGCTTCCAGCAGCCGGACCATGCGGTCCGGCGGGATATATCCGCGACGCTTCACGATCTCGGTACCATCGGCAGCGAACACTACGGTCGCCGGCCAGCCATATTCATCGTATCGGCGGGACAGATCAGGACGAGCGTCCTGGTCCACCTTCAGCGCGATGTAGTATCGATCGATCACCGCGGCCACTTTGGGGTCGCGGTAGGTCGTCTCGTCCATCACGTGGCACCAATGGCACCAGACCGCTTCAAGGTCGAGCAGAATGAAGCGCTTCTCGCGCTTCGCCAGCGCAAACGCGTCCTCCGACCACGGCTGCCAGGTGATGGTGCTGGTTGATTTCCCTGCAGCTACCGCCGGGCCGCCGGATCTTTCCGGCATGCGGACAGCGTCGGACTCATGCCCGCATAGGATCGCGAGCAGGGCCAGGGCGGCGACGGGCAATGTCTGAAGCAGGCGCATACGCTTCCTCCTCGCGCATTCGCCGATGTATACGAGGCGCGCGCCGCGGCGGATGCGCACCGGTTGCCCAGAACCGGGAAAGTCCTTATAATCCGCGCCTTTCCCGGGGCTTCGAACGATGGCTCCGGCATTCGGCTCAAAACCTTGCTCCACCGTTTCGCACGCGGGGAGCCTACCCACAAGGAGATGCGATGCGACATTACGAGATCGTCTTTATCGTCCATCCCGATCAGAGCGAGCAGGTGCCCGCGATGATCGAGCGCTACAAGGGGATGGTCGCCACCCGCAACGGTCGGATGCACCGGCTGGAAGACTGGGGACGGCGCCAGATGGCCTACCCCATTCAGAAGATGCACAAAGCCCACTACGTTCTCATGAACGTGGAATGCGACCAGGAGACCCTCGACGAGCTGGAGCATGCGTTCCGCTTCAACGATGCTGTCCTGCGACACCTGACGGTCAACATGAGCTCTGCGGTGACGGAGCCCTCACCCATGATGCGGCAGGAGAAGCCGCGACCGGCGTTTGGGGACCAGCCCCGCCAGGCCTCGGAGTCTCCTCAGCCTGTTGTTCAGGGCGGCGCGCAGCCTGGTGCATGACAACGAGGTCCAACTGAGCGGTCAGGTCGTTGGGCGCGAAGCGCTGAGGCACACACCAGCCGGTGTCCCGATCCTCGCCTTCATCGTCAAGCACGAGTCGACGCAAGTTGAGGGTGGCGTGTCCAGGCAAGTGGGTTTCGAGGTCGATGCGATAGCAGTGGGAGAGGTAGCACAGCGGATGGACGCCGTCCAGGCGGGACGCAGGGTGCACCTGCAGGGCTTCCTGGCCAGCCGCAGCCGGCTTAGCGCGCGGATCGTGCTGCACGTGAACCAATTCGAGTTTGAGTAAAGGAAAAGATCATGGCATTCGGTGGTAGCAGATTCGGAAGTAAATCCAAGGACAAGCGCAAGGAAAACGATCGCAGCTTCCGCCCGTTATTCAAGCGCCGCAAGTTCTGCCGCTTCACGGCGGAAGGCATCAAGCACATCGACTTCAAGGACGTCGAGCTGCTGAAAGACTTCGTTAACGAGAACGGCAGGATCATCCCGGCGCGCATCACGGGCACCAAGTCGCACTATCAGCGCCAGCTTTCGGTCGCCATCAAGCGTGCACGTTTCCTGGCGCTGATGCCCTACACCGATCTGCACTGAGGAGGGGCCATGCAAGTGATTCTGATGGAGAAGCTGCCCAACCTGGGACAGCTCGGCGACATCGTCAAGGTGAAGCCCGGATACGCGCGCAACTACCTCATCCCTCAGGGCAAAGCCAAGCGCGCCACGGAAGCCAACGTCGCCGAGTTCCAGCAGCGGCGCTCGGAGCTGGAGAAAACGCAGGGCGAGATTCTGACCGCTGCGCAGGCGCACGCGGCAAAACTGGAGGGGCTGCTGATCCAGGTCACGCAGAAAGCCGGCGTCGACGGCCGGTTGTTCGGTTCGGTTACCAACTACGACATTTCCGAAGCACTGAAGGCGCAGGGCTTCGAGGTCCTGAAGGGTGCAGTGCGGCTCCCGCACGGCCCGCTCAAACAGGTGGGCGAATACGAGATCACGTTGGACCTGCACACCGACGCGAAGGCGCATATCAAAGTATCAGTGCTCGGCGAGCAGTAAGTCGCTGCGCAACAACGAATAGAACAGGGCCGGCGCACGCCGGCCCTTTTGTTTGTGCGATGCTCGCATCGCGCGCGTACAATTCACCGGACGCCATGGGAGCGCGCCGTCCAATTCCCGATTCTCCATTCCTGACTCCTGATCCCTGACTCCTGTCGTGGCCCAATCCGTCTCCCAGATCATCCAGGACGCGCAGGTCGACATCCTGAAGCTGCCGCCGCATTCGCTCGAGGCCGAGCAGTCCGTCCTGGGCGGGTTGATGCTCGACAACACGGCATGGGATCGCGTCGCCGACCTGATGACCGAGAGCGACTTCTACCGTGCCGACCATCGGCTGATCTATCGCCACATCTCCATCCTGATCGAGCACAGCAGGCCGGCCGACGTCGTGACGGTGGCGGAGAGCCTCGAGGCGACCAAGGACTTGCCCACGGTGGGCGGGCTTCCCTACATCAACGCGCTGGCCGGGAATACACCCTCCGCCGCCAATATTCGCCGCTATGCGGAGATCGTGCGGGAGCGGGCCATCCTGCGGCGTCTGGCCGAGGTCGGCACCCAGATCGCGGACACCGCGTACAACACCATGGGGCGCGACGCCACGCAGATTTTGGACGAAGCGGAATCCAAGGTGTTCGAAATCGCGGAACAGGGCGCGCGCGGCAAACAAGGCTTCCAGGAGATGCCACCTTTGCTCACTCGGGTGGTAGAGCGCATCGATCTGTTATACAACCGCCAAGGGGACAGCGATGTCACCGGCGTGGCGACCGGCTTCGTAGACCTCGACCGTATGACGTCGGGATTACAGCCGGGCGATCTGGTGATCGTGGCGGGTCGCCCGAGTATGGGCAAGGCGCAGCCCCTGGATGCGAAGATCAAGACCGTCAACGGCTGGAAGCAGATGGGCGAGCTGCGGTTCGGAGACGAGCTAGCTTCGATCGACGGTCGCCAGTCTCGCGTCAGTGGCATCTTTCCCCAAGGGCGCAGACAGGTATATCGCGTGACCTTCTCCGATGGCCGCTCCACGGAGTGCTGCGGTGAGCATCTATGGAAGGTGTACTACCGTGAGTGGCCCGACGGACGGGTGCTTTCTACCGAGCGCGTGATCACGATGTTGAAGGCCCAGCGCTATCAGCATCGGCTTTGGGTCGATACCGTCAGCGGAGATTTTGGACATCGAGAGGATCTGCCGTTGGATCCCTGGCTGCTGGGTGCGCTCCTCGGTGACGGAAAATTGTCCGGCCAGCTAGTCTTTTCAACGGCCGATGAGGAGATGTTATTGCGACTGCAGGAGCGTGCGGGTGATGAGTTCATTCTGCGCGCGGCCGGTGGTTATGACTGGCGGGTGGTTCAGGCTCGCGGTTCGCACCGCAAAGGTCTTTACGGAGTACATCCCAATGGAGTTAAGGAGGCATTGAAGAGCCTGGGGGTCTGGGGTCTCAAGAGTGAACAGAAGTTCATTCCGGCGCCGTATTTGACCGCGTCTCGCGAGGTGCGGCTGGATCTTCTGCGGGGTTTACTCGATACCGACGGCTGGGTAGAACGATGGGGTAGCGTGCGGTTCTGCTCCAGCAGCGAAACCCTGGCTCGCGATGTCGTCGAACTGGTGCGGTCCCTCGGCGGCTGGTGCACGGTGCGCGGGAAACCTACGAGCTACACCTATCTGGGAGAGAAGCGAGAAGGGCGGCGAGCCTTCGTGTGCAACATTCATCACGACGATCCGAAATCCCTGCTCCTTCTGACTCACAAGCGAGAACGGGCGCTGTCGAAACCTGAGAGGAGCTGGCGGCCGGTCTTTGCTTCGATAGAACCAGTACGAGTGGCCGAGACACAATGCATCGCGGTCACACACCCTAGCCGCTTGTATATCACGGACGATTACATCGTCACCCATAACACTTCGCTGGCCCTCAACATCGCCGAGCACGCCGCGCTGGCCTCGGGGCTGCCGGTCGGTGTCTTCAGCATGGAAATGGCGGCCACCCAGCTCGTTATGCGCATGATTGGCTCGGTTGGTAAGCTCGATCAGCACAAGCTACGCACCGGTCGGTTGCACGACGACGACTGGCAGCGCTTGACGCATGCCGTGGGCAAGCTCAACGAGGCACCGATACACATCGACGAGACGGCTGCCCTCAATCCTCTGGAGCTGCGCGCGCGTGCGCGACGCCTGCATCGACAGTACAAGAAGCTCGGGCTGATCGTGGTCGACTATCTGCAGCTGATGTCCGCGTCGACAAGCGGTGAGAACAGGGCGACGGAGTTGTCGGAAATATCGCGCTCCATGAAGTCTCTGGCCAAGGAGCTGGACTGTCCGGTCGTGGCGCTGTCGCAGCTCAACCGCAGCCTCGAGCAACGACCGAACAAGCGGCCTGTGATGTCGGACCTGCGCGAATCGGGAGCTCTCGAACAAGATAGCGACCTCATCTTGTTCATCTACCGCGACGAGGTGTACAACCCGGAAACCGCGGACAAGGGCGTGGCAGAAATCATCATCGGCAAGCAGCGCAACGGTCCGATCGGGACGGTGAAGCTCGCGTTCCTCGGCGAATACACGCGATTCGAGAACCTCGCGGATCCAAACCGGTACTGACCGTGCGCTATGTCTCAACGGCGCATCGTCGACTGCCACGTCAACATCTGGGAGGAAAAACACCTGCTCCCGGCATTCGCGGAGCAAACTGCGTCTGCTCGTCCCGGCTCGGTGGGACTCAAAGCTGACGCCGATACGCTGTACCGCGCGATGGCAGCCGTGGACAAGGCCATCATCTTTTCGCTGCGTTACGGCGATTCCGCCGGTATCGACGGCGACGACGAGGTCACCGCGGCGGCCGTGCGGAAGTATCCGGACAAGTTCGTCGGTTTCGCCTGTGTGGACCCGCGCCGACCCGACTGCATGGAGCTGCTTCGTCACGCGGTCGAGGATCTCGGTCTCAAGGGCGTCAAGTACGGGCCTATCTACAACGGCGTGCACCTGAACGACCCGCGCATGGAACCGATCTACGCGTACTGCGTGCAGCACGATCTGCCGCTCA
>JBGPPC010000024.1:0-23500 GCA_041488355.1 Gammaproteobacteria bacterium
AGGTCTACATCATGATCTTGCCGGCGTTCGGTATCGTGAGCGCCATCATCCCGACGTTCGCGCGCAAGCGGCTGTTCGGCTACACGTCGATGGTGTACGCCACGGCGTCGATCGCGATCCTGTCCTTCATCGTGTGGGCCCACCACATGTTCACCACCGGCATGCCGGTGACGGGCCAGCTGTTCTTCATGTACGCCACGATGCTGATCGCCGTGCCGACCGGCGTTAAAGTGTTCAACTGGATCGCCACTATGTGGAAGGGCTCGATGACCTTCGAGACTCCGATGCTATTCGCCTGTGGTTTTATCTTCGTTTTCACGATGGGCGGGTTTACCGGCCTGATCCTGGCGATCACCCCGGTCGACATCCAACTGCAGGACACCTACTACGTCGTGGCCCATTTCCACTACGTGCTGGTGGCGGGCTCCCTGTTCGCGTTGTTCGCGGGTACCTACTACTGGCTGCCTAAATGGACCGGGCACATGTACGACGAGACGCTGGGGAAATGGCACTTCTGGCTCTCCATGATCTTCTTCAACGTGACTTTCTTCGTCATGCACTTTTTGGGTCTGGCCGGCATGCCACGGCGAGTTCCGGACTACGCGCTGCAATTCGCCGATTTCAACCGGATCGCGAGCATCGGCGCGTTTGGCTTCGGGTTGTCGCAGCTGCTATTGCTGTACATCGTGCTGAAGTGCATCCGTGGTGGCGAGAAAGCAACCGACAAGGTGTGGGAAGGGGCCGAAGGATTGGAGTGGACGCTGCCGTCGCCGCCTCCCTACCACACCTTTGAAACGCCGCCGGTCGTCAAATGACACAAGCGGGCGTCACACGCATATCGTCCCCGCGTGCAGCCGCGGTGCGCATGTCGAAGAATCTGAAGACAGCCCTGGTCCTGGCATCGGTGGTGATCGCATTCTTCGCGGGCATTGTCGTCCGGCACTGGCTATGGCCGTCGTCATGAATCGGGCTGCGGCTAACCGCACTCTGATGCTGAAGCTGATCGTGGTCGCGGTCGGCATGTTCGGTTTCGGCTTCGCCTTGGCGCCGTTCTACACCAAGCTGTGCGAGGCGGTGGGCTTGAACCGGATTCAGGCGGCCGACGTGGTCCCCGGCAACACGCAAGTGGACGAGACCCGGCTGGTGACGCTGCGGTTCGACGCCAATCTGCGCAATGATCTGCCATGGACGTTTCAACCGCTGACCAAGACGGTGCAGGTGCATCCCGGCCAGCTAGTTCACGTGTTGTACGAGGTGAAGAACGCGTCCGACCAGCCAGTTCTCGGTCAGGCCATCCCGAGCTATGGACCGCAGCTGGCTGCCCGGTATGTCAAGAAGCTGGACTGTTTCTGCTTTACCCAGCAGATGCTCAAGCCGCACGAGACACGGCAAATGCCCGTCGTGTTTCTGATCGAACCGGGGCTGCCCGCGGACGTTAACACTGTTACCTTGTCCTACACCTTTTTCAAGATCGATGGGGCGGGACCCAGGTCGGGTTGATCCATGGCGCAGGCGGGAGATCCTCGGACCGCGCGCAGAAAGGCTGGCGCGCTACAGGTCGCGACAGCGGTGTTCTGGTCGTTTCTGGGTGTACGTAAGTCCAAGGATCGCGACGCCGACGCCGCAAACATTACGCCGGTGCAGGTTATCGTCATGGGGATCATCGGTGCTGGAGTGTTCGTGACGTGCCTGATCTTGATCGTGCGCTGGGTTACGCGTTGAGTTGGTTCGGAATGGAACGACACTTGAGGTCAAAGGAGAACCACAAATGAGTCAGGCCGCACGCTATTACTTGCCGCAACCTTCGCACTGGCCCATTCTTGGTTCCATCGCGCTGCTGCTGATGGCTCTTGGCGGGGCGATGTGGCTGAACCACGGGACCGCCGGACCTTACGTCGTCGCAGCCGGCGGGGCGTTCCTCATTTACATGTTGTTTGGCTGGTTCGGCACGGTGATCCGCGAAAGCGAGGGTGGCAAGTTCAACCAGCAGGTGGATGCTTCCTTCCGCTGGGGCATGGGCTGGTTCATCTTTTCCGAAGTCATGTTCTTCGCGGCCTTCTTCGGCGCGCTGTTCTACATGCGCGTTCTCTCCGTTCCGTGGCTGGGCAGCGGTGAGACGCATGAGCTGTTGTGGCCCGGGTTCAAGCCTGACTGGCCGGTTGCGGGTCCGGGCCTGCAGGAGCACTTCTCGCCCATGGCCGCTTGGGGAATTCCAGCGCTCAACACGCTTATCCTGCTCTCATCCGGCGCTACGGTGACATGGGCACATTGGGGATTGAAGAAGAACAACCGGCGCCAGCTGATTCTGGGCCTGTTCCTGACTATCGCGCTCGGAGCTACGTTCCTCTGCTTGCAAGCGTTCGAGTATCACCACGCCTACACCGAAATGAACCTCACGCTGACCACGGGCGCCTACGGTGCAACCTTCTTCATGTTGACCGGATTCCACGGCTTCCACGTCACCTTGGGCACGATCATGCTGATCGTGATCTTATTGCGCAGCGCGCGCGGCCATTTCACGCCTGACCACCATTTCGCTTTCGAGGCAGTGTCCTGGTACTGGCACTTCGTGGATGTGGTCTGGCTGCTGCTGTTCGTGTTGGTGTACTGGCTCTGAACCTGGTCGACCTACCGAAGGGGCCAGCGCGGGCGGAATGCAGGACGCGGGGCGCCGCTTAAGGTGTTACGCGCTTGCTTGGACAGCCAGGAGTGAGTGCGGAGCTCAGTGCAAGCCGGTTTTCGGGATGACGCCGAAGTAGTAGCCGGCCATGAGCAGGAGGAATAACCCGATAGACAACGAGATGCGGACGGTGAGCGCCTTCACGGTGCGCTCCGATGTGCCTTTGTCGCGGATCAGGAACCAAAGCGCGGAGCCCAGGCTGCCCACGATCAGTACCAGCATTGCGATCACAAAAATTCTCATCTCGAACGCCCTTCTACTTGGTTGGAGTCTACTCCTCCATATTGGCAGTTTCTATCATTCCGTAGCCGGTCAAGAGCCCGCCCGCCGCCTCCGCTGGCAGACATGCCGCGACTAGAGTTCAAGCCGCGGCTGGTGCCAACGCTAGCTGCCATCGCTGGCGTGCTCGTTACCGCGCTGCTGGGGAACTGGCAACTCAATCGTGCGGCCCAGAAAGCCCAACTCCAGCAGCGTATGGACCACGCCGGCGATCAGGCGCCGCGGCATATTGGCGAAGCGCCGATGGACGCGGCGGCGGTCGACTACTTTCGTGTCGAGGCAAGCGGTGAATTCAAGGCGGATGCCACGGTGTACGTCGATAACCGCGTGCGCAGAGGTGTGCCTGGCTACGAGGTCATTACGCCGCTGCGCATCGGCGCGAGCACCCGCTATGTGCTGGTCAAGCGCGGGTGGGTTCAGGCGGAACCGAGCCGAAGCCAGCTACCGAAAATCGCGACGCCCGCCGGAGCGGTGACGGTTGAAGGCGTTGCGCTGCCCGGCAACCCGCGCGTGTTCGAGCTGTCTACGCAGGTTCAGGCCGGTCCAGTCTGGGAGAATGTTACGGTGGATCGCTACCACAGTGCCTACGCCCTGGACCTCCAGCCGGTCGTGATCCAGCAGCAGAATGACCTCGGCGACGGTCTGGTGCGGGACTGGAATCGACCGGATGCAGGGATCGATCGGCACCGTGCCTACGCCTTGCAGTGGTTCTCGATGTGTATCGCTATCATCCTCATTTACGTCGTTCTGAATGTCAGACGAGCGTCGGGCCGGCCGCGGGCGGCTTAGCCTGCTGTTGATCGCTGCGGTGGCGGCTGCGCCGCTGGTAGCGGCTTACACCCTGTTTCATTTCTGGCGCCCTAGCGCTTTCACCAACTACGGGCAACTGCTACCACCCGCGTGGATCGCCGATGTGAGCATCAGGCAGGCGGACGGAAGTGATTTCACGCTCGATGCTTTGAAAAGCAAATGGGTGCTGATGATGGTCGATTCCGGGACATGCGACGCATTCTGCCGCCGGAAGCTGTACCAAATGCGCCAGGTGCGACTGACTCAAGGCAAGGACATGGAGCGGATCGAGCGCACCTGGCTGGTCGACGATGAGGCGCATCCTTCCGGCGATCTGGTTGCCGAGTACCAGGGCACCCGCATCGTCGCCGCCCGTGGCAGCCCGCTGCTGTCCAGGCTGCCCGCGGATGTCTCGGTACGAGATCACATCTACATCGTAGACCCGCTCGGCAATCTCATGATGCGCTACCCGCGCGACGCCGACCCCAGCAGGATGAAGCAAGACGTGACGCGGCTGCTGAAGGTGTCGGGGGTCGGCTGAGATGCTAAGATTCCCCTCCACTCGCCGTTATCGCTGCCGCGCGTAGATGTCCGCCACCGCTGAAACCAAACCCGCCCGTTCAGTAGACTCGGAGGCGGCCGTTGTGCGCGTGGGGCTGGGTCGGTTGCTCCGGCTCACGAAGCCGCGCGTCGTTTCGCTCATCGTCTTCACGGCGATCATCGGTATGTTCCTCGCGACCCCAGCGATGCCGCCGCTCGCGGCTCTGGCGTTCGGCACACTCGGCATCGCGCTGACGGCGGGCGCAGCTGCCGCCATAAACTGTCTGGTGGAGCAGAAGCTCGATGCGGTGATGGCGCGCACGCGCGCGCGCCCGCTGCCGATGGGAGAACTCACCTCCTCGCAGACGCTGATCTTCGCTGGCGTGATTGGTGGCACCGGGTTGGGCGTGCTTTACCTGCTCGTCAACCCGCTGACGATGTGGTTGACGTTGGCCACCTTCGTCGGCTACGCGATCGTCTATACCGTCATCCTCAAGCCGCTCACCCCTCAAAACATCGTCATCGGTGGGGCTTCGGGGGCGATGCCCCCGGTGTTGGGCTGGACGGCTGTCACCGGGGATCTGTCCTCGGATGCACTGCTCCTGTTCCTGATTATCTTTGCCTGGACGCCGCCGCATTTCTGGGCGTTGGCCTTGTACCGTAAGCGCGAGTACGCGAAGGCTGGTATCCCGATGTTGCCAGTCACCCATGGGGACCGCTACACGCGGTTGCACGTACTGCTCTACACGCTCATCCTGCTTGCTGTCAGCTTGCTGCCGTTCGCCACGCGCATGAGCGGACTGGTCTACCTTGCCGCCGCGCTTGCCCTGGGTGGATTGTTTGTCTGGTATGCCGTGCGGATCTACGTGGCTTACAGCGACCGCCTGGCGCAGCAGACGTTCCGCTACTCCATCGTTTATCTGTCCCTGCTGTTTGCGGCGCTGCTGGCGGACCACTACTGGCGCATCCTCGTCTGATCATCTGCGTCCTCGCCAGCAACGTGTGGCGGCTGCGTTGGCTTCTTGCGCTTCTCTTCGCGCTGAGCGCCTGCAACCAAGGCGCCCAGGCGCCGAGCTTCCGTTCCACCGACATCACCGGAGCGGACTTCGGCAAGGATTTCCAACTTGCCGATTTCAACGGGGCGCAACGCCAACTGGCGGATTTCCGCGGGAAGGTGGTAGCAGTGTTCTTCGGATACACCCATTGCCCGGACGTGTGCCCGACAACGTTAAGTGAGCTGGCCTCTGCCCGCAGGAAGCTGGGAGCCGACGCGGGCAAAGTGCAGGTGCTGTTCATCACCGCGGATCCGGAGCGCGACACACCCGAGGTCCTCAAGCAATATGTCACGGCTTTCGATCCCACTTTCATCGGGCTACGTGGGACGCCGGAACAGACCGCGGAGGCGGCGAAGGCGTTCAAGGTGATCATCCAGAAGAACGCTGGTGCGAACGCCGACAACTATACCGTCGACCACTCGTCCGGGACGTACGTCTACGACACCAGCGGCAGGCTGCGCTTGTACATGAGTTACGGGCAGAGCGCAGACCTGTTCGCCCACGACATCGCGCAGCTGCTGAAATCCTCCTAGGCCCCGACTGCCTCGAAGAGCACAAACTAAAGACGCCGCCCGCAGGCGGCGTTTGCATTCAATCCGACCGACCGGCTCAGGCACCCGGCGCGTGAATCATGCTCCGCATCTTCTTCATGGCCTGGCCCTCGATCTGCCGTATGCGCTCAGCCGAGACTCCGAATTCGTTCGCTAGCTGGTGCAGCGTGGCGGTATCCGTCTCCCTCAGCCAGCGGGCCTCGATAATCCGGCGGCTGCGCGGATCCAGGTTTGCCAGCGCATGCGCGAGCCCCTCTGTGCGCAAGCGTGCGCTCTCCTCGTGCTCGAGTATGCGACCCGGTTCCTGTTCCGGGTTGGAGAGGTAGGAGATCGGACCGAAGCTGTCTTCCTCGTCCTCGCCTGCTGGCTCCAGCGAGATGTCCTGCCCCCCAAGGCGCATCTCCATCTCGGACACATCTACTGGTCTGACCTTGAGGGTGCTGGCCATGGCCTCGGTCTCCTCGCGGCTAAGCGCGCCGTGACCTTTCTTCATGCTGCGCAGATTGAAGAACAGCTTCCGCTGTGCTTTGGTGGTGGCGATCTTCACGATCCGCCAGTTGCGCAGGATGTGCTCGTGGATCTCGGCGCGAATCCAGTGCACGGCGAAGGAAACAAGCCGCACCCCTCGATCTGGATCGAAGCGCTTCACCGCCTTCATCAACCCGACGTTGCCTTCCTGAATCAGATCCGCGTGCGGCAAGCCATATCCCAGATACCCGCGGGCGATGGAGACAACCAGGCGAAGATGCGAAAGCACTAACTGCCCTGCAGCCTCCAGGTCATTCTGGTCTCGGAGTTGGCGAGCCAGCCGCATCTCCTCTTCCTCCGATAGCAACGGAAAGCGGTTCACAGCCTGGATATAGGTTTCCAGGCTCCCGGCTGTCGAAGGGAGGGCAGCGACTACAGGTAACGTATTGATCATTAAGTGTTCCTCCTGACGTTGCGTATTCTAGCACTCGTATCCTCAGAGTGCTAGATCAGCGCAAAAGTTCCCGACTATTTCGCTCGGCTATTGCTTTCCGATCTGCCATAGGTGGCGCGTGACGGAGAGCCACGCACCCAGCCACCCAAGCAGGGCAGACCACCCCAGCAAGCTTCCGGCGTCTGGCAGGCTGAGCCCCGCCAACCGGAAGCTAACTGAGTACAGCGCGGCCAGTGCGATCAGGTCTCGATTCAACAGGTGCACGGCTAGCGCCACAATGATCCAGGCCAATACGCCGCCGGCGAGGCCCTGAAGGGCACCGAACCACAGAAACGGCCGCCGTATGAAGGGATTGGTCGCGCCGATGAGCTTGGACACCTCGATCTCGTCGCGTCGGGTGAGGATCTGCAACCGTATGGTGTTGAAAGTGATTGCGACTAGAGCAGCAGCCAAAAGAAATCCGAGGACCGCAACCGCGGTGCGCCCGAACCTGAGCGCTGCATCCAGCCTGCGTGCCCATTCTGAGTCCAGCTGGACATGCCCGACCTTGGGCCATGCCTTGGCTTCGTCGCGCAGGCGCTCCAGCGTCTCCGGGCGGTTGCCGCGAGTCGTGACGACGAAGGCATCCGGCAACGGGTTCTGCTTGAGATTGTCCAGCACGTCCGACATTCCGGCGCTGCGTTTCAGGTCGGAGAGCGCCTGGGCTCTTGCGATAAAGCGGTAGCTCCCTACTTCTGGGTCGGCTCGCAGCTTCTGTTCGATGGCGGCGGCGTCGCTGCCATCCCCGTCCAGTGCCAGGAAGATGCTGATCTGCGGAGCGCTGGACAGTTGGCGGCTGAACGACTGCAGCTGGGAGAGGCCTAGATAAAGCCCGACTGGCAGGCTCAGCGCTATGGCGATCACCAGGACGCTCAGAAGCGACGCCATCGGGCTCGCCGTCAGCCGGGTGATGGCGTCGCGCAGGGCTCGCCCGTGATCGCGCAGCCAGCTCCTCACGCGGCGATACGCCCCTGCCCGAGTTGGATGATGCGGGCTGGAAGCTGCTCAGCAACGGACCGGTCGTGGGTGGCAATCACGACCGTGACGCCCACCTGATGGAACGCTCCAAACAGCTCGACGATGTTGCGCGCGTAGGCCTCGTCCAGGTTGCCGGTAGGTTCGTCTACCAACAGCACGGCAGGTCGGTGCACCACCGCGCGCGCAATGCACACGCGTTGTTGCTCTCCCCCCGACAGCGTGATCGGCATGGCCTTCTCCTTCGCCAGCAGTTCCACTTTGTCCAGTGCAGCGCGCGCGCGCCGCGCAGCGTCTCGTCTCTCGAACCCCGCAATCTGCAACGGGAGCAGCACGTTCTGGAACACGCTGCGATCGTAGAGCAGCTTGTGGTCCTGAAACACGATGCCGAATCGGCGTCGCAGGAAAGGCAGCGCCGCGGGCCTGAGCTTGGCTACGTTCTGACCGCTGATCAGCACCGTGCCCGCGCTAGGCCGCTCGATAGCAGCCATCAATTTGAGCAAGGTCGACTTGCCGGCACCGGAGTGGCCCATGATCAGCACCAGCTCGCCACTCTCGATCGCGAGGGAGACGTCGCGCAGCGCCTCGAAGCCACCCAGGTAGCGCTTGAAAACGTGGCTGAGCGATATCAAAGGCGACGCAGAGGGGGGTGCGGATTCGCGCTGAGTTGGACGCCGCGCCATTTCAGCCAAACAGCGCGTCGACGAACTCGACTGCGTCGAACGGCCGCAGATCGTCGATTCCTTCCCCCACGCCGATAAAACGCACCGGTATCGGCTTGTGGCGAACGATGGCAGCGATGGCCCCGCCCTTCGCGGATCCGTCCAGCTTGGTGATGGCGAGTCCGGTGAGTCCCAGCGCGTCGTCGAACGCCTTGACCTGACTCAAGGCGTTCTGTCCCGTATTGGCGTCCAGCACCAGCAGAACTTCGTGCGGCGCCTCGGGCATGACGCGGGCGATGACCCGCTTAACCTTCTTCAGTTCTTCCATCAAGTGCAGCTGTGTAGGCAGCCGACCTGCAGTATCCGCGATCAGAAGGTCGACGCCGCGCGAGCGCGCCGACTGCAACGCGTCGAACACGACCGCCGCGGCGTCGCCTTTCTCCTGGGCGATCACCGGCACGTTGTTGCGCTCCCCCCAGGTCTTCAGCTGCTCTACCGCTGCCGCGCGGAACGTGTCGCCGGCGGCCAGCATCACTGTCTTGCCCTGCGACTGAAAATACTTCGCCAACTTGCCGATGGAGGTAGTCTTACCCGAGCCATTGACACCCGCGACCAGCAGCACAAATGGTCGGTGATGCTCAATCGACAACGGCTGTGCCACCGGCTGCAGCAGCTGCACCAGGCAGTCCTTCAGCACGCGCTTGAGATCCCCCGGGCTCGAGATGCGCTCCCGGGCCGCGTGTAGTCGAGCCTCCTCCAAGAGATGGTGGGTTGAAGCAACCCCGATGTCGCAGGACAGCAGCAGCGCCTCCAGCTCCTCGTAGAGGGCTTCGTCGATCGCAGTGTGCCGGCCCAGAAGGGAAGAGAGCTGGGTACCGAGCTTATCGCGCGTCGCGGTCAAGCCGTTCCTCAGGCGCGCAAGCCAACCAGCGGCTCCGGGAGCGGGGTCAGGTTGAATGCCGCCTGTTTTGTTACCCTTACGGAAACTCAACATACTGCGGATGTGTCACAAGTCTGTACGCGGCCGTGCGTGGTGCGAAGGAGGCGCCACGCACGGGAAGAAGCATCTGAGGAAACCTGGTGCACGCCGCTCTCGAGCGCGCATGCACCGGTGATTCTAACAGCCCGCAACCCGATTTGAGTTCTCACCCCGAAGCAGCCCTATGTCCCGCATAGCACGCGTGTCCGTAACGCTGATCGTGTCGCTCTGGTACGGCACCTCGTTGCATGCCCAGGTGCAGGAGCACGCCCTTGGCAACGGCATGAAGATCCTGGTGAAGGAGGACCACCGGGCACCGGTGGTCACGTCTATGGTGTGGTACCGCGCCGGCAGCATGGACGAGGTGAACGGGAGCACCGGCGTGGCCCACGTGCTCGAGCACATGATGTTCAAAGGTACCAAGGAGGTGGCGCCGGGCGAGTTCTCCCGCATCATCGCGCGTGCCGGTGGCCGCGAGAACGCCTTCACTACCAAGGACAGCACGGTCTACCATGAGCAGCTGCACAAATCCCAGCTGTCGCTTGCGTTGCGGCTGGAGGCCGACCGGATGGCGAACCTGCTGCTGTCGGAGGAGCAGTTCGCGCGCGAGATCAAGGTGGTCATGGAGGAGCGGCGCCTGCGGACGGATGACCAGCCGAAGGCTTTGCTCTATGAGGTGTTCATGGCCACCGCCTATCAGGTGCACCCGTATCGCACGCCCGTAGTCGGTTGGATGACCGACCTCGAGAGCATGCGCGTCGAGGATGCACGCGACTGGCACCGGCGCTGGTATGCGCCCAACAACGCCACGCTGGTGGTGGTGGGCGACGTCTCTGCTGCGGAGGTATTCGCGGAAGCCGAAAGACAATTCGGCGCGATCGCGGCGCGACCGTTGCCGCCGCGCAAGCCCCAGTCCGAGCCAGCGCAACGCGGTGTCAAACGCCTCGGCGTCAAGATCCCCGCCGATCAACCCTATCTGGTGATGGGCTGGCACGCACCCAGCCTGCGCGACGTCGACCAGGACTGGGAGCCGTACGCGTTGGAGATGTTGGCCGCGGTGCTGGCAGGCAGCGACGCGGCGCGCCTGGAGCACGAAGTGGTGCGAGCAGCGCGTGTCGCGATCGCCGCCGGTGCCAGCTACGACGGCATCAACCGCGGTCCCGCCCTGGTCCGAGTGGAGGCGACCCCCGCGCCAGGGAAGACGGTACAGGAGCTCGAGCAGGCGCTGCGCGATCAGATCCGGGGCATCGTCGAGCAAGGGGTGAGCGAAGAGGAACTGCGGCGCGTCAAGGCCCAGGTCCGGGCTGGCTTGATATTCGACCTCGATTCGATGTTTTCTCAGGCAAGGCAGATCGGTGCGCTGGACAACGCCGGCCTGCCCTTCGATTCTCTGGACCTGCTGGCGCGCAAGCTGACGGAAGTCACCGCTGTACAAGTACAAGCAGTGGCGCGCAAGTATCTGGTGGATGACAACCTCACGCTGGCTGTGCTCGACCCACAGCCGATGGCGGGGCGTAAACCTGCGCCTCCTCCCGCTGAGCATATCCGCTGAGGCCCGGCCCATGACACCGACGCTCGCACGATTGCCGCCGCGACTCGCGCGCAGGTTGAATGCCGTGACCTTGCTGTGGACGCTGGTCATGCCGCTGGGGTGTGCTGCCGCTCTGCCGATCGAGCACTGGGAGACCTCAACCGGCGCACGCGTGTACTTCATCGCGAGCCATGACTTGCCCATGCTGGACGTCAGCGTGGACTTTCCGGCTGGCTCCGGCCGCGATACCCATGACACGAACGGTCTCGCGGGCCTGACGCAGCGGTTGATGCGGTTGGGCGCGGATAGCATGAGCGAGGACGACGTCGCTCGGCAGGTGGCTGACGTGGGAGCCAATCTCGCCGGAACTTTCGATTTGGATCGCGCCGGTTACGCCCTGCGCACGCTTTCGAGCGAGCCCGAGCAGCGCCAGGCTCTGGCGGTGCTGGCGCGCGTAGTGCAAGCACCATCATTTCCCGCCACGGTGCTAGAGCGCGAGAAGGCGCGTGTCATCGCCGGCTTGAAGGAATCGGACACCAAACCCGACAGCATCGCAGCGCGCGCGTTCATGGAGCTGGTCTTCCGCGACCACCCTTATGCCTTGCGCGGTGCCGGTGAGCCGGCGACTGTCGCGAAGCTGACGCGGGACGATCTGGTGGCGTTCTACCGGGCTCACTACACGGCCGATCGAGCGGTAGTAGCTCTGGTTGGTGATGTGACCCACGAGCGCGCTGCGCAAATCGCCGAAGAGCTCACGCGCGGCCTGCCTCGCGCGTCCGTTGTGCCACAGAGGCTGCCGCCGGTGACGCCGCTCACCACCGCGGTCGAGCGCGAGATCGAGCACCCTTCCGCGCAGGCGCACATCCTGATCGGTCAGCCGGGCCTCGCCCGCAACGATCCCGACTACTTCCCGCTGTGGGTTGGCAACTATGTTCTGGGCGGTGGCGGATTCAGTTCACGCCTGTCCGAAGAAGTGCGCCAGAAGCGTGGCTTATCCTATAGCGTGTACAGCTACTTCCTGCCGTACCAGCGGCCGGGCCCGTTCCAGATCGGTCTGCAGACGCGGGGCGATCAGGCTCGGGAGGCATTGGCGGTCGTACGCGACGTGCTGCGGGAGTTCGTCGCCTCCGGCCCAACCGAACGCGAGCTGGAGGGGGCCAAGCAGAATATCATTGGCGGTTTCGCGCTACGCATCGACACCAATCGCAAGCTTCAAGACTATGTCCGCGTGATCGGCTTCTATGACCTTCCCTTGGACTACCTCGATACCTTCACCGCGAAGGTCGACGCGGTGACCGTGGACCAGATCCGTGAAGCCTTCCGCCGTCGCATCCAGCCCGATCTCATGGTCACGGTGATGGTTGGCGCGAAAGCTGTGCGCTAAATCGGCGCAGGCATGTATCAGAACCGGGTTCGGATCATCGGTGGGGAATGGCGCCGCAGATGGCTGCGGTTCCCCGCGGCGCAGGGGCTGCGGCCTACGCCCGATCGTGTGCGCGAGACGCTGTTCAACTGGCTGGGCCAGGACCTCACTGGACTGGACTGTCTCGACCTGTTCGCCGGCAGCGGAGCTCTGGGATTCGAAGCGGCCTCTCGGGGCGCACGCCAGGTCGTCCTGCTCGAGCGGGATCGGCGCATCGCCGAGGCGCTCCAGGCCAGCGCCCTCGTACTGCAGACTGGGACGTCCGTCGCCGGAGTCGTAGAGATCGTGCGCTCCGATGCGTTAGAATTCCTTGCGCATGACCGACGGATCTATCATGTGGTGTTCATGGACCCACCGTACGCGTTTTGGGAGCAATCGCGTGACGGGCTGAACGCGCTCCTCTCGCGGCTCGCGGGGCGAGTGACGTCGGAAGCCCGCGTGTACCTCGAAGCGCCTGATTTCCCAGAGTTGCCGTCGGGATGGCGATCGGTGAAACGGGATCGCGCGGGGGCCGTCCACTACCAGTTACTCGAGACCGACGCCCAGTGAATAAAAAAGCCGTCTACCCGGGGACTTTCGATCCCATCACGCGTGGCCATGAAGACCTCGTCCTGCGCGCTGCCAGCTTGTTCGATCACGTCGTGCTCGCGATTGCCGACAGCCCCTCGAAGCGCCCATTCTTCAGTCTCGAGGAGCGGGTGCAGATGGCCAAGGATGCGCTGGCTGGGAATCCGAACATCGAGATCATGGGCTTTTCGGGGTTGCTGATGGATTTTCTGCGCAGTCAGGGTGCCCGCATCATTCTGCGCGGCTTGCGCGCGGTATCGGACTTCGAGTACGAGTTCCAGATGGCGGGCATGAACCGCAAGCTGTACCCGGATGTGGAAACGATATTCCTAACCCCGGGTGAGCAATACATGTTCATCTCCGCGACGATGGTGCGAGAGATCGCGGCCCTGGGTGGCGACGTCAGCCACTTCGTCAACCCGCTGATCCTCTCCCGTCTGCGCCGCATGCAGAAGAAAAAATAAGAGGCTGCGGTGGCCCTGCTCATTACCGACGAATGCATCAACTGCGACGTGTGCGAGCCCGAGTGCCCGAACCAGGCCATCGCTCAGGGTGAGGACATCTATGTCATCGATCCGAAGCGCTGCACCGAATGCGTGGGACACTTTGCGCAGGCCCAGTGCGTCGAGGTGTGTCCCGTAGATTGCATTGTCACGGGACAGGTTGAGACGCGCGATCAACTCGAGCTCAAGTATCAGGCGCTGATGACTAAAGAGGCGGTGAAGAGCGAAGGGTAAGGGTCGATCTGCCGCGCTCTTACCCTTCACCCTTTACGCGTCAGCTTTCAGCGCTGGCAACCCGGGCAATAGAACGCCGAACGCTGCCCGATGCGTACGGTCCTGATCGTATTCTCACAGCGCGTGCAGCGCTCGCCCGCTCGTCCGTACACCAGATACTGCTGCTGGAAATAGCCCGGGCTCCCATCGGCGTGCACGAAATCGCGCAGGCTGCTGCCGCCGGCCTGGATGGCCGCGCTCAGCGTCGCGCGTATTTCGTCGACCAACTTTGTATAGCGGGACTCGCCGATGCGGCCGGCAGCGCGTGCCGGATGGATCCCAGCGCGGAACAGCGACTCGTTCGCATAGATGTTGCCTACGCCGCAGACCAGGTGATTGTCCATCAACAGGCTCTTGATCGGGGCCTTGCGTCCGCGCGTGCGCTCGAACAACCACTGTGCGTTAAACGCGCTCTCGAGCGGTTCTGGTGCCAACCCCTGCAACAGCTTGTGCCGGCTCGGCTCGCCCGGCTCCCACAGCACCGCCCCGAATCGGCGCGGGTCGTGCAGGCGCAGCGCGATTCCGGTCTCGAGCACCAGGTCGACGTGGTCATGGCTGCCCGGCGGTGTATCTGCCGGCACCACGCGCAGACTGCCCGACATCCCGAGATGGAAGATGAGCCAGGCCCCGCCGCAATCCATCAGCAAATACTTGCTGCGCCTGAGCAGCTGTTCGATACGACGGCCCGCCACTAAGGCAGGGAGCTTGCGCGGCACCGGCCAGCGCAAGCGATGGTTGCGCACAATGGCGGTTCGGATGCGCTGACCCTGAAGATGCGGGATGAGGCCCAGCCGGGTCGTCTCGACCTCAGGAAGCTCCGGCACCTTCCTTGTCCTTGCCTGGCGCCGGATTGAGCAGGCGCCGTGTCATCTCACCCGAGAACTGGAACTGCAGCTTCTCATCCGGCCGAGCCAGGATCAGCTCAGGGGCCCTTCGTACTACGACGAAGGTAATGCTCTTGCCGTCGGTGAGCTTTACCTCCACTACGTCCGGCGTCGGTTTGCCACTCCATGGCTGGGTAACCAGGCTGGAGGCGTAGTGCCAGTCATCGGCCCAGCGGTTAAGGTCATCCTGACTTAGCCCCTCCTCGTCCGACGACGGTCGCGGGGCCAGCATCCACTTGCCGTCCTTCTGCTCTACGCTAAACCCCTTGAACTTGAAGCCGACCGCCTTCTCGCTCTCGTTGAACAAGCTGTGCGTGAGCATACGGTCTGATGTGCGGGGAACCAGCGATGCGTAGTATGCCGACACGAGGTACACGCCGTCGCCGGTGCCGAGATACTGATCCTGACTGAGCGGATTGGTACCGCCGAAGGAAAAAGTCTGGTCGTCCATGCTCACCTTCAACGCAGGCGGATCGAGATCGAAGCGCTTCAGGTCAGTGGCAGCGAGCTTCTCTTTGCTGGCAGCGGAGAGCAAGTCGAGCATGCGCTGCACCTGGGTCTGGTCCGCGCGCGCTTCGATCGGCGCGGTCAGGAACCAGGTCTCTCCACGCTTCTCCAGCGTGTACCCGGGAGCGCTGCGCGGCGCCACCGCGACCTTTTTCACGCCCCCGATCGTCAGGGCGGACAGCTTGTAACTCGGCGCCTTCGGCTGCTTAGCCTGGTGCCAGGCATAACCCCCCAGGCCGATCACGCCGATCAATAGCAACAAGTTGACGACCCAGCCGAGCCTCATCGCAATGCGCACCGGACCAGCAGCGCTAAGCCTTGCGCCGGCGCCACCACACCATGCCTCCGGTGACCAAGAATGCGGCCGGGAGCAGGAGCAGGAAGCCCAGCCCGATCACCGCGAGGCCGATACGTCCGAGATTCAGTTGGCTGTCGACGCGGGGTCGGGGCTGCACCGTGATCAGGTTCTCGTCCTGGGACAGCCAGTTCAACATGTTGGTGCCGAGGTCGAGATTGGACAGCAAGCCCACGAACTGGTTGGACAGGAACTGGCTGGTGCCGACCACCACAATGCGTTGGTCCTTGTCTTTGACTTTGCGTTCCAGCGCAACCGCCACCACGACCGGTCCGTGCACTTCGCGGTCCTTGTCAAAGCGCAGGTCTTTCCCGGGATCCCCGGTTTCTACCCAGCCGCGCTGCGCCACCTCGACCAGGGGAGTGGCGTGCCAATCGCCATTGTCCGGCTTGGTTGCGATCTGGCGCACAAACGGAAACGCGGTGTTCAACGAGAAACTGTCGGTGATGGGATGGACGCCGTAGGAGGTGGCAAGTGCGATCGTCGGTGCGACGCGCAACTCCGCCGCCGTGGGGTCGACCACCAGGCCGGGCGTTAGCTGCAGCCCGAGCGTCTCGCCCAGCGGCTGCAAACCGTGCAGCGGATCCTGATCGATCAGCCACAGCAGGTTGCCCCCGCGCTCGAGGTAGCGTCTGAGCTTGTCTACCTCACCTTTGAGCAGCTCGGTGCGCGGTGTGGCGATCACGAGCAGGCTGGCATTCTGCGGAACGTCTTGGGCTGATGCCAGGTTCAACGGCTGGATCCGGAAGCCTTTGTTGCCGAGCTGGCTACCGAAGTCCCCGAGGTCAAAGTTCGCCCGTCCGTCGAGCTTCGGCTCACCATGCCCATCGAGGTACACAACTACGCGCTCCTGGCTGCGGGTCAGACGCTGCAGCAGGTTGGTCATGCTCTGTTCGCTCAAGTTGGTCAGATGCTCGCTGCGTTTGCCGTACTCGACGACCAGCTCGCCGTTGGCGCGCACGTTGGCTGCCTGTGTCCCCTTGGGATCTTCGCGCGGGTCGACGAAGCGCAGCGTCAGATCAGGCTTGATACGCTGATAGGGCTCAATGAAGTCGTGGATCAGGCGGCGGATGTCGCCGAGATTGGCGTCCTGGGTGGTAGCGTAGGCGGTCACCTGTATCGGGCCGTCCATTTTCTTCAGGACATCGACTGCGGCTTTGGACAGCGTGTTGCGCTGGTTCTGCGTGAGATCCCATTGTGCGCGGCTGTCCCTTAGCAGCCACACGATCAGGAAAGCGGCCGCGATCAGCAGCACGGCGAAAACCCCGTTCTGAATCAGCAGCTGGACCTGCAGCCTGGAACTGGCTTTCATGTCCGCAGCCGATCAGCGTCCAAGCGCCGGATGGACAGCAGCAGGAACAGCGCGGTCAGCACCGGGTAATACACCACGTCGCTCAACGCCAGCGTACCCCGGGCGAAGGTTTCGTAGTGTTTGACCAGCGACAGCACGTTGACAACGCCATCGGGATCGCTGGTGGCGATGTTGATCAACCACAATCCGAGCAGTACTGCGTAGGTTCCCACACCGGCCACTAGAGGATGCGCAGTCAAGGACGAGAGGTACAGTCCGATCGCTGCAAAGCTGCCGCACATCAGCAACAGCCCCAACAGATTCCCGGCCAGCAGTCCCAGGTCGAGCTTGCCGCCGGCGTAGAGCGACAGCGCCATCAGCACCAGCAGCCCTACCGCCAGCGACAGGAACCCCAGCAGGCCAAGAAACTTGCCGAGCACGATCTCCGTGATGGATACCGGCGCCGATAGCAGGAATGGTAGGGTCTGGTTGCGCCGCTCCTCGGCGATGAGCCGCATCGAGAGCAGCGGAACCACCATGAGCAGCACAATCGTTGCAGTGCCGAAGAGTGGCGCCACGACGATCTCGGTGAATCCCGGGGCGCCTGGCGTCATGGCGATTTGCGGCTGCAAGTCGAGAAAGGTCTGCAGGCGGCTCAGGAAGATCCAAGCCAGGATCAGCTGCAGGAATGCCAGAATTACCCACGCCAACGGAGAGGTAAACAGACGCCGCAATTCCTTGCCCGCAATGGTCAGGATCACGCCGGGCGCTCCGCCGTCGTCAATTGCACGAACACGTCTTCCAGACTGGCGGCCTCGGGAGCGAGGTAGTGCAGACCCCAATCGCGCTCTACGCTGACGCGCACGATTGCCTCGGCCGGATCCTGCCCCTCCGTGGGCAACACGCGGACGAAATCGCCAGCGGCTTCGGCGCTCGCCACGCCGGGAAGCTGGGCGATTTGCTCTAGCGGGGGCGTGCGGCGCAGACCGACGCGCAGCGCCTGTCCGCCGCGGAACCGGCGCAACGCCTCGATCGTATCGCTGTACACGATGGCGCCCATATGCATGATTTCGACGCGGTCGCACACCGCTTCCACCTCGGGCAGGATGTGGGTCGACAGAATTACGCTGTGTCGGTCGCGCAACTCGCGGATCAGGGTGCGCATCTCTCGGACCTGATTCGGATCGAGTCCGATCGTAGGCTCGTCGAGGATGACGACATCCGGCTCGTGGACGATTGCCTGAGCAATCCCGACTCTCTGCTGGTAGCCTTTCGACAGGGTACCGATCAGCCTACCTCCCACATCGTCAATTCCGCAGCGCCGTTTCGCGAGAGTGACTGCTTGCTTTATGGCGGCGCGCGGAATTCGATGCAGGCGTCCTGCAAAACGCAGGTATTCCTCGACTGTCAACTCCTTGTACAGCGGGGGCACTTCCGGCAGATAGCCGATGCGCGCCTTGGCCGCAGTCGGGCGTTCCAGGAGGTCGAGGCCGCAGATGCTGATCGTCCCGGTGCTGGGTGCGAGATTGCCGGTCAGCATCTGCATCGTGGTGGTCTTTCCAGCGCCGTTCGGGCCCAGCAACCCGAGCACTTCGCCTCGACGCAACGTCAGGTCGATCCCACGCACTGCTCTGTGGCCCCCGAAGGCGCGGGACAACTCGTGAGCCGAAACGGTCGTTTCCGCTTGGTCTGAGTCAGGCGCTGAGGCGTCTAGCGTCGGCATTCTTTAACGGCAGAAAAATTGCTTTGGAAGGCCGCGAGGACATTCATGATTCTCTAGCTTTGACGGGGGCGTGGGCTTGAGACAGGCCGGCCGGCAGTTCTGCCCGTTCCGGGCGCGTTGCCGACTTGTGACGCGCCGCAAATATACCTAAACTGAGCCAGAGATAGAAGCTGCGGATGCCGAACCAATTACCCGCCTACTCCTCCAAGATCCGACCCGGACCACCCCGATAGCGACCCAAATATCCGTGGGCGAGCTTACCCGAAACTTAAGGCGCCACAGTCAGGACCACACTATGTCGAAGCTGCATATCCTTACGGCCGCTGGGGCCCTGCTCGGAGTTTTCGGGTGCGCCCAGCAGCCCACCACTGCCAGCGGACCAATCCCGCTGCCCACGACGCAAACGGCATCGACTGACTGGACGGTCGCGGTCCAGCCGGACGGAACCCTGGGCGGGTCGGACGATGATGCGGATACCGCCACCTTGGAGGATCGCGCACGCGCGGTCCTGGGTAACAAGCCGATGCGCGGGACGTTGCCGGATAACGAACTCAATCAGGATCTCCTATTCAAGTTTCTGCTCTCAGAAATCGCCGCGCAGCGCGGCGACCTGCAGTTTGCTGCCCAGGGCTATCTCGACATGGCCCGCAAGACGCGCGATCCCCGCCTCGCGAAGCGCGCGACGGAAATCGCGGCCTATGGTCGGCTCCAGACACAGGCGCTGGAAGCCGCCCGCCTCTGGCTGGAATTGGACAAGAACAACCCGCAGGCGCGCCAGACGCTGGCGGCGTTGCTGGTGAGCGGCAACAAGCTGTCCGAGGCGAAGCCGCTATTGGAGGCGCTGATCACCGCCGATGGCAACGTGGCGAGCGGCTTCATGCAATTGAACTCCATGTTGGCCAAGCATCCGGACCGCAACGCGGTCCTGGCCATCACCAGAGAACTCGCCAAGGGCTACCCGCAGCTGCCGGAAGCTCACTTCGCCGTGGCCCAGGCCGCCTTCTCTGCCGGGAAGTACGATGAAGCCAACGCGGAGATCAAGCAGGCGCTCGCCATCAAACCGGACTGGGAGGTCGGCGCGCTGTTCAACGCCCAGATGCTGCAGCAGCGCGAGTCCAGCGCCAAGGCCGTCGAGTATTTGCAACGGTTCCTGAACACTTACCCGAAGTCGCGCGAAGCCCGGGCGAGTTATGCGCGTTTGCTGATCAACAACAAGCAGCTCAAAGAGGCTCGCGCGGAATATCAGCTGCTGCTCGAAGACCAGCCAGCGAACGCTGACATCGTCGTCACGATCGGACTGCTCTCGCTGCAGTTGAACGAGTTTGACACCGCTGAGACCTGGCTCAAGCGCGGCCTGGAGCTGAAGTACCGCGATCCGGACTCGCTGCGCTTCTATCTTGGCCAGGCCTGCGAAGAGGGCAAGCGCTACGACGAAGCGATGAAGTATTACGCTGCGGTTCAAGGCGGCGATCAGTTCGTTCCAGCGCAGGCGCGCTACGCGTTTCTGCTGGGACGGCAGAACAAACTCGCGGAAGCGCGGGAGTACCTGCAAAACGTCCGCACCTCCAGCGATGAGCAGCGGGCACTACTGATTCAGGCCGAAGCTCAGCTGCTGCGCGAGGCGAAGGATTACCAGCAGTCATACGATCTGCTGAATCAGGCGCTGGAAAAGCAACCCGAAAACGTGGATCTCCTGTATGACTCCGCGATGGCCGCAGAGAAATTGGATCGGATCGATGTCGTGGAGGCGAACCTGCGCAAGCTCATCGCGCTCAAGCCAGACCACGCACAGGCGTACAACGCGCTCGGCTACACGCTAGCCGATCGTACCGACCGGCTGAAGGAAGCAAAGGGATACATCGACAAGGCGCTGAAGCTGTTGCCAGACGATCCATTCATCCTCGACAGCATGGGCTGGGTGCTGTATCGGCTGGGAGATTACAAGGGGGCGCTCGATTACCTTCAGCGAGCCTACAATCTACGACCAGACCCGGAAATTGCCGCTCACGTCGGTGAAGTGCTCTGGGTGCGTGGCCAGCAGCAGGAGGCCGAGAAAGTTTGGCACGACGCCTCCAAGGACAATCCCGACAACGAGTTGCTGCAGGCTACGATCAAGCGCTACCAACGCTGAGAACAGCGTCTAGCCTTCTTGCCCTTCGTCGCGCGTCCGCCGATAGCGGGTCGACTCCCCAAGCGCCGGGGCGTGGCTGGGATCTGCGCGAAGCTTCCTCTCGCGCGCGCTTCGTGGTTCTCTTACGGACCGCTGGCCCTACTGTGCGTAGGCTTGCTTGCCGCTTGCGCCACGACGTCCCTCACCCCTGTTGCCGTCCAGCCCGAGCTAGTAAAGGCCTTCGATCTTACTGGCCACGTCAGCGTGCGCGTCGAAGGCAAAGGCTACCCAGGCCGCATTCATTGGCAGCACAGCCCCGAATCCGACGAGCTCTGGCTATACTCCCCCGTGGGATCGGGGATCGCGCACATGCGGCAGGATGCATCCGGTGCCGTGCTCATCGCATCCGACGGAAAGGAGTATCGAGCACAAGACCTGAAGCTTCTGACGCGCAAGGTCCTGGGGTGGGATCTGCCGCTTGATGGATTACAGTACTGGGTACGGGGTTTAACCTGGCCGGCTCTCGACACGATCGAGGAGCAGTACGATGCGAATGGCCGACCCAAGCTGCTGAAGCAGGGCACCTGGCAGGTCGCCTACCTCGACTGGACGCCGGTCGGCGCGTCTGGGCTCCCCTCCAAGCTCGATTTGTCCGGCGAAGGTCTGCGCTTGCGGCTGGTCGTCGAGACCTGGAAAATAGATGCGCCCGTCAAGTGAGTTCCTGACCTGCCCTGCCCCCGCAAAGCTCAACCTGTTTCTCCTGGTGACCGGGCGCCGTCCTGACGGCTATCACACGCTGCAGACGCTGTTTCGCTTCATCGACCGTGCCGACGAGCTTACGTTTGCGCTGCGTAGCGACGGCAGGGTTACGCGCGTAGCCGAGGTAGCCGGCGTGGCCGAGAGCAGCGACCTCGCCTTGCGTGCGGCGCGGCTGCTCCAAACGGCGGCGGGCTGCGCGCTCGGGGTGGATATCGGCATACGCAAGCACCTGCCCGTCGGCGGCGGGCTCGGCGGTGGCAGCTCGGATGCGGCGACTACGCTGGTCGCGCTCAATCGGCTGTGGGGCTTGCACCTGTCGCGAGCCAGGCTGCAGGAGCTGGCGCTGAAGTTGGGTGCCGACGTCCCGGTATTCGTGTTCGGCCGCAATGCGTTCGCCGAAGGTATCGGTGAGCGGCTGCAGTCCGTCGATTTGCCGCCGGCATGGTACTTCGTGCTGGCTCCACCCGTGGCGGTTTCCACCGCTGACGTGTTCGCCGACCCTGAATTGACACGGTCTACGGCACCGGTCACAATACGCGCCTTTTCAGAGGGATGCGCTTCATCTGGGCTGTTAGGGCGCAACGATCTGGAGGCGGCGGTATGCCGACGTTATCCGGACGTTTCGCGGCATCTGAGGTGGCTGCGGCAGTTCGGCCCCGCGGCGCTCACTGGCTCTGGAGGGTGCGTGTACTGCCCGTTCGACTCCGAGACGCCGGCGCGGTCGGTGCTGGGACAGTTGCCCGCTGGCATGCAGGGATTTGTTGCCGAAGGCTTGGCGCATCATCCGCTCTTGGACTGGTCAGACTAGGCCTGCTACCGGAATCGGAGCCGGAAGACTTTCTGGGGAGTCGCCAAGTGGTAAGGCACCGGATTTTGATTCCGGCATTCGTAGGTTCGATCCCTACCTCCCCAGCCAACCTGGAAACTGGAGCGTAGAAACTGGAAACCAGTCGAAGCAGCCGCGACGGCATCAGCGGCTTTTTTTGTTTCCAGCGGAGCAATTCGTTGGCGTTGCGTTGTCCTGTGTCCTAGCGGCTGATACCTAGTATGGCCTACGACAACTTGATGGTGTTCACTGGGAACGCGAATCCCAAGCTTGCTGAGGACGTAGTCAAACACCTCAATATCCATCTCGGGCGCGCTACTGTGGGTCGCTTCAGCGACGGTGAGGTGATGGTCGAGTTGTTGGAAAACGTGCGCGGTAAGGATGTGTTTGTCCTGCAGTCCACCTCCACCCCGACCAACGACAATCTGATGGAGATCCTGCTGATGGTCGACGCGCTGAAGCGCTCTTCGGCCGAGCGGGTGACGGCGGCGATACCGTATTTTGGTTACGGGCGTCAGGACCGCCGTCCGCTCTCGGCGCGAGTGGCCATCAGCGCAAAGGTGGTCGCCAACATGCTGGCAGCCGTGGGTGTGGACCGGCTTCTCACTATGGACTTGCACTCCGATCAGATCCAAGGATTCTTCGACATCGCGGTGGACAACATCTATGCGACGCCGATTCTGCTCGGCGACGTGTGGAAGCACGGCTACCAGAATTTGGTGGTGGTTTCGCCCGATGTGGGCGGCGTGGTGCGCGCCCGCGCGCTGGCCAAGCGACTGGAGTCGGACCTGGCGATCATCGACAAGCGGCGCCCGCGTCCCAATGTGGCGACGGTGATGAATATCATCGGCGAAGTGAAGGGACGTACCTGCGTGATCATGGACGACATGGTGGACACCGCGAATACCATGTGCGAAGCCGCGCAAGCGCTCAAGGAGAAAGGTGCCGAGCAAGTGCTCGCGTACTGCACTCACCCAGTACTCTCGGGGGAGGCCGTACAGCGCATCGAAAAGTCGGTCATCGACGAGCTCGTAGTGACCGATACCATCCCGTTGCGCGAGGATGCGAAGGCGAGTAAGAAGATCCGCCAGCTTTCCGTGGCGGAGTTACTGGCCGAGACGATGCTGCGCATCAGCAACGAGGAGTCGGTCAGCTCGCTGTTCATGGAATGATTGAGACCGTGACTCGTTATTCGTGACTCGTCAGAACTCGTAAGAATTGGGGCGTTCCAACTGCGAATCACGAATCACGAATCACGAATCACGAATCACGAATCA
>JBGPPC010000025.1:0-23379 GCA_041488355.1 Gammaproteobacteria bacterium
ACGAAAGGTAGTGTGCGACGGATCGATTTACCAGAGGCGGCGGTGCAGGCGATCGTCCAACAAGGAATCATCATGGAGTTATCGGAGGGTGGGCGCGCAATCGGCAAGGACGATCTCATGTTCCCGGCCGGACCGCGACAGCCGAACATATTTCAAGATCCGCAGGTAGTTTCGGCGCGATTCGCTTACTTGTGCCAGAAGAGGGGGTTAGGGGACCTGAACCTACACATGCTCAGGCACACACACGCCACGCTGCTACTGAGGGACGGTGTGCCAATTACTGACGTCTCGGCTCGACTGGGGCACCGAAACAGCAGCGTGACAATGTCAATTTATTCACACGCCATCATGGCCGATCAGAAGCACGTGGTGGCTGCGGTGGAGCAAATTCTGGGTATAAAGGCAGGTACAAAAGCGGGAGAATCTCGGGTATAATGCTTGCATACGAGTACGTTAGGTTGCATTCGGAACCAGTACTCCAGAGCGGTCGGCGACGTACACGGTCAGCGAACCCTTCGCCACGACAAGCTCCAGCCAGAACGGTCCGGCCATCCGGACGTCACCCCCGTGCGCAGGCAACAGCCCCCGTGGATGTGGCTCGGGCGCGGTAGCATCGAATCCGCGCGGGGCTTCGGCCGGGCAGCGCGCGGCACAAAGGAGGCCCGCGATCAGGAGGACTCTGAGCAGGACTCGCCGAGCAAAGATGCCGACGTTGCTCATCCCTCCGCCGATTTGCCTGATACGCCGAGGATGTGTTGCGCAGCGAGGCTCGTTCCCACCCTGGAGCGCACCCAACCACGCTGTTGCAATGCAGCAGCAACCTCAAAGTCAGAGCCTGAACGGCGCATACTGGCCTCTCTCGGCGTTTCGCAACGGACCGCGTCCGTATTCCAGTACACCCTTACGACCCGGCAGACAGTCTAGCGCGTGCCGAGGTGCGCTAGTCCAGATAGGAGACAATAGGAACTCGTGCCGAGTTAGGGTTAAAGACTGCGCTCGACTTTGCCGTAACTCCGCATTGAGACTGCACTTCACACCGACCGCCTACACTGGGCGATTGCTGTGCCCTGGCTGCCAATGACCGATAACAACTACGAAGGTCGAACGCAACTCCTGCTGGCTCTCTGCCGCGAAGCGCTGACTCCGACACGCTTGCGCCGTCTGGAGACTCTTGTCCGCGATGATGCTAGATCCCCAAAAGGCTGAGCCTGATGGGAACCCACGGCAGGTGGCGGCCACCCAACCGGCAGAAGTCCCGGGGCGGCATGCGGCCTTCCCCATAACCAGCACGACGACGCTGCGGCGCGAACCGCAAGCAGGGCTGCCGAATACCGGCACGCCTTCCCTAGCAACGTCCGGTTCCGTCCTTTCCGGCGTTGCCGCTATCATTCCCACCAGCACGCGCCTGCTGCTTATCATCTGGCCGTTTCTCGCTATCGTCGTCTTGCTCGTGCTCCTTGCTGCCGAGAGCCTCGAGATCCACTCGGCGGGGCGCGCCTACGTGGAGGGTGAGAGCCTGTGGTCAAAGGCCCAGAAGGAAGCGGTGATGCACCTCCTTCGGTACGCGCACACGCGCTCGGAGCAGGACTACGACGGCTTCTCGGAGGCCTTGAAGGTGCCCCTGGGAGACAGTCGGGCGCGGCTCGAACTGGAAAAGCCAGAGCCAGACTACAACGTCGCGTACCAGGGATTCCTAGAGGGCAGAAATCACCCGGACGACATCCCCGGGATGATTCTCCTGTTCCGACGCTTCAGGCACGTCAGCTACATCGACCGCGCGATCTCGCTTTGGGAGGAAGGAGATCGTTCGATCGCCACGTTTCAGGAGGCGGGGGAGGCGCTCCACCGGCACATCTCCTCCGGCCTGGCTACCCGGGAGTCCCTGATACCGTATCTTGAGCAAATCTACAGGGTCGACGCGGATCTCACGCCCAAGGCAGACGCGTTCTCAGCGTCCTTGGGAGAGGCGACGCGCAAGACCAAACAGATCCTGCTGATCGCTAACGTGGCGCTGGCCGGCATACTGGTCCCGCTGGGCATCGTGCTGTCGCGACGCATGCTCAAGCACGGAGAGGCCTTCCAACGTGCGCTAAAGCGCAGCGAGGAGCGCTTCAACCTCGCCGTCAACGGCAGCAACGACGGAATCTGGGACTGGCACATACAGACCAACGAGATCTATTACTCAACGCGTTGCAAAGAGTTGCTCGGTTACGCCGCGGACGAAATCCAGGACACTTGGGCTGAGTTCGAATCGCGCCTGCATCCCGATGACGTCGACATTATGTTCGCGGCGCTGCACGCTCACCTGGAGGCCAACCTTGGCTATGACGTGGAGTTCCGCCTCAAGTGCAAGTCGGGGGCGTACCGCTGGTTCCGCTCTCGGGGTCAATCGGTGCGCAACAACGAGGGGCGCCCGGTGCGAATGGCCGGTTCGCTGACTGACATCACAGATCGCAAGACCGCTGAGGCGCAGCTTTATGCCGAGAAGGAGCGGGCGCAGGTAACGCTGGCGTCGATCGGAGATGCAGTGGTCACTACCGACACGAATGGACTTGTCGAATATCTGAACCCGGTGGCCGAGTCGCTGACTTGGCTCTCCCTTTCGCAGGCGGAAGGGCTGCCGCTCAGAAGTCTGCTTCAGCTGGTCGACGAAACCACGCGCCTGCCCATCCCTGACGTGATCGATCGAGTCATGCGCGAAGGGCGTCCGATCAAGATCGCGACCGATACGTTGCTCCTGCGCCAAGGCGGGGAAGAAATTGCCATCGACCACTCCGCGGCACCCATTCGCGACCGCAACGGTCAGATTACGGGCGTCGTGCTGGTGTTCAGAGATGTGAGCCGCGAGCGGCAATACGCCGCAAAGCTGTCATACCAGGCGTCCCACGACGCGCTGACAGGACTCATCAACCGGCGGGAATTCGAGCATCGTCTCGACCGTGCGCTGACAAGCGCCACAGAATTCCAACGACATCATGCCGTAATGTACCTGGACCTGGACCAGTTCAAGGTGGTGAACGATACCTGCGGGCACACCGCCGGGGATGAGCTCATGCGTCGGATCAGCGCTGTGCTGCAGCGACGCCTGCGCGAAGGCGACACGCTGGCGCGACTCGGGGGTGACGAGTTCGGCGTGCTGCTGGAAAACTGTCCGAGTGAGCATGGCGCCCGCATTGCCGAGGAGCTGCGCAAGGCGGTGGCCGATTTCCCGTTTGTATGGGACGGCCGTCCGTTCTCGCTTAGTGTGAGCATTGGTGTCGTGAATATCGGGAGCGGCTTGTTTACGCTGACAGACGTGCTCAGCAAGGCCGACGCTGCATGCTATATGGCGAAGGAAAAGGGACGCAACCGCGTTCACGTGTTTCATCGCGAAGACAGCGAGCTGTCGAACCGGCAATTCGAGATGGAGTGGGTTACCCGCATTAACGAGGCCCTGGAGCAGGGGCGCTTCTGCCTGTATGCGCAGGAGATCATTCCGACGGATCCCAGAGCGAAGGTTGGGAGCCACTTCGAACTGCTGATCCGGATGCTTGACGAGCAGGGAAAGCTTATCCCCCCGATGGCCTTCATCCCGGCAGCTGAGCGTTACGGCCTGATGCGGTCGATCGACAACTGGGTCATCCGTACCGCGTTTTCCACTCTGGCCAGCATGCGGGATCAGACCGGCGGTTCTCCGATCGACATCTGTTCAATCAACCTCTCGGCGGCTTCGCTGGGCGATGAGCGCTCGCTGGAGTATGTCCGCGAGCAGTTTACGCACTTCGGTATTGCGCACGGCGCTATTTGCTTCGAGATCACTGAACATGACGCAATCAGGAACCTGTCCAAGGCCACACACTTTATTCAGGAGTTGAAGGCACTGGGTTGTCGCTTCTCCCTGGACGACTTCGGCAAGGGAATGTCATCCTTCGCCTACTTGAAGGACCTGCCGGTGGATTTTCTGAAGATCGACGGCGGTTTCGTCAAAGACATGCTCGACGACCCTATCGACCGCGCCATGGTAGAGGCCATCAACCATATCGGCCACGTGATGGGCAAGCGCACGATCGCCGAGTTCGTCGAGAACCGCCGGATCTTGCGGGTGTTGCGAGAAATCGGAGTCGATCTCGCGCAAGGGTTCGGGGTGGCCAAACCCAGGCCCTTTTGCATGCACACACCAGCTTGCGGGTGCGAGGGGATCTGCCAGCAAATGCTGGCGGTTGCAACCTCAGCCCCGGTGTCCTAAGCCTGCCCCTGGCGGGGCTGCCTTGCCGCTTCCGCTTCCCCCTTGGTCGAGACAATCGACTAAGCCCTGTTATAGATCTTCACCCTTCGGACCCGAATGGTGACGCAAGTGCCGATTTCATGTAATCTTCAGAGCAAGGTGCTGCGCGCAATCGAAGCATCTGAACTTCGCGCGTGTGGCGACGTCAGGCCGGACACAGCCTGTCGAATGGAGACCTAACCGGACCAGGGCGGGAAAATCTATGGGGGTCGTCGAGCACGTATTTGCGCGTGAACCTTGGGTAGATTCACTCCACACCTATGTCAAGCCTTACTGGGATCATCTGCTGCAAGGGCCTTGGGCAGAAGGGATCGCGAGGGGTGAGTTGACGTTATCGGAGATGCAGGGCTGGATGCTGCAAATCTATCCCTTCATCCACGCTTTCCCGAAGTTCCTGGCCGAAGCACTGATCAAGGTGGAAGACGATCATTCGCGCGCATTCTTCATCAACAACATCCGTGTGGAGAAGGCGCATGCCGAGCACTGGTTGTGGATGGGCGAGGGGTTCGGCCTTAAGCGCAAAGAGATGCTCGAGCTTGCCGATTCCAGCAGGCCTCTATTGCGAGATGTACAGTCCCTGACCGACTGGCTCTGGTACGTCAACACGAAGGGCTCACTTGCGGAAGCGGTGGCCGCCACGAGCTTTGCGATCGAGGGTATGGCCGGAGACATCGCCCGCAAGATAACGAGCGGGTTCCAGTTCTATAAAGATGAGCCAGGGGTCGATCTCAGCCCCCGGACCTATCGCTGGATGCGGGAGCACGCGACCTACGACGACGAGCATCCCAAGATCGCGGTTCAGATCGTGCAGCGATACGCGACTAATGAGCGTATGCAGACGCGCGTTATGCTTGCCGCTAAGCGCAGCCTCCAGCTGCTCGACCACGCCCTTGTCACCTCGTTTAGGGCCTACTCGGTCGCTGCGCCTGCCGACGGCTCGTCGGACGCGGAGCGGCGCGGCCCGGATCGTAGATCCGCCGAGTCTCGAATCGCCTTCCCAGACCGTCGCTTTCGTGAGCGGCGCGGGCTCAGCATGGATTCGCTCGCTGCCCTTCATTGATTCGGACAGTGATGTCAACGAATCGGGAGCGTTGAACTTGGGATGACGATCGTAACGGTGTCGGCCTGCAAGAAAAACGCCCTGTGCCGCGGGGCGTTTTCTTTTCACTATCGTATAGCCGAATCGCTGCGCCGAGGGCTACACCGTCCGGGTTCGTGGCGCACCGGGGTCAAAGCAGCGGGACCAGCAGCAATGCCACGATATTGATGATCTTGATTAACGGGTTCACAGCCGGGCCGGCGGTATCCTTATAGGGATCGCCCACGGTGTCGCCGGTGACTGCGGCTTTGTGTGCGTCGGAACCCTTGCCGCCGTAGTGACCGTCCTCGATATACTTCTTGGCGTTGTCCCACGCTCCCCCGCCGGTCGTCATGGATATGGCCACGAACAGGCCGGTGACGATAGTCCCAATGAGCAGCCCTCCAAGCGCCTGAATCCCTGCCGCCGGACCCATCAGCCAACGCATCAGCAGCCAAAGCGCGATGGGCACGACGATTGGCAGCAGCGAAGGAATGATCATCTCCTTGATCGCGGCGCGGGTTAGCAGGTCTACCGCTCTGGAGTAATCTGGCTTGGCCGTGCCGTCCATAATGCCCTTGATCTCCCTGAACTGACGACGCACCTCATTCACCACCGCGCCAGCGGCGCGGCCCACGGCTTCCAGCGCCATGGCGCCGAACAGATAAGGGACCAGCCCGCCAATGAAAAGGCCGATGATCACCGCCGGCTCCGACAGACTGAACTGGGGCAGTTTGCCGGCGGCTTCGAGGGTGTGGGTATCGTCCGCGAACAGCACAAGAGCCGCCAGCCCGGCGGAGCCGATCGCGTAGCCCTTGGTCACTGCCTTGGTGGTGTTGCCTACCGCGTCCAGTGGATCGGTGATCTCGCGGATCTTGGCGGGTAGCTCGGCCATCTCGGCGATGCCGCCAGCGTTGTCTGTTATCGGGCCGTAGGCGTCCAGCGCGACAATCATTCCGGTCATCGACAGCATGGCTGTGGCCGCGATGGCGATGCCGTACAGACCAGCGAGAGAATACGATGCCCAGATGGCAGTGCACACCGCGAGCACCGGTAGCGCGGTGGCCTTCATGGACACGCCGAGGCCGGCGATGATGTTGGTGGCATGGCCGGTCTGCGACGCTGCGGCCACGTGACGCACAGGGGCGTATTCGGTGGCGGTGTAGTACTCCGTAATCACGACCATTGCGGCGGTGAGCGCAAGACCGACCAGAGCTGCGCCGAACAGATACCAAACATTACCCGGCATGAGCCACGCCGTGATCGGGTAGAACGCAATCGCTGCCAGCACACCGGATACGATGACGCCCTTGTATAGCGCGTTCATGATCTTGCCGCCTTCGCTGGTCTTGACGAAGAAAGTTCCAACAATGGAAGCGATGATTGAGGCTCCCCCCAGTACCAAGGGGTAGATGATTGCGCTCACTCCCGCGTCCTTCATCATCAGCCCGCCCAGCAGCATGGTGGCCACGAGGGTCACAGCGTAGGTTTCGAACAGGTCGGCCGCCATTCCAGCGCAGTCGCCGACGTTGTCGCCCACGTTGTCGGCAATGACGGCGGGGTTGCGCGGATCGTCCTCGGGGATGCCGGCCTCGACCTTACCCACAAGGTCAGCGCCTACGTCGGCGCCCTTGGTGAAGATCCCACCGCCAAGGCGCGCGAAGATTGAGATAAGAGAGCCTCCGAAAGCGAGACCCACCAGAGAGTGCAGGGCCTTGTCCGGATCGCCTGAGATCCAGAGTGCGACGCCGTAATACAGGGCCACGCCCAGCAACGCCAGCCCCACGACGAGCATACCGGTGATGGCGCCCCCGCGGAACGCTACCGACAGTGCAGCGTTCATACCATCATAGGCAGCCTGCGCGGTGCGCACGTTCGCTCGCACCGAGATCGACATTCCGATATAGCCCGTTGCCCCCGACAGTACCGCGCCAACCAAGAACCCGAACGCCGTGAGCCAATCCAGCACTAAGCCCAACACTAGGAACAGGATCGCGCCGACGATGGCGATGGTGGTGTACTGGCGGTTGAGGTAGGCGTTGGCGCCTTGCTGAATGGCGGCTGCGATCGCCTGCATCCGCTCATTGCCGGCGGGCTTGGCCAGCACCCACTTGATCGAGACGATGCCGTAGATCACAGCGGCGAGAGCGCAGGCCAGGGCAAAGGCGAGTCCGGCTCCGAGTGACATGAATCCCCCTTGTAGTTTTTTAGCGTGATGGAACCGTGTGCGCTAGCAGCCGCCAGCGGATGGGATCGAGGGGCTCGTGGCTAGTCTGATCCCACGCGTGCCGCGCACAAGTATCAGGCGATCTGAAGACCGTCCACCAAGCGCGCGATGCGCAAATGAGCGGCGATTCTACCTGATTTTTCTAGTAGATTGACCTCGGCGAAGGCGCGAGTAGGGCGAGTCGCGAAGCGAAAGCTCTGCTGCGGCCCACCCCCTGCTCGACCTACACTGCCGACGTACGCCTATACGTTGAACTCGACCAGCTTCTTCGGCACGGCCACGTTCTTGAGCCGCACGTATGCGGGCAGGCCGCTTTTGAAGGGCGGATAGTCCTCGCCTTGAATCAAAGGCGAGAGATAGGCGCGGCACTTCGCGGTAATGTGAAAGCCGTCCTCGGTGATGTAGTCGCGAGGCATCTTCTTCTCAACGTTGGCGACGTCTTTCAGCTCCGCCACACCGACGGTCCATCGATACGGCTTGCCGGACTTGCGCACGATCGTGGGCATGACCGCGTTGCGCCCCTTCAGCGCCAGTTCCACCGCGGCCTTGCCCACGGCATAAGCCTGCGCCACGTCGGTTTTCGAGGCGAGGTGCCGCGCTGCGCGCTGGAGATAGTCCGCGACCGCCCAGTGATACTTGTACTTCAGCTTCTCGCGTACCAGGTTGGCGATCACGGGAGCGACGCCGCCGAGCTGAGCGTGGCCAAAGGCATCGCGCAGCCCCGTCTCCGCGACGAACTTGCCGTCCGCGTTCTGCAGACCTTCGGAGACGCCGATCACGCAGTGGTCGTAGAGTTTGACGTTGTGCTCGACTTTGGCAAGAAAGCGAGCCTCGTCGAGGGGGATCTCGGGGAACAGCAGCACGTGCGGCGCCTCGCCTTCGCTCTCGGCCGCCAGGCCGCAGGCTGCCGTGGTCCAGCCGGCATGTCGACCCATCACTTCCAGTACGAACACCTTGGTCGACGTCCGCGACATGGATGCCACGTCGAAACCGGCCTCGCGGATGCTGGTCGCGACATACTTGGCAACCGACCCAAACCCTGGCGAACAGTCGGTGACGGGTAGATCGTTGTCCATCGTTTTGGGCACGTGCACGCAGACGATCGGATAGCCCATTTGCTCCGAGAGTTGCGAGACCTTCAGGCAGGTGTCGGCCGAATCGCCGCCACCGTTGTAGAAGAAGTAGCCGATGTTATGGGCTTTGAACACCTCGATCAGCCGTTCATATTGAGCCCGGTTCTGCTCCAGGCTCTTTAGCTTGTAGCGGGCGGAGCCGAAGGCGCCCGCAGGGGTATAGCGTAACGCAGCGATGGCCCGGGCCGGCTCCCGGCTCGTGTCGATCAGCTCCTCGGTCAGGGCGCCGATGATGCCGTTGCGCCCAGCGTAGAGCTTGCCGATCTTGCTCGGATGCTTTCGCGCTGTCTCGACTACACCGCAGGCGCTTGCGTTGATCACCGCCGTCACGCCGCCCGACTGGGCGTAGAACGCGTTCATCTTTGCCATATTCGACCCGTGGTTGAAATCAAGAGGACAGTGCGGACAGCAGACGATCACGGATTTCGTTCACTGCGCCGGTGCCCGAGATCCTGCGATACTTGGGCCCGCGTGCGCCGCCTCTGTCAGCCAACTGAGAATAGTAGTCGACCAGCTGCTTGGTTTGCTTGTGATAGACGTCCAGGCGTTTGCGCACCGTTTGCTCGGTATCGTCCGCGCGCTGGACCAGATCTTCGCCCGTGACGTCGTCTTTGTTCGGCGCCTTGGGCGGGTTGAAGTCGACATGGTAGGTGCGGCCAGACCCGGCGTGCACGCGCCGGCCGGACAAGCGTTTGATGATCTCGGCATCGTCCACATCGATCTCGACTACGTAGTCGAGATCGACGCCCGCCTGCCGCATCGCCTCTGCCTGCGGGATAGTGCGCGGGAAACCGTCGAACAGGAAGCCATTGGCGCTGTCGCTATGCCTGATCCGGTCTTTGACCAGACCGATGATCACGTCGTCGGGTACGAGGGCGCCGGCGTCCATGTACTTCTTCGCCTCTACACCTAGTGCAGTCCCGGCCTTCAAGGCGGCGCGCAGCATGTCGCCGGTCGAGATTTGCGGTATGCCGAACCTCTGAGTGACGAAAGTTGCCTGGGTCCCTTTTCCCGCCCCTGGTGCGCCCAGCAGTATCAATCGCATGCTTTGGATGGCCTGTATTTTCGTTGAGCCGCACGCGGTGCGTTGCGGGCAGAAGTGGCCTTTTTCTGACGCCGACGAAGAACCGCGATCAATCAGCCGCCAGTCAAAGATTATAGATTCACTCGCGCGACGCGAACAGCCGGCGGACGGTCTCAAGGTCGGCCGGAGTGTCCACCCCCGCCTCCGGTGCCTGATCGGTGATAGCCACGATAGTGCGGAACCCGTGCCACAACGCACGCAACTGTTCCAAGGCCTCGAAACGTTCGATGGCAGGCGGCTCCAGCCCGGTATATCGCTTGAGGAACCCGCAACGATACGCGTAGATGCCGATGTGGCGGTAGATCGGAAGGCCCGCGGGGATGTGGGCTCGGTCAGTTGCGAAGGTGTCTCGAGCCCAGGGGATGGTGGCGCGGCTGAAGTAAAGCGCATTGTCTCCCGCGCCGAGGACAACCTTCACCACATTCGGGTCAAAAAGGTCCCCCGGCCGCTGTAGCGCGTGGCAGGCGGTAGACATGCTGGCGCCGCTGTTCCGCTCGAGAATAGCGGCGACCTCACGGATCAACCCCGGCGCGATCAGGGGTTCGTCGCCTTGCACATTGACCACGATGGTCTCGTCTCGCCAGCCGCACTTTGTCGCGACTTCGGCAATGCGATCGGTGCCGGAGTTGTGGTTCGCGGCTGTCATCAGGCAGCGGTGACCATGCTCTGACACCGCCTTCAGCACCCGCTCATCGTCGGTCGCCACCCACACCTCGCCTGCGCCGCTTGCCTTCGCGCGCTCGGCGACATGCACCACCATCGGTTTGCCCGCGATGTCCAGCAATGCTTTGCCCGGCAGGCGGGTAGAGGCGTAACGGGCAGGGATTGCGACTACGAAATCCATTTGAGCGGTGATGCGGTCATCATTGTGAGGAACCAGCGGCGGCTCGGCGCAACCGTTGCAACGCGCGCCGCATAGGCTGCGGAGCTTCCGGCAGACCTTGTCAGACCTCTTCCTCTGGCGGGAGCTTGCGTGCCTCTTCTTCGAGCATCACCGGGATATCGTCCTTGATCGGGTAGGCGAGCCGGCAGGGCTTGCAGATCAGCTCTTGCTCCGTCTTCTTGTAGAGCAGCGGGCCCTTGCACAAGGGGCAGACGAGGATGTCAAGCAGCTTGGCGTCCATGCAGGGCTCTCAATTTGGTCACAATCAGGTTCCCGAGCGCTGGGTCGACCTCGGCTTCGATCGGAAGGTACCACCAGTTCTCGCGCGCGAATCCGCTGCATTTTACTGCATCCTTCTCCGTCATCAGGACGACATCGTCTCCGGCGAAGGCGAGATCCTCCGCGCTGAATCCAAAATGATCGGGAAACGGGTGGGCACGAAATGTCAGCCCCATGCGCTGCAGTTGGGCAAAGAAGCGCTGCGGGTTCCCGATTCCGGCGACCGCATGCAAAGCCTGGTCTCGTAGGTCCGGGGCCGCAACTCGAAAGTCAGGATTCAGCAAGTTCTGAAAGCTGTCACCCGTGAGTTTGGCGAGGAACTGGGGAGCCTGCAGAGCCGGCAGCTGGCTGTCGCCGTGGACGAGCACCGCGTCGACCGAGGCCAAGCGGCGGACCGACTCGCGCAACGGGCCGGCGGGGAGCAGCCAACCGTTGCCAAAACGTCGCTGGCCATCGACTACCGCGATCTCGATGTCGCGCGCCAGACCATAGTGTTGCAGCCCGTCGTCGCTGACCAGCACATCACGGCCGGGGTGGGCGGAGAGAAGCGCCCGTGCGGCCTGTGCTCGATCGCGGCCGGCAAAAACCGGCACGCCGGCGCGCTTTGCCAGGAGCACCGATTCGTCGCCTGCTCGCGCTGGATCGCTGTCCGGCCGCACCTCTTGAAGATCCTGCGATCCGCCATAGCCGCGCGCGACGATCCCAGGCCTGTAGCCGTGCTCCTGGAGCCACTCCACCAGCCAAAGCACCGATGGCGTCTTGCCCGTCCCGCCGACTGTGATGTTCCCAACGACGATGACCGGGACACGCATCCGCGCGCAGTGCAGCCATCCCACGCGATATAGCCACCGGCGCACTGCCACGACTGCGCCGAACAGCAGGCTCAGCGGGAACAGGACCAGGTGGGCAGGACGGATCCGGTACCAGAAATGCTCGAGCACACGCACCTCGGACAGGTTGTCGGAAGCCGCTGGCATTCTAATAGAACAGGTGAAGCGGCTGCTCCGGCGACCGCCCACGCCTCCCGGAGGCCGTGCGTGCGTGCGCCGACTAACTACTTCGCCGGTTGTTGTGTGGTGAAGGTAATTCGGCCGAACCCAGCTAGCCGCGCCGCTTCCATTACATTGATGACGGACTGGTGGGTGGCGCTGCCATCGGCATTGATGACGATCATTGGGTCGCGATTGCCGCGTGCGGCTCGCTTCAATTCGAGACTGATGGTGGCCGGGTCGGTCGCGCCGAGAGGCACACGCTCGACCACATAGCGGCCATTGGCGGTGATTGCAACGTTGATCTGGTTAGGCTTTTCCTGCGCCTGGTTGGCTTGCGCCGATGGCAGGTTGATCTGCAACTCCGAGTAACGCGAGTAAGTGGTGGTCACTACCAGGAAGATGACGATGACTAGAAGCACATCGATCATCGGCACCAGGTTCATTTCCGGCTCGTCGCGCTGCGAGCCACGGCGGAAGTCCATGGCTAGTCTCTTTCGCCGTGGACGATCTCCACCAGCTTGACCGCCTGAGTCTCCATCTCCACCACCAAGTCGTCGACCTTGGCGCGGTAGTACCGGTAGAAGATCATGCTGGGAATCGCCACGATCAGGCCGAACGCGGTGTTGTACAAGGCCACCGAGATACCGTGGGCAAGCTGCTGAGGATTGCTGCTCATGCCGGGCCCGCCCGATGCGCCGAAGATCTCGATCATCCCGACCACCGTCCCGAACAGGCCCATGATGGGCGAGAGCGACGCGATGGTCCCCAGCATGGTGAGAAACCGCTCCAGCTCGTGTACCGCGACGCGCCCCGCCTCCTCGAGCGATTCCTTCATTACTTCGCGCGAGCTGCGCACGTTCTTCAGCCCCACGGCGAAAATGCGCGCCAACAAGGGGCCTTGCGAAAGGCGATTGAGCAGATCCTGGGTGACTCCTTTTTGCTTGACCTCCTGCGCTACCTGCGGCAGCAGCTCGCGCGGGACGATCTTGCTGCGCTGGAGGGACCAGCCACGCTCGACGATGATGCCCAGCGCGACGATCGAAGCGACGATCAGCAACCAGATGGGCCAGCCCGCTGCGTCTATGATGTGCAACACTTCGTGTTCTCCGGGCGGGTTCGAAGGAAGCGCGACTTTAAACCGCGCGCTGGGATTCGGCAACCCAGGCGGAACCCTTTGCGCGAGCGATCGAAGTTGCGCGAGAACCTTCTATTGGCGGGAAGACTTGTCCACAGTCTTTGTGGATAACGGTGTGCATACCCTGTAAAAAGTGAGCTTAAGTCGCATTCCTGTAATACGTTTTGGTAGCGCGCTCAAAATTTGCGCAATAAAAAAGCATAGTTTAATCAGGTTGGTACATATAGATGGCCAATATCGACGGGCCTTTCCAGGGACGCCGCTCGCAAACGCGCGCCGATTGTGGATGACCGGGTGGGGCGCCCGCAAAGCGAGCAATGACGCCGGATTCAAGGCGGCGAGTAATCCAGCGCCAGATCGCGCAGTGGACATCAGGATGCCGCTGTCGTTGAGCGACGACTGAAGAAATTTCCGTTTACAGACTCAGAAAAATGCCGGAGCACCCAGCGTCTCTCGCGTCGATGCGGGCGGCAAATGAGACCGATTGGAACGCACCGATCAGCGTGAGTGAGCTCAATCTTCTCGCGCGCCAACTGATCGAGCAAAGCGTTGCGCTGCTGTGGGTAGGTGGCGAAGTGTCCAACCTCACGCGAGCCGCGTCCGGGCATTGCTATTTCTCACTCAAAGACGAGCGAGCGCAAGTGCGTTGTGTGATGTTCCGCCAGCGCATGCAACACCTCGACTGGGAACCCGCTAACGGCATGCAAGTGGAGGTTCGGGCTCGTCCCACGCTCTACGAAGCGCGGGGTGAGTTCCAACTCGCTGTGGAATTCATGCGCCGGGCGGGGTTGGGCGCCCTGTACGAGGCTTTCGCGCGCCTCAAGAGCCGGCTCGAGCAGGACGGCTTGTTCGCTCCCGAGCGCAAGAAGCCGCTGCCTGCGTTTCCACGACGGATCGGTGTCGTTACCTCCACTGCGGCGGCGGCCCTGCGCGACGTCCTCACGACCTTGCGCCGCCGCATGCCCGGGCTTTTGGTGATCCTGTATCCGACGCCGGTTCAGGGCGAAGGCGCGGCGCAAAAGATCGCCGCCGCCATCGACGAAGCGTCCGCTCGGCGCGAGTGCGACGTGCTGGTCCTGTGCCGCGGCGGCGGCAGCATCGAGGACTTGTGGGCATTCAACGAAGAGAGCGTGGCGCGGGCCATCTCAGCTTGTGCTCTTCCGCTGGTCTGCGGCGTGGGACACGAGACCGACTTCACCATCGCCGATTTCGTCGCAGATGCTCGCGCCGCAACGCCCACTGCGGCTGCGGAGTTGGTGAGCCCGAATCGGGGAGAGCTGGCGGCGCGTCTCGGTGCGCTGCACGAGCGCATCGCGGTCGCCCTCGTGCGCGGGATCGAGCGGCGCATGCAGCAGGTGGATTACCTTGGGCGGCGGTTGGCCCATCCAGGCGAGCGCATTCGCGGCCAGGAACAGCATCTTGCGCATCTGCACCTGCGGACGGAGCGTGCGGTGTCACACGCGTTGGTTCGATCAGGCCTGCGCCTTAGCGCGCTACGTCACCGACTGACCGCTGGTGCGCCGGATCTCCCAGGCGGGCAGATGCTGCAGCGGCGTGTCGCTCAACGGCTGACGATTGCGATGGACCGGTTCCTGGAGCGACGGCGCGCCGGGCTAACCCGCCTGGACGCACATCTGAACGCGCTCAGTCCGCAGCAGGTTCTCCAGCGCGGCTATTCGATCGTGTCGCGTCTGGATGGACTCATCGTACGAGATGGCGCGCAGCTAACCCCAGGAGACGACGTGACTATGACCTTCGCAGTTGGGAGCGCCCGAGCCACGATAAGCGATAAGCGTAGCTGAAATGCTCCGCGTTGCGTGCCCGGCGTCCGAAGGGTATCGTAGGCACCCCGCGCAAAAGAAGCGGCTGACGCACCCCTGCCGGTGCGCAGGAACAGCGCGGACTGCACGCTGAGAGGCTGCGGTACGACCATTCATCTCAACGGAGGAGGAGTCATGTCGAGCTTGAGAATTTTTGCATCTGCCCTGTTCGCGTCTCTTTTCCTGGGCGTCGCGCTGCCGGCTGCAGCGCAGCTGGCGGAGAAGAAGGCGCTAACGCTGGAGGCCGCAAAGAAGATCGCTGCGGCGGCCGAAGCAGAGGCCATAAAGAACAAGTGGAACGTGGTCATTGCCATCGTAGACGACGGCGGACACCTGATTTACCTGCAGCGCATGGACGGAACGCAGACCGGCAGCGTCGATGTCGCGATTAAGAAGGCGCAGACTGCCATGGCCTTCAAGCGCCCAACCAAGGTATTCGAGGATGCCATCGCCGGTGGCCGTAACGCATTGATCGCCTTGCCCGGTGCACTCCCGTTGGAAGGCGGGCTGCCCTTGGTCACGGGTAACCAGTCGATTGGTGCCATCGGCGTGAGCGGTGTGAAATCCACCGAGGACGGTCAGATCGCGAAGGCAGGGTCGGACTCGCTGGCTGGTATGAACTGAGCCTGACTGAGAACTCGCGAAGCCTCGCGTTCAAATCTGCTCAGTGAGATAGGCTTCGACCTGCGCGGCGAGATCGTCGGCCAGGCAGTCGAAGCGACGGGCGTCGCCCCAGGATCGCAGCCAGGTCAGTTGGCGTTTGGCCAGCTGTCGCGTCGCGGCCGTGCCTTTCTCCCGCAACGTCGCGAGACCGAACTCACCTTCGAGGTATTGCCAGACTTGGCGGTAGCCGACCGCGCGCATCGAGGGCAGCGAGGCATCGAGCTCGAAGCGCTCGCGCAACATCCCCAGTTCCCCGATGAGCCCCAGTTCGAGCATCGCCTCGAAACGTTGCGCAATGCGCTCGTGCAGAATGATCCGTTCGCTCGGCTCGAGCGCGATGGGGATCGTACGATAGGGCACAGGGTTGGCGCGACCGCGCGCGATCAGTGCCGATAGAGGTTGGCCGGTGAGGTAGTAGACCTCCAGGGCGCGCTGAATCCGTTGCGCGTCTGTGGGCTCGAGCCGGGCGGCCGTGGTGGGGTCGATGCGTTCGAGTTCCGCGTGCAGGGCGGGCCACCCGGACCCCTCGGCCATCGCGTCGATCGTCGCTCGCGTGTGCGGGTCTGCTGGTGGCAGGTGACTGAGACCTTCCTGCAGCGCTTTGAAGTACAGCATGGTGCCCCCCACCAGAAGAGGAATGTTGCCGCGCGCATGGATCGCGGCCACCACCCTGGCGGCATCCTCGCAGAAGCGTGCGGCCGAGTAGCGATCGGAGGGGTCGAGGATATCGATCAGATGATGGGGCGTGGCAGTGAGCGTTTGGTTATCCGGTTTGGCTGTGCCGATATCCATGTGGCGGTATACCTGCGCCGAGTCGACGCTTACGATCTCGAGCTTGAAGCGCGTCGCCAGATGTAGGGCGACAGCGGTCTTCCCTGATACGGTAGGGCCCATCAATAGGATCGCCGGCGGGCGATCCTCCGGTGTGGCTCGTGATTCGTAACTCGTGATTCGCGAGGTAGGCTGCCCGGCCATTGCGCCAAGCGACGTCCGAAGATTACGAGTTACGAATCACAGATCGCGGCCTTACTGACCGCGCTGAAACAGCCGATCCAGCTCAGTCATCGAGATCTGGGTCCAGGTCGGACGGCCGTGGTTGCACTGGCCCGAGCGGTCGGTGGCTTCCATCTCGCGCAGCAGGGCGTTCATCTCCGGTAGCGTCAAGATGCGGTTGGCGCGCACTGCGGCGTGGCATGCCATCCCGGCGAGGAGTTCTTCGCGGCGCTCCTCTAGTACACGTGTCGCACCGTACTCGCCAATCTCGCCGAGCACGTCGCGCGCCAGCTCGGCCGGATCAGCGTCCTGCAGCGGCGCGGGTACCGAGCGCACCACCAGCGCCTCAGGGCCGAGCACCGCCAGTTCGAACCCAAGCTGACGCAGAAGCTCCTCGTTTTCCTCCACGAGCGCCGCCTCGAGCCGACTCGCGCGCAGCGTGGCCGGGATCAGCAAGCTCTGAGTGGGAATACGATCGAGCTCCAGTGCTGCCTTGAGCTTCTCGTACATGATGCGCTCGTGCGCTGCGTGCATATCGACAATCACGAGGCCGTCGCGATTCTGCGCCAGCACGTAGATGCCGGCGAGCTGCCCCAGGGCAAACCCAAGTGGCGGTACCGCCGCCGGCGTAGTCGGCATCTCGGGTGTGGCCTTGCGGCCGAACAGTACATCGTACGCAGCCGTCGTCTGCCTGGTCCCCAACCCCATCGCTTCCTGGTGCGGCGCGAACCGCTGTCCCGATGCAAAGTTCCAGGGCGATGTTGCTGGAGAGGCCCCCTGTGCTGCTCCTGATATGGAACCCGCTGCGGTACCAAGGGCGCCAGGCGCGAAGGATGTACCGGCGCGCGCTGCGGCCAGCGCCTTGGTTAGCGCGTGGAACAGAAACTGATGCAGCGCGCGCGGATCGCGAAATCTGACCTCGATCTTAGTCGGATGAACGTTGACGTCGACCCGCGCCGGGTCCAGCTCGAGAAACAACACGAAGGCCGGATGCCGTTCCTGGTGCAGCACGTCGTGAAAAGCCTCGCGCACGGCGTGAGCAATCAACCGGTCGCGCACGAAGCGTCCGTTGACGAAGAAATATTGATAGTCGCGTGCGCTGCGGTTGAAGGTCGGCGAGGCGATCAGGCCGCGCAGGCGCACGCCGGCAGATTGCTCGTCGAGCGACAGGCTGGCTGCCTCGAACTCCTCCCCGAGCAGCGCTCGGGCGCGCTGCTGAAAGGTTTGCGACGGGAGTCGCCATTGTGTGCGGCCGTTGTGCTGCAGCGTCATCGACACTTCCGTGCGAGACAATGCGATGCGCTTGAACACCTCTTCGCAATGGCCGAACTCGGTGCCCTCCGTGCGCAGGAATTTGCGGCGCGCCGGCGTGTTGAAGTAAAGATCGCGCACCTCGACGGCAGTCCCCGCCATGGCCGCGGCGGGCTCCACCGCCGCGACAGCCCCGCCGTTCGACTGAATGCGCCAAGCATGCTTGCCCGCCGCGGTCCGGGTGGTCAGCGTCAGCTGTGACACCGCTGCAATGCTGGCCAGTGCCTCGCCCCGGAAGCCCAGGCTTAACACCTGCTCCAAGTCCTCCAGCGTGGTGATCTTGCTGGTCGCGTGCTGCTCTAAGGCCAGCGGCAGCTCATCCTTCTCAATGCCCTCGCCGTCATCGATGACCTTGAGCTGTTTGATCCCGCCACTTTGCATTTCCACTTCGACCACTCTGGCGCGAGCGTCGAGACTGTTCTCCAATAACTCCTTGAGGGCCGCGGCAGGACGGTCGACGACCTCGCCCGCGGCGATCTGGTTGATCAGCAGTTCATCGAGTTTACGGATGGAGGGCATCTAAAGGCGGCGCTGCGGCTGCCGCAATTATAGCGCCCGCATCCGGCGCTGACTGGGTTCGCGAGCGCATGGGCGGCGCGCCACCTGCGCGATGCCGGACAAGACCACTTTGGCGCGGGCCGGGAGACTTCCTTATAATCCGCAGCTACACTCTAGTCAGGCGCCGCTCCGCAGCACAACAAGAGAATTCGATCGGGGAGTTCGGAGTCGGCGTATCAGGGAGACAATCAACGTGCATATCGGCATCCCGGCGGAGGTGCGCGCCGGTGAGACGCGGGTCGCGGCTACGCCTGAGACGGTTAAAAAGCTCGCTTCCGGCGGCCACCACAAGCTGCTGGTCCAGGCGGGGGCGGGGGAGAACGCCTCGATTCCCGATGCGGAGTTCAGCGCTGCTGGCGCACTGATCGTCACCAGCGCTGCTGACGTGTACCAGCAGTCTGAGATCGTGCTCAAAGTGCGTGCCCCAGAGACTTCCGAGCTGGGACTGATGCGCAAAGACTCGATCCTCATCGGACTGCTCAATCCCTACGATCCCGCGGCGGTCGCGAGCTATGCGAGGCAAGGCCTCACCGGCTTCGCCCTGGAGTCGCTGCCGCGCACTACGCGTGCCCAGGCCATGGATGTGCTGTCCTCCCAGGCCAATATCGGTGGCTACAAGGCGGTGATCCTGGCGGCGAATGAGTATCAGCGCTTCATGCCCATGCTGATGACCGCGGCCGGGACCGTGAAGGCTGCGCGTGTATTGATCCTGGGTGCCGGTGTCGCGGGCTTACAGGCGATCGCTACGGCGAAGCGTCTGGGTGCGGTGATCGAGGCCTCCGACGTGCGCCCGGCGGTCAAGGAGCAAATCGAGAGCTTGGGCGCCAAGTTTCTCGACGTTCCCTTTGTCGCTGACGAGGAGCGTGAGATCGCCGCCGGCGTGGGGGGCTACGCCCGCCCGATGCCGGCGGACTGGATGCGGCGTCAATCCGCGCTGGTGCACGAACGCGCCAAGGCTGCTGACATCATCATCACCACCGCGCTCATCCCCGGGCGCCCGGCGCCCATCCTCCTGACGGAGGAGACGGTCAAGGCGATGAAGCCAGGCTCGGTGATCGTGGACATGGCCATCGAGCAAGGCGGCAATTGTCCGCTTACCGAGCGCGACAAGATCGTGGTCAAGCACGGAGTCAAGCTGATTGGAATCGCCAACCTGCCGGCACTGGTAGCGGCAGATGCCAGCGCCCTGTATGCGCGCAATCTGCTCAATTTTCTCAACCTGCTGGTGGATCCAAAATCCGGGCAGCTCAACCTCAACCGCGAGGACGAGATCATCGCCGGCGCGCTGATCTGTATCGGCGGAGAAGTGGTGAGGAAGGGGTAGCTCTGCATTCTGAACTGCAACTCGCGGATGATACACATCGAGCCGCGAATAACGAATCACGATTCTCGAATCACGGAGAAACCATGACCGGACACGTCGACCCGACCCTCATCAATCTGACCGTGTTTGTGCTGGCCGTCTTTGTCGGTTACCACGTCATCTGGAACGTGACGCCGGCGCTGCACACGCCGCTCATGTCGGTGACGAACGCCATTTCCTCGGTGATCATCGTCGGCGCGACCCTGGCTGCGGGTTCGGAGGTCGTCGACTTCGGTGCGATCATCGGCGGGGTCGCCGTCGGCTTGGCGGCGGTCAACGTCTTCGGTGGGTTTCTGGTCACCCAGCGCATGCTCGAGATGTTCAAGAGGAAAGCGCCGAAGGAGGTCAAACGTGAGGCGTAACCGGCTACGTGGGAGCTTGACCGAGCCCGAGGCTGCGCTGTCTCGCACAGCCCTTACTTCACAGCCTGCAAAAGCCACAGCATGAGCGCAAACGAAGTCGCCCTGGCATACCTCATCGCGTCGGTGCTGTTCATTCTCGCGCTCAAGGGTTTGTCCTCGCCCGTCTCCGCACGCCGCGGCAACATGTTCGGCATCGCCGGAATGGTGATCGCTGTCGTCACTACGTTGCTGATCACGAAGAACTGGACGCTGATCATCGCCGGCATCATTGCCGGCGGCACGATCGGCGCGATCGTAGCCCGGCGCGTGCAGATGACACAGATGCCAGAACTCGTTGCAGCCATGCACTCGCTGGTGGGCATGGCCGCCGTGCTGATTGCCATTGCAGTAGTGCACAACCCGGCCGGTTTCGGGATCCCAGACCCGTTACCCAGAGGTAACAAACTGGAGCTGTTCATCGGCACCTTCGTCGGTGCGATCACTTTTTCCGGGTCTGTTATCGCCTTCGGCAAGTTGGCCGGGCTGGGCAAGCACTTCCGGCTGTTCTCGAGCGCTCCGGTGGTGTTCAAGGGTCAGCACTGGGTGAACTTGGCGCTGGCCGTCGTGATGATCGTCTTCGGCATACTGTTCTTTCTCGCCGGTGAAGACGGGCAGTGGCTGCCCTTTCTGGTGATGGCCGCCGTCGCATTCTTGCTGGGTGTGCTAATCATCATCCCCATCGGCGGCGCGGACATGCCGGTCGTCATCTCCATGCTCAACAGTTACTCCGGCTGGGCCGCCGCAGGCATCGGGTTCTCGCTAAACAACACCATGCTGATTATCGCCGGCTCGCTGGTGGGTTCGTCTGGCGCGATCCTCTCTTACATCATGTGCAAAGCCATGAACCGCTCCTTCTTTAGCGTGATCCTGGGCGGGTTCGGCGCCGCCGAAGGAGCCGCGGCGGCTGACGCGCAGCAGAAGTCAGTTCGCAGCGGCAGCGCGGAAGATGCGGCGTTTCTGATGGCCAACGCCGAATCGGTGATTATCGTCCCTGGATATGGCCTGGCGGTGGCGCGGGCGCAGCACGCGGTCAAGGAGATGGCACAGAAGCTGATCGAAAAAGGGGTGCAGGTGCGTTATGCAATTCACCCGGTCGCCGGTCGCATGCCTGGGCATATGAACGTCCTGCTTGCTGAAGCCGAGGTAGCATACGAGCAGGTATTCGAGATGGAGGACATCAACAGCGAGTTTGGCACCACGGACGTGGCGCTCATCCTGGGCGCGAACGATGTCGTAAACCCGGCAGCCAAGACCCTCGGCAGCCCAATTTTCGGGATGCCCATTCTGGAGGCGTTCAAGGCACGCACGGTCATCGTTAACAAGCGGTCGATGGCGGCGGGCTATGCCGGTTTGGATAACGAACTGTTCTACATGGAAAAGACCATGATGGTGTTCGGCGACGCTAAAAAGGTGGTCGACGACATCGTCAAGGCGCTGTCCTGAGCACCTGTGTCGCGACGAACCTGACACCGCGCTGTCTGCCTAACTCTCGCGCTCGCGGCCAGTCAGCCGCGAGGCTCACTACGCCTTCCCGTTCCGCCTGGGCTGTACCCACCCTGGCGCGCTAAATGCTTGGCGGAGTGACTAAAACCAGGGCACTCCACCAATCCCGCGACCGGCGGACGTGTTCCCCGGCCAGTCCCACAACCCCTATGGCAGATCTGCCCCAGGCTTCCGCGAACATGCAAGGGCAATGAACAGGACGACGGTATTCTCCAAGACCGGCAAGGGCCTGCTGGAGATCAAGAACAAGTCCAATCGCTTGTCGAAAGATCAGTTCAGGGTTCTGAACCTGGTGGACGGCAAGGCTACGCTCGACGACTTGGTCGACAAGAGCCGCATCACTGAAGTCGAGCTGCGCAAGGTACTTGCCGCGCTCGCCGACGGCGGCTTCATCAAAGAGTTTACCAACCCCACGGCCACCGGCGACTACACCAGCGTCACGATCCCGCCGGTTCCACCCAGCACGTCCTACGTCGACGACCTCGACTTCACCCAGATTCTCGGGCCGGCGAAGTCGGCTAAACCCGGGTTCTATCAAAGCGCGCAGACCGAGCAGCGGCAGCGGGAAGAATCGGAGCGCAAGGCCTCCGAGGCTGCGGCTTCGAAAGCGCGGGAAGAGGCCGAGAAGCGTGGCAAGGAAGAAGCAGCGCGTCGCGCTCATGAGGAAGAGAGCGCGCACCGTATCCGCGAGGAGGCCGAGCGTAAGGCAAAGGAAGAGCAGGCCAGACGCGAAAAGCTTGAAGCGGAGATGCGCTTTCGCTTGGAAGAGCCCAAGCGGTTGAAGGAGGAAGCAGAGCGCAAGGCCCGTGAGAAGCTTGAAGCGGAGAAGCGTGCCAAGGAAGAGGTGGAGCGGAAGGCGCGCGAAGAGGCGGAGCGGCGCGCCAAGATCCAAGTCGAGGCGGCGGCGCGGGTAGAGGCCGAGCGCAAGCGCCGGGAGGAAGAGGAACGCAAACGCCACGAGGACGAAGAGCGCAGGCGGCGCGAGGAAGAGGACGCGCGCAAGCGCAAGGAAGAGGAAGAGCGGAGGCGTCGCGAGGACGAAGAGCGTAAGCGGCGCGAGGAAGAGGAACGCAAGCGGCGCGAGGAAGAGGAACACAAGCGCAAGGAAGAGGAAGAGCGCAAGCGCCGCGAGGAAGAGGAACTTAAACGCCGCGAGGAAGAGGAACGCAAGCGCAAGGAAGAGGAAGAGCGCAAGCGGCGCGAAGAAGAGGAACGCAAACGCCGCGCGGAGGAGGAGCGTAAGCGCAAGGAAGAGGAAGAGCGCAAGCGCAAAGAGGAAGAGGAACGCAAGCGGCGCGAGGAAGAGGAACGTAAGCGGCGTGAGGAAGAGGAACGCAAACGCAAGGAAGAAGAGGAGCGCAAGCGCAAGGAAGAGGAAGAGCGCAAACGGAAAGAGGAAGCCGAGCGGTTGCGCCGAGAATTGGAAGAACGCCACAAGCGCGAGGAAGAGGAGCTCCTCCGTCGTCTGGAACAAAGACCGCCGAGCGAAGAGGAGCAGCGCAAGCAGCGGGAGGCAGAAGAGAACCAGCGCGAGGAGCAAGAGCGTAAGCGCAAGGAAGAGGAAGAGCGTCGTCGACAAGAAGAAGACGAGCGTAGCCGGCGCGAGAACGAGGAGCGCAAGCGGCGCGAGGAAGACGAACGTAAGCGGCGCGAGAGCGAGGAACGCAGTCGAAGGGACGACGAAGAGCGCAA
>JBGPPC010000026.1:0-22770 GCA_041488355.1 Gammaproteobacteria bacterium
AGGCGGCTGACGCTGCTGCGGTACCGGTGAAGCGGTCGGTCACGGAAGTTGAGGCGGAGAACGCCCGGTTGCGCAAAGAGCTGGCGAGCACCAAGCTCGATCTGGAGATCGTAAAAAAAGCAGCGGCGTATTTCGCGAAGGAGTCGCGATGAAGTACGCCTGGATCGAAGAGCATCGCGACCTGTTCCGCGTAACGCGGATGTGCCGCCAACTCGGTGTGTCGCGTACCGGCTATTGCCAGTGGAGAACGCGAGCGCCAAGTGATCGCTCGATGGCCAATGCGGCGCTCGATGCGCAGGTGGCGGCAATGCACGCGGGCAGCAAGCGCAGCTACGGTCGGCCACGCATCGTGCGCGGGCTGCACGAGCAAGGTGTTCAGGTCAGCCACGAACGGGTGCGCAATAGCCTCAGGCGGCAGGGCTTGCGCCCGGTGTACAAGCGCCCCTATCGCGTGACCACCGATTCTGCCCATCACAAACCGATCGCTCCCAACGTGCTGAATCGGCGCTTCGATGGCTGGCGAGTCAACCAGGCCTGGGTGGCTGACATCACCTATATCGCCACGAGCGAGGGCTGGCTGTATCTGGCCTGCGTCATGGATCTGGCCAGCCGCAGAATCGTAGGCTGGTCGATGAGCGATCGGATCAAGGCCGATCTGGTCTGCCAGGCGTTGAAGTCGGCGTACTGGCGGCGCAAACCGACTGCCGGACTGATCATGCATTCGGACCGTGGCAGCCAGTACGCCAGCGACAGCCACCGGCAGCTGATCAAAGACTACCGGATGGTTCAATCGATGAGCAGGAGAGCCAATTGCTGGGACAATTCGGCGATGGAGAGCTTCTTCAAGACGCTGAAGGTCGAGCGCATTCATCTGTTCCGCTACGCCACCCGTGCGCTTGCCAAGCTGGACATCGTTGACTGGATCGAAGGCTTCTACAATCACCGGCGCATGCATTCGTCGATTGGCTACAGGACACCAGTCGATGTCGAATCCAGCCTCATGGCTGCCTAAAGTGGTGTACGTCGAATCGAGGCAGGGTCAACCCGTTCCTGGGGCGCTTCACGATCAGGCGCGGCAGTGGTGCAGGTCCCTTATCCCGGTCGGAGACAGGAATCGCATCTGGGACAATACCGGACTCTTTCAGGGCTCGGGCGAGACGGTGGCGGGAGCTCTGGTCTGCGTAGCCGCGAGGTTCGTAGGGTGCCCGTACGCGCGTCGCCGCACGGATGCGTCGAGGAACGGTGTGCTTGGTTCTGGACATTGCCTTTGCTGATATCGAGCGAGATGGTCACCTTGAACGGCCTCGACATTGTCGGGCCGCTACTTGCCGATACGGACTCCGGGTACTCCGGGCCACGCTTCTGGGCACCTCCGGTCCAACGGTGGCTGGCGGCGATCTCTCCACCGGCCTCATAAGCGCGGAAGGTGCTTGGGGACTTTGGCTCTCAACAGCGTAACAAGGGCTGGATCCATGAACTCATACTCGTCTGGAATGTCGAGACAGACTACCCGCTTGCGGTTGAGATACGCGCGGAACTTCCGCGCCAGCTTGTTCCGATGCGCCTTCTCCATCACGAATATTAGCTCAGCCCATCCGAGGAGCTCCGGCGTGACCGGAGACTCGGCATCATCGTTCAGCCCGGCCGACGCAACTTCGATGCCTCTCCAGGAAGCGAAAACCTGTTCGGCGGTCGGACTACGAAGTCGGTTCTGACTGCAAATGAACAGCACACGCATCAAGATGTTCCAGACGCCCAACGCGCCGCATCACCGGCGCACGAACGGCGGGCAGGCGCCCGCTGTTTGTGCGTCCGTGTGCATGCGAATGTTGGGCGGCGACTTTCTATCCATAGACTTTGCGCAAGACGGGCCTCCTTCCAGCAATATAAAGGCGGAGATAAATCCGCCTTCCTTTCAACGCCGCTACTCCCCAGTCGAAATGGTCTTGCTCGCTGAATGTAAGAGTCAAGGTCGAGTGTGCCTCGATACGAGTGTCTCTTGCGTCCTCCTCAGGCGAGACGGAACTCGACTGGGTCCGAAACGGCCAATGCCCCGATAACCACAAAAGTTCCCAGTAGCTGAGGATGATTGGGTAGCCGGTTAGGTTTCTGACGAAGATCTCATTTCCAATATCTGGGTGACCGGTCAAGTTGTAACCAACATCGACACGGAAACGGTCGCGCCAGATTTCCCACAGTTTCGCAACTGCTAGCAGCGTAGAGAGACAAGCGCCCCACCAGGCCAGAAAGGTCATTAGCGATCTCTCGCTCGTAACATCTCGCCGCCTAACGTTTGAGCTCAGCCGCGTGCGGAGGCCGCAGGCCTTAGCACGTTGGCTGCTGCGAAGGGTTAGGTCGATGCCGCATTGAGTGGATGCGCCTTGACGATCGCATTGGCGAGCCGGGCGACGAACTCGACACTAATGGACCGCTCATCGTTGAACTCATAGAAGTATCGCCATTCAGGGAAGGCGTCCTTCACGCGCCGCAAGTTCGATTGGAACTGGTCTATGGGTTGCGCAACGAGGCGAACAATCTCTTGTTTGTGCTCGTCCGTCAGCTGAGCAAACAGTTCGTAGAGGTCATGGCCTTTGGCAGCCTTACCTTCTTGAAGGAGTAGCGCTTTTAGGCCAACCTCTGCCGAGAAGGCTGCGCAGACCAAGGCGGGAATGAACATGGCCTCTTGCTTGCCTTGAGTTGCTCGATCCTCCATGCACCGGCGATAGGCCTCGAGAAAGGCAGTGGAAGTGGCGCGTGCGTGCGGCTCGTACATCGATTCATCGACCTAACGCGCTGCGCGTAACCGGCTCGCAAACGGCAAGCAGAGCGCCGCCGTTTGCGAGTCCGTGTTGACGCGCGGGTTAGACGTCATGGTGTCTTCGCCGGACTGCTCAATGACGCCAAGAGCTGCCGCGTGAGGCTCTTGGTAACCTCCCAAAACATCCCTGAGTCATGCTCGTTAAGGTTAACACCGTGAGCGCGCTCCTTTTCGGGATGGATGTAGTTCCGATAATCCCGGAGTACAGCGGCCACGTCCTTACCGGAGCTGGAGATCCACCCTAGTTCAGCAGCGACGTCGATGTACGGCCTCAACGTCCACTCCGGGAGAGTGAGCGGCTTCTTGGTCTTGGAATCCATTGGTGTGGCCTTGGCGCGGAACAGGGGAGCCTTGTTGGTCATGAGGTTCGCTCGCGCGACAAAGAGAGCTTCGAGGAGACCTCCCATCATGACGGTCGCGGCCAGGGGGGCGCTCGCGCGGATGCACTTCTGGCATTCGTTCCATCTGCGCTCCAAAATCGCCTTCATTGCAGGGTCAGACGCCAGAGTACCGAAGTCAGGGGGCGCCTCGGGCGCAGATATCGATGTGCGGGCGGGAACGAGCGCAGCGGCGCGAAGCTCCGCAAGCGCGTGTTTGGCGTCTTTAAATGCGGTGAGATATGTCGTTCTCGCCGAAGATCGAGCCGTCGCATCTAGTATCACTCTGAGCTTGCGGTCAACCGGTTCCAGCATCTCTTCTGGAAGAGCTGAGACAAGGGGTGGGCGATGAGACTTGAACCATGAGTAGGCGACTGACTTTAGGTAATCACGCTCGTCCGCGCTGGTGATCTGTTTGGCCTTGATCCGCGCAACACGATTGCGGGCCTGCTCGACTTCGCGGAAGCACGCCTCGATCGGATCAACGCTCGCGGACATCGGCCGATCCAGTTGGAGATGGACTCAGCGCTTCTTCACTTTTGGTTTCCGCGGTTTTGTTGACCGAACTCTCGCTCTGGGGCGCTCCGATTCGGTACCCGGGAGCGTCATGGCCACGAGGTTCTCACCAACGCTGTTGATACGAAACTGACCTCTCTCGGGGCTGTCGAGGTACCCGAGATTCTTCGCATTGTTTAGCGTCATGAGTGGTTTTGGAGGACGGCGGCGGCCAGCGAGCCTGGCCGCCTCCTGAAGCGCTTGCGCGTCAATGGAGTCCTTCCGATTCTCTGGGCCGGCCTCAAAGCGGTGGTAGTAGGCAACCACCGCAGCGAACTGGACATCGCTCTTTGGTCTCTTCGCATCCACGAAACTCTTGATGTCTGCAGCACGATGCTGTCGATAGTGTGTCTGTTGCTCCGGATGCGAGGAGGGGACTCCTCCCGTCGACGCGTCTGCCTCGCGCGGGCGGCGATCTGCAGGAAGTGCGATGGAAAGGTCGAGGCTGAGGCTCTCTGCGACCCAACGAAGGATACGCTGTTGCCGCTCCTTCTCCATGCCCGTTAGTTGTTCAGCTACGGCCTTGGCGGTGTCGAAATCACTTTCGGTTGCTGTCATCGCTACCGTCCTCTCCTTCTACAGGATCGTAAGGTCCCTCTCCCTTGCGCTGGACGTCTAACGTCATGGTCAGCGGCGCCGATAGGCGTCCGCTGCACCTAAAGTTAGCCATGCAACCACTCGCTCCGCATCTGCATCTGACGGGAACACGGGATAAAACACTTCTTCGATCCGCCCCGCGCGAATAATTAGCGTGAGGCGCTTGATTAACTCAAGGCCAGCGAACGCAAAGGTCGGGAGCCGCAAGGCTCTTGCCAGAGCGAGCCGTGCATCGCTCAGCAGCGGAAACGGTAGATGCAGCCTCCCAACAGCCTCATTTTGATACTCCGTGTCTTGAGTACTGAGGCCGTACACCGTTGCACCCAAGGCCCTAAGCTCTGCGTAATGGTCGCGATAGGCACAGGACTGAGGCGTGCAACCGCGCGCACCCGGGATGGCGTTCCACATTTCCACGCCGCCAAGCGGCTCCTGATCGGGCCGACCAGTTCTCGGATAACAGTAGACAACGACCCAAGGCGATCCCTCGTTCGATAGATCGACTGCCACTCCGGAAGTGGCCTGCAATGCAATTGATGGAAGTACCGCCCCACGAAGGTGATCGCATGCTCCATCGTCTTGTGGAACCGGCAAGTCTTCAGGGAGAGAGTAAAGATTGTCTGCTCGCATATTTTTGGCTAACGCCGTGGTTCAGGGGCGCGCGGAAAACACGCTGGCAAAGTGGGACGATGCTGCTCCGCGCGTCCCTTGCAACCACTTGTTAGGTTTTAGTTGTTTCACGAAGACGGCTCTCCCTCCCGGACGCTATCGCGAATTCACCCGAATAGTCGCGAATTTTCGCAAACAATTCTTCCTCGCCAAAGGCCTTTGCAGCGAACGCAAATGAATGGATAGCCCGATAGTAGTAGTTAAGTAGATCGCCCATATGGTCCTCGTAAAATGGCGAATCGACCCCGCCTGCCAAATGAAAATATGGAGGGTCGCCATAATAAAGTTCCATCAGTTGAGGCGAGGCACCATGCACATATCCAGAGTATGTCTTGTTAATAGTCCTGCTGACCTCGATGGTTGAACTTTGATCGTAGCCGGTGCCTCGATCTTTGCTGTTGAACGCCCGTATTTTCTTCCTTGAAATCATTGGGCGTTTTTGAGTCGAGGCAATTGCGCTATCTGGGTTGTCGAATTCTTCTTCGTAGAACGCCGCGAGATACTCCTTATGGAGATCTGTTATTTCTTCAAAAATTACTCCAAAGCACAAAAACATAATATCTTCCCCAAACTCGTCTAGCGTCCTTTGTAACGCGGCTTGCTCCTGGAGAAGGCCAGCACTATTCAATACGCTTATCGCCTGTAGCCCGGTCAATACTCTCGACAGTTTTTGGACAATTGCTTGGTATATCGATTTGTCTTTGTAACGGTATACGTAGCCGTCGCCCATCGGCTGTCGAATGGGGCGTGCTACCTTGCGGGCTAATGCCTCGAAGGCGCCTCCGAGCGTTTCGAACACTTGCAGATACTGTGGATGCACCGAATTGCCTCTAAAACCTAACATTAATAGTAGGCGGAAAACGTCCGCGTTATAACACGGAAGGTATCCGGCTATCCTGCAGCCCACTTCCGTCCTTCCGACTGCGAACGCTGTTCCGGTTCGGGACCACGCTAGCATCTAATCAAGGACTTGCCAAGCAAGACCCGTCGCCCATCCTGCGAGACACAGGGTCCCGATCTTGGGTGATAGGCGGACAGTTTCGCTATTCTCTATCTTGCAACGGACGGCGGAACGCATATACTGTATAAAACACCAGCTAGTGGGAGGGCCGCCCATGTTGCAGCCATCCGAAAACTCCTCGCCATTCCTGCGGAGCGTGCGCGAGGCCATCCGGGTCCGGCATTTCAGCATCCGGACCGAGGAGGCCTACGTGCACTGGGTCAAGCGATTCATCCTGTTCCATGGGAAGCGTCATCCGACCGAAATGGGTGAATCGGAGGTCGCCGCATTCCTCACGCATCTCGCGGTCGAAGGGCAAGTGGCTTCCGCCACACAGAACCAGGCGCTCAATGCCCTGGTGTTTCTATACCGCAACGTTCTGGACCGCCCTCTTGGCGCGTGCACAGGTATCGTGCGGGCCAAGCACCCCCAGCGGGTGCCGGTGGTGCTCACGGGTGCCGAAGTAGCGAGCATCCTGCAGAAGCTGACGGGGGTCTACTGGCTGATCGGCTGCCTGTAATACGGGTCTGGACTACGGCTCCTGGAGAGTGTTCGCCTGCGGGTCAAAGATCTCGACTTCGATCATCGAGCCATCGTCGTGCGGGATTGAAAAGGCGGCAAGGACCGCGTCGTGACCCTCCCCGATGAGCTGGTGGTCCCCCTCAAGCGACATCTTGCCAACCGCAGGACCCTGTTCGAGCGCGACTGCGCGGCAGGTCTCGGGACGGTGTTCCTCCCTCACGCTCTCGCGCGCAAGTATCCGAGCGCAGAAGCGGAGTGGGCTGCTGGAACGTGGCGCAGACATACGAACTGTTCAGGAGCAGCTCGGCCACTCGGACGTGCGCACGACGCAGATCTATACGCACGTCATTAGGCGCGGCGGCCTCGCGGTGAAGAGCCCACTCGGAGCCGTGTTGGGTACAAGCTAGCCATCCGGATCGGAGGCGGACGGACTGAGCGCGTCGGCTCGGTCAGGTCGAGAATGCCACTGGCCTACTGCCCCGCCCGATCGGATCTTTTCCCCTCACCCCGGCCCTCTCCCGCCAGGGGAGAGGGTGTTTCGCTGCGAGGCCCGAAGCGCCCGATCGAGATCCTCGATCAAGTCCTCCGGGCTCTCCAGGCCGACCGAGAGGCGCACGGTGCCTTCCGTGATCCCGGCGGCGCGCAGCGCGGCGGCGTCCATGCGGTAGTGGGTTGTGGTGGCCGGATGGATCACCAGCGACTTGGCGTCGCCCACGTTGGCCAGGTGCGAAAAAACGTTCAGCGACTCGATGAAGCGCTTGCCTGCTGGCCGCCCACCCCTGATGCTGAAGCTGAACACCGCGCCGCAGCCGTTGGGTAGGAGCTTCTTGGCCAGCTCGTGATCGGGGTGCTCGGGCAGCTCGGGATAGGACATCGACTCCACCGCCGCGTTGCCCTTGAGGAAAGCCACGATGCGACGCGTGTTGTCCACGTGGCGCTGCATGCGCAGGCCCAGCGTTTCGATCCCTTGCAGGATCTGGAACGCGTTGTGCGGGCTCATGCAGGCGCCGAAGTCGCGCAAGCCCTCGCGGCGCGCGCGCAGGATGAACGCCGCGGTGGTCGACTCCTCCGTGAACACCATGTTGTGAAACCCTGCATAGGGCTCGGTCAGAGTCGGAAATTTTCCGGATTTTTCCCAGTCGAAGCGCCCGCCGTCCACCAGCACGCCGCCGATGGCCACGCCATGACCGCCGAGGAACTTGGTGGCCGAGTGGTAGACGAGATCGGCGCCCAGGTCGAACGGCCGCATCAGGTAGGGGGTGGTGAAGGTGGAGTCCACCAGCAGCGGGAGGCCCGCTTCGTGCGCGACTTCCGCCACGCGCGGAACGTCGAGCACATCCAGCCCCGGGTTGCCCAGCGTCTCGCCGAACAGCAGCCGCGTATTGGGTCGGATGGCCTGGCGGAAGGCGTTCACGTCGCGCGGGTCGACGAACGTGGTCTCGATGCCGAAGCGCGGCAGCGTGTAATGCAGGAGATTGTGCGAGCCGCCGTAGAGCGAGCGTGAGGCGACGATGTGCGACCCCGCGCCCATCAGGGTGGCGATCGCGAGATGCAGCGCGGCTTGCCCGCTCGCTGTCGCGATCGATCCCACGCCGCCTTCCAGCGCGGCCACCCGCTCCTCCAGCACGGCGTTGGTAGGGTTGGTGATGCGCGTGTACACGTGTCCGCCGCGCTCCATGTTGAACAGCGACGCGGCATGGTCCGTGTCCTTGAACACGTAGGAGGTCGTGAAATAGATCGGCTGCGCGCGTGCGCCGTGCTCGGGATCCGGCTGCTGGCCCGCGTGCAGGCTCAGAGTGTCGAACTGGTAGGACTTCGGCGTGGCCATCGTCGGCTCGCTAGTAAAACGCCCCGCGCGCGGAGATCGGCCAGATCGCCTCAACGTTCTCGCCGCGGTAGCAGATCAGCCAGTCGTAGAGGTTGACCGTGGGATCGCAGTGACCGGGCACGAGCCGCACTTTCTGCCCCAGCTTCAGGGTGCCGGGTCCGGCCAGTTCGATCACGCCGTGTTCGTCGGAGGCCTTGGTGTATGCCGCCCCGTTGACGTCGGCCACCAGAGGCATCCCGGAGTCGACGCTGTGCGCCTTGAGACCGGCGTCCACCACCGCGCGCGTGGCCACCGTATGACTCATGACTGTGGCGAGGATGAACAGGCTGTGCTCGAACTCGCGCACCGGCTTGCCGTCCTCGCCCAGGTTGCGCCCATAGTCCGCGTCCATAAACACGTAGGAGCCCGGCTGGATCTCGTTGTACACGCCGGAGGCCGCCTCCAGCATGTAGGTGCCGGTGCCCGCGCCGGTGACGATCTCCGCGCTTAGGCCGTTGCTCTCCAGCAGCTGGAGCGTGGCGCGCACCTTGCTCACTGCTTGCGCGATGGCCTCAAGGCGCTGCTGCGGCGTGCGCAGGTGCTGGGCGGCGCCGTGGTAGGCGTGCACCCCAGCGAAGCGCAGACCAGGTGATTGAGCGATGAGCTGTGCCAAGCCCAACACGGGCTCGCCAGGCTCCACGCCACAGCGGTTAGCACCCACGTTCACTTCAACCAGAACGTCCAGCGTGACGCCCGCCGCGCGCACGGCCTGGGCGAGGTCCGCCAGGTTACCGGCATCGTCCACGCACACGCTCATGCGCGCCTGGCGCGCCAACTCCGCGAGCCTGGACAGCTTCTGGGTTCCGACCACCTCATTTGCCACCAGCACGTCGCTGACCCCGCCGTGCACCAGCGCCTCGGCCTCGCTCACTTTCTGGCAGCACACGCCCACCGCGCCACGCGCGATCTGCCGGAGCGCGATCTCGGGGCATTTGTGCGACTTCGCATGCGGCCGCACTCGCACACTCGTCCCGCGCAGGGACTCGGTCAGCCGCGCCAGATTGCGCTCGAAGGCGTCGAGGTCGAGCAGCAGAGCCGGCGTGTCAGCCTGCGCGATGTTCATGCCCACCGCCGCGGGCGGTGGCAGCGGAGCAGAGCGCGGGCGGCGGGGGGTAGGCTCGTTCATTTCTCTCTCCGTAAGCCAGGAAAGCGGCGGGCGACTGGCAGCACCGACCAAGCTAACGAAGCATAACAGTACGCGCAAACTTCGAGAAAAACAGCGGGAGGCCGCCAGGAGACTCGAAGCGCGAGCGTAGAATGTGACCCTGCGGCCTCTGAACCCGGATACACCGCTGCGGATCTAAGGTACGGGCCAGACGCCGGCGGCCGCATTGCGCGCGGCGAGATGCATTGGGAGCTTTTCATGACCTCGCGGTGGTTTTGGCGCACTTGTCTCGTCGTCCCAGCGCTGTCGCTTTGGGCCGGGCTGGCAGTCGCTCTCGCCGCTCAGACCGCTGGCCGGGACGAAGCGATCGCCGCACTATACAGCCCGGACGCCTCAGTCAGGCGCGACGCCGTGGACCGCCTCGCGCGGCTCGGTCAGACCGCCGATGCCGACCTGGTGATCGAGGCGCTCTACGACACGGACCCTGACGTGCGCGTCCACGCGGAGGCCGCCGTGTGGCAACTGTGGAGCCGGTCTGGCGACCCCGAGGTAGACCGGCTGCTCAGGTCCGGAATCCAGCATATGGAAGACGGCGAGATGAGCCAGGCCGTGGAGCTCTTCACGCTCATCACCGAGCGCAGGCCCGAGTTCGCCGAGGGCTGGAACAAGCGTGCTACCGCCTACTACCTGATGGGCGAGCTCGACCGTTCGCTCAGGGACTGCGACGAAGTGATAAAGCGCAACCCCCAGCACTTCGGTGCGCTGTCCGGCTACGGATTGATCTACCTGCGGCGCGGCGAATTGGAGCGCGCGCTCGGATACTTCGAGCGCGCACTCGAGGTCAACCCGAACCTCAAGGGCGTGGCGGAAAGCATCGAACTCATCCGCTACAAGCTCGGCCGGGACGGCAAGCAGGATACCTAAACTAATACGACGCACCCTCTCCCTCGATGGGAGAGGGGCGCGCCGGAACGTGGAGCAGGGGCCCCTTCGGGGATGCGACCGTGTAGGCGCGCATTAGGACGCGGGGATCCGGCGCGCTGCATCCCGCTCCGGGGTCGCATCCATCGGCCAGGGCCGATGGAACCTGCTCTGCCCTCCGCGGGCGCGGTGAGGGTGACGACGAACTCACAGCGCTTCGCTCCAAGGTGTTATTGACATTCCGATGCATCACCCTCCCCCTAGCCCCCTCCCGTCGAGGGAGGGGGAACGCCATTTGCGTCCTTTTGCGGACGACGTGATGGCTGCGCGACTCACTGCTTCTTCGCGCTCGCCCGCCGGCGCGTCGCCGTGGGCCTGGCCCGCGTGCGCTTGGCCGGCAGCGGAATCCCGGACAGGTGCTGGAATACCTTCACGACCGCTGAGTCGTCCTCGAGCCCGTGGCCGGCTGCGCCCGCCATCAGGTACATCTGGTGCGCCGTGGCGGTGATCGGCAGAGGGAAGGTCAGCAGCTTGGCCGAATCGAGCACGATGCCGAGGTCTTTCACGAAGATATTCACCGCCGACAGAGGCGTGTAGTCACCCGCCAGGATATGGGGCACGCGATTCTGGAACATCCAGGAGGTGCCCGCGCTGTTGGAGATGACCTCGTACAAGACGTTGGGATCGACGCCCGCTCGCAGACCCAGCGCCATCGCCTCACAGGCGGCTGCGATGTGTACGCCGGCCAGCAGCTGGTTGATCATCTTCACCTTGGAGCCCATCCCGGGGTGCTCGCCCAGGCGATACACCTTGACCGCGATGGCGTCGAGCGCTTGCTGGGCCTGCCGGAACGCGGGCCTTGCGCCGGAGGCCATGATCGAGAGCTGCCCGCTCGCCGCGCGCGCCGCGCCGCCGCTAACCGGGGCGTCGATCATGTGTATCCCGTACTGAGCGAGCCGCTGTCCGAGGTACTCGGCATACGCCGGCGGCACGGTTGCGCTGGCGACGACAACCGACCCGCGTGCCATGCGGGGAGCCGCACCGTTGCGCCCGAACAACACCTCTTCGGTCTGCTCGGCGTTGACGACGAGCACGATCACCACCGAGGCGCTGGCGCCGACTTCCGCCGGATTCGCCGCGCCGACGCCCCCCTGCTTCGCGAAGGCCTTTACCACCGGCTGGCGCACGTCGTATGCGTGCACTTGGAAGCCTTTCTTCAGCAGCGTGCGCGCAACGCCCAGGCCCATCGACCCGAGGCCGATCACACCGACGCTCTTGCCCTTTTTCTTTGCCATTTGGTCTCCTCCGCGGGTGAGGATGCGCTCATGGGAAGCCCGCAGTCTATAGCGGTATGATGATGCGCTTCTCGGTTCTTATCGGATCACGAACTCAATGAACGAAAAGCGGCATCATACCGCAGAGGGCTTCCGCAACAACTACTCGACAGGGCCGCGCGGCAGTGTTTGGAAATGGCAACGCGAGCGCTGGCAGAAGGGGCTTCCCAAGCTCCCCGATGGCGGCTACCACTTCGAGCAGCTCCGGCCCGATATGGCCTGGCTTCACGCCAACCGCACGGAAGCCACGCTGACCTGGATCGGGCACGCCACGTTTCTGCTGCAGCTCGACGGGGTCAATATCCTGACCGACGCGCACCTCACCGGGCGCGCCTCTCCGCTCGGTTTCGCTGGACCCCGCCGGGTGGTCGCGCCCGCGATGGACTTTCGTGACCTGCCGCACATCGATGTCGTCGTGATCTCGCACAATCACTACGACCACCTCGACCGCGAGACGGTGAAGCGGCTGGCTGCCCAGGCCGCGGGCTCGCCGCGGTTCTTCGTGCCGCTCGGGCTCAAGGCGTGGTTTGCGGGGCATGGCATTCGCGCGGTGAGCGAGCAGGACTGGTGGGACGAGACGCAGTTCCGAGGGCTGAATTTCACGCTCGTTCCGGTGCAGCACTGGAGCGCGCGCACGCCGTGGGACCGCGACAAGACGCTATGGGGAGGCTGGATCATCGAACAGTCCCGCTTCCGTTTCTTCTTTGCGGGCGATACCGGCTACTCACCCGACTTCAAGGACATCGGAGAGCGCTTTGGCTCCTTCGACCTGGCGGCGATCCCGATCGGCGGGTACGAGCCGCGCTGGTTCATGAGCATCATGCACGTCAATCCGGAGGAAGCGGTGAAAATCCACCGGGATCTCCGCGCCCGTCGTTCGGTCGCGATGCACTGGGGGACTTTCATCCTGACCGACGAGCCGCTGGACGAGCCACCGCACAGGTTGGCTGCCGCCCGACGCGCCGCGGGCATCTCGCCGGAGGAGTTCTTCCTGATGAAGCATGGCGAGACGCGCAAGCTGGCGCCGATGTTCAGGTCCATGGACGCAGGGGTTCGTAGATCGGACCCGGTAGCCGCCGGATGAACCGTCGCCGATAGCGGGCAGAGGCCCTTGCCGAGCGGGTGACACGGTCGCCCAAATCGCTGTAGCGGTGGCCGGTGACGGCGCACCACATTCCTACGTCATCATGATCATCAGAAACACCGCGAAGGTGGTCCCGACGATCAATGCTGCGAATTTACCTTTGTCGTTAACCAGCAGCTTATAGCCGATCCTCAATAAACCTGGCATGGTCTATCGCAATGTCTTGAGATAAGCGATGAGGTCGTCGATCTCCTGCGCGTCTGGCACGCCCACAGGCATAATCGTTCCCGGCATTTCTTTGGTCGGCGCAGCGAGGAATATTCGAAGCCACGTTTCATTCCAGGTGATGCCAGACTCTGTCATGATGCGGGAATGCACTCCGCTTTCCCCAGTGCCGGCCTTGCGCCCGATGATTCCGATCAGACTGGGGCCAAGGGTGTTCGCCGTTCGGCCGTCGCCGTGGCAGCCGAGGCAGCGCGTCTGATACAGCTGCTTGCCCGAGGCGGCGTTGCCAGCGGCGAGCGCTGGCGTCAGCGACGCAGCGAGATGCAGAGCAGTCACACAGAGCGCAATGGTCACGCGGTGTGCGGCGGCACGTGCACGGACGCGTAAGCGCCCACAGCGATAGCCCTGTCTCGAACCCATTGCTTGCCTCCACTCATTAAATGCGCCCCTGTCGCGCTTGGCGGCGCGGGGCGAGAGTTACATTGGGTTACATACCCTCCGTTTAGAAGCGGATGTACCACGCGAAGATAGTAAGGGGCGTTGCCAAGCCGGGTTTGACGAAGATCAACGAGCAGCGGAATCGTGTGTCAGAGGCTTGCAGTAAAACGACCGCCCCGGATGCGGCGGGAATGCGATTTCACAAGCGACGAGAAAGTCGCGCGTAAGCCAGGTTACACTAGAAATTGTTTCACATTCGATCGTCCGTCAGGCGTGCAAGCGGGAACACGAGACATAATCGACTTCGCACGCCTCAAGCACCGCATCCGGGCTTGGGGCGCGGAACTGGGCTTCGAGCAGGTCGGCGTCGCCGACGTCGAGCTGGGTGATGCCGAGACGCGCCTGCTCGAGTGGCTGGCGAAAGGATTCCATGGCGGCATGGAATATCTGGAGCGGCACGGCACGCGCCGCAGCCGCCCGGCCGAACTGGTGCCGGGTACTGTGCGCGTGATCTCGACGCGGCTCGACTACCTGCCAGCCGACGCGGCGGACAGCGAAGCGGCACTGGCGGACCGCGAGCGCGCCTTCGTATCGCGCTATGCCGTGGGGCGCGACTATCACAAGGTCCTGCGCGGCAGGCTGCAGAAGTTGGCCGATCGCATCGAGCGGGACATCGGCGAGTTCCGCTACCGCGTGTTCACCGACAGTGCGCCGGTGATGGAAGTGGAGCTGGCGGTGAAGGCCGGGCTCGGATGGCGTGGAAAACACACCCTGCTGCTCAACCGCGAGGCGGGCTCATGGTTCTTCCTCGGCGAGATCTACACCGACCTGCCGCTGCCCGCCGACGACGCCCAGAGCGAACACTGCGGCACCTGCCAGCGCTGCATCGACGTGTGTCCTACTGGGGCGATCGTGGCGCCGTATCAGCTCGATGCGCGCCGCTGCATCTCCTATCTCACCATCGAGCACTCGGGCAGCATCCCTGAGGAGCTACGCCCGCTCATGGGCAATCGGGTGTACGGTTGCGACGACTGCCAGCTGGTGTGCCCCTGGAACCGTTTCGCGCGGATGAGCGAACTGGACGAGTTCCGCGCCCGCAACGAGCTGGACCGAGCGACGCTGCTGGAGCTGTTCGCCTGGAGCGACGAGGAGTTCGATCGCAGGCTGGAGGGCAGCGCGATCCGGCGCATAGGTCACGAACGCTGGCTGCGCAACCTGGCCGTGGGTCTGGGCAATGCGCCGGGCGATCGGGCCATCCTGCAGGCGCTCGAGCTGCGCCGAGACCATCCATCCGAGCTGGTGCGCGAGCATGTGGCCTGGGCCATCGCGCAGCAGCGGCGCAAACTGCAGGAGGAATACGATGTCGAAGCTTGAAGCATCGGTTATGAAACCGGGCCTTGCATGCTCAGCCGTTTCCGCATTAACGCTGGTTGCGACGCTGGCGGGCGGGCTCGCATTCGCGGAGGACCCCATGAAACTGACTTCTACCGCATTTGGCGAGAACCAGTCGATCCCGAAGCTGTACACGTGCGAAGGCAAGGATGTGTCACCACCGCTCACATGGAGCGGCGTGCCGGCGAACGCGAAGAGCCTGGCGCTGATTGTGGACGATCCCGATGCCCCCGATCCCGCGGCGCCGCGCATGACCTGGGTCCACTGGGTGTTGTACAACATCCCGGCGAGCGCCACGGGGCTGGCCGAGGGCGCGGCATCCGGCGGATTGCCGAAAGGAACACTCGAAGGAACCAACGACTGGCAGCGCACCGGTTACGGCGGACCGTGCCCGCCCATCGGCCGCCACCGCTACTTTCACAAGCTCTATGCGCTCGACACGGCGCTGCCGGATCTGAAGAAGCCGACCAAGGCCGCGCTGGAGCAGGCCATGAAGGGTCACATCATCGGGCAGACGCAGCTGATTGGGACGTACGAGAAGGGCAAACGCTAGCACGCTGTTGAAAAGCCCCCCCCCTCGATGGGAGAGGGAACCCAGTTTCAACGCCCTGCTAGGGAAGCTCTATGCGGAGCTTCGCTAGAACTTCCACAACACGCTGGCCGAGATGAACTGCAGGTCCACCTCGCCGGTGAGGGCGTTGCCGTACTTAGGCAGGTACTCGTACTCCGCACGGATAGCGAGGTTCTTGGTGACGAAGAGCTGAGCGCCAGCGCCGACAACGAAATCGATGTCGTGTTGGCTGGTGTCGAACGCCGGCGCGCTGCCCTGCTGGCTGGTGAACTTCGTGCGCCAGTAGACGCCGCCCGCCTTCCCGAAGAGCGAGAAGCGGCTGCCGATCGGGATGCTGCCTACGGCTTCGAGAAAGCCAGCCCAGGTCTTTGTCTGGCTGGTCTCAGCCACGCCGCCAGTCGTGAACGAAGCGCTGAATTTGCCGAAGTAATCATAGCCGGCCTCAACGCCCAGGTAGCGGTTGGCCTGATAGCCGAGCAGCAGCTTCCAGGCGAAGCTCGTGTTGTCGCAGCTCTGGACCGCGCCGCCTGCGGGAGCCTCGCAGTACTGGATCGCCTTGCTCTGCCCGGCGCCCGCGCCCACATACCAACCGGTGGCTTCGTCGGCCGATGCCGTCAACGGCGCGAGCGCAGCCGTCACACCCGCCAGCACGGCCCACTTCCTCAACCCTGTGCGTCGCATGAGCCCCCGGACAAGACGAAGGCCGCGCCCTCGCGCGGCCCCGACAGCAGCTTGAGCGCGCTTAGCCCTTGCTGGTGGTCTTGCGGATCTGCTTCTCGTCGGTCCACTCCAGCAGACCGTTGCGGATGTTCCACAGCTGCAGGTTGAACTTGTAGTAGACGTCCTTCACGTCCTTCGCCTGCTTCACGATGGACGTGATGTTGCCCTCCATGCGGTACTGGGCACCCACCATCTTGCCTTTCTCGGCCGCCTGCTCCTTCTCGTACAGCTCGCTCTGCTGGCGCTGCAGCTCCTCGACCTGCTGCTGCATGGCGGCCGCGTCAACCGCGAAGCGAACCTTGCCGCTCTTCTGCAGCTCGGCACGGATGCTGTCCGTGATGGAGCGCGTATCGATGTACTCGCTGGTTTTGTTCTTGACCTCCTGCACCGTGACGATGGGCAGGTTGCCGCTGACGATTATCGGCGTCTGCAGCATCGAGCGCGTCATAGACTCCGCGATCATCTGCAGGTCGGTCGAGCCGAACTGGTTCGTAACGGTCTCTACGGCTTTCTCATCGCCATAGTGGGTCTTTTCCTGCGCGCAGCCGGCCGCGAGGGCGACGGCTACGAGCGGCAACAGCGCGAGACGGCGGGTATGGCTTGGATAGGTCATTGGGTGCTCTCCTTTCAGAAAAGGCCCGCGGTGTCCGGGCCATCATCCCGTTTGTCGAGGGCTATTCCTGGCTCAGCAGGATCAGACGGAAGTCCACCGCTTTGTTGGTTGGCGCAATGGAACTGACCATGAGGTTGCTGTTCTCGTACATGAGCAGAGGCTTCCAGACTTCCTCCTCCCAGGCGCGCATGCCCTCGCGGTCGATCCAGCGGAACTTGTAGTTGATCCGCTTGACCTTGGAGCTGTCGTTGTTGAGGTTGGCGTCGATCCTCAGGTGGTCGCTGGTCATGGTGCAACGGATCTCGGTCGCCTGGATGGTGGTGCGCTTGCCTTCCGTCAGGACTTTGGCCTTGATGAGGTCCTCCATCGAGCTTATCTTGGCGTCCCCGATCGGGCAACCATAGGCGAAGCCGGGCTTTTCAAATCCCTTCTTGTGAGCGCATCCGGCGGCCAGCGCGGCCGCCAGCAGTGCAATGATCGTCCATGTCCATTTCATTTCGAGGTCTCCGTTGTTTGCCGTTCCTGCTTTAACGTTCCCGGCCGCCACCGGCTGACGCCGGTGCGGCTCCTGCCTCGGTCCGTTGCTGGCCGCTTCCAGCGAGCCCGGCTTCGGGGAGCATCATAAAGAGCTGCCCGCGCAGAAGGCGTAAGCCTACCACGGCGTAGCGTCCCGATAGGTTCAGCTGCACGTTGCGCATGCCTTCCGGGGTTTGCAGCGTGACGGTACGGGTGCCGGGAGGAAGGCGTCCACGGGCAATGCCGATCTCCGCCGGGAGCGTGCGCCAGGTGCGCTCGTCGGCCGATTCGGTCACCACCGAGCCGATGGTCACGGCGAGTGCGGCCAGCCCGAGCAGCGTGTTGTTCTGCTGCTGCGCCTGGTGCAGCAGCGCATACTGCGTGGCCGCCTTGGCGGTGGAGCGAATGGCCCCGCGCAACATGATGCCGGGCATATCGTCCTTGAGCGCGCGGCGCGCCATCAGGTCGATGCTGGTCATCGGCGCCACGGTGAACGACTGCCCGTCACCCAAGCTGAGCTGGCCGGGCAGGTAGGGCGTCGAGGTCGCCTTCATCACTGGGAACGAGACCGGGATCAGGATCAGCGTGCGGTTCACCGGGACAGGCAGCGGGAACTGGCGCGACTCCAGGGCGGGGGCAGTTCCCGATCCGATCACGAACAGCACGTCGGTAAGGCCGTCGTCAGGGGCGCCCACGCGCTGGTCGAGGCCGCGCAGCGCCTCCTCCAGCAGCGGCTGGTTGGGTTGCAGCTCGTTCGCGAGCCGGTAGCCTGGTGCGGCGAGGCTCGGCTCGCCCAACGCCTCGTAAACGAAGCCTGCCAGATAGTGCGACAGCGCGCTCTGGTAGCTGTTCTTGAGCGCGTTCACGGCGGGGTTGTCGATGGTCTGGACGGGATATCCGTTCAGTTCTTTGAAGCTGGTGCGTGCGCCCTGCTGGCGGGCATCCTGCTCCACCTTGACCTGCTCTTTGCTGCGCAGCTGCGCGATGACGGCTTCGAGCTCGTGCGTCTGCTTGATCGCCACACGGGCGTTGTCGTACTCACCCAAAGCCAAATAGTTGAGCGCGATATACGTGAGGAGCATGACTTTCTCGTAGTCATGCCCTTCGTAGGGCCGCAGCTTGTCGTTGATAACATAGCTGGCGGCGCCCGGGAGCAGCTTCGAGGGGTCGGTTTGCGCCGTGTGTTCCCAAGCCTGCACGGTCTCGTTCGCCGACATCCAGGCTTTCTGGCTATCCGGATAGCGGTCCACCAGCCGCTGCAGCATGCCGAGCTCGAGGTAGTAAAGCAGGTCCTTGTCCTTGCCCCTGTTATCTTTGTTGAGCTGCTTGATGGCATCGTCCACCTTGCCGACCGCAGCCAGGTTGGTGGTTTGATTGAGCTCCTTGTCGTAGCTGCGGAAGGCGGCGCAGCCGGACAGGCACAGCGCGAGGGCGAATAGGACCAGCGCGCGAACCCAACTCGTTGTGACAGGCCGCCGAGCGTCAAGCGGTTCACACACCGAGTTGCTCAGCGAGGTGGACGAAGTCATCGGCGACCAGATCAAAGCCCGCGTCCCGGGGGAGGTCATAGCCGGCGCGGCGGCCGAACTCCCGTGGCCGGCGCACGAATGCGGTGCGCAGCCCATTGGCTCGCGCAGCCGCTAGATCGTTCTCGTGGGCGGCGACCATCAGCGTCTCGTCCGGGCGTGTCCCGAGCAGGGTGCAAGCGCCCAGGTAAGTTTGCGGATCGGGTTTGTAACAGTGGAACAGCTCGGCCGACAGGATGCAGTCCCATGGCAGGCCGGCGTGCTTCGCCATATCGGTAAGCAGCGACACATTGCCGTTGGACAGCGTTGCGACGATGAATTTGGTCTTCAGGCGCTTGAGTCCGCGCACCGCGTCGGGCCAGGGGTGGAGCCGGTGCCAGGCCCGATTCAGCTCGCCCGTTTCCGGTTCGGACAGTTCATGGATTCCGAACCGGGCGAGGATTTCATCCAGTATAAGCCGGTGCAGTTGGTCTATGTTCATCCATGGCAGCTCGCCGCGACGCACGCGGTCCATGGCCGGTCTGTAACCCGCGCGCCAGGCGTCGGCGAACGCGACCCAGTCGACCTCGAGCCCGCGCCGGGCCGCCAATGCGCGGCCCTCGCGGACGAGGCTGCCGCGCCAGTCCACGACCGTGCCGAACACATCGAACAAAAGCGCGCGCACGGCGTTCAACGCAGCCAGGCGCTATCGCTCAGTGGATTACCACGCCCCAGGGCTTCTCCCCCACGGGGATGTCGGTGATCTTCTGGTTGGTCTCGGTGTCGATTACCGACACCGCGTTCGAGCGGCCGGCCGCGACGTACAGCTTGTTGCCGTCGGGCGTGATGGCCATGTTCCAGGGACGCTTGCCGACCGGGATGGTCGCGATGATCTCGTCGCTCCCGGTGTCGATCACCGACACGGTCGCATCCTTACCGTTGGAGATGTAGACGCGCTTGCCGTCGGGACGCACCGCTACCCCGTTCGAGAACATGCCGCCCTTGATGCTCTTGAGCACTGTTTGCTTGGTCACGTCGATCACGTAGATCGTGCTGTCGAGCTCGCAGGCCACATAGGCCTTGCTGCTGTCGGGCAGGAAGCCGATGCCGCGGGGGCGGCGTCCCACCGGCACGCTGGCGACCTGTTTACGTTGACCGAGGTCGATGATGTCGACTTGCGTCGCCTCCTCGGCGCTCGAGTAGATCCATTTGCCATCTGGACTGAACACCGCGTGCTCGGGGTTCTTACCCTCCACCTTGATGTTCGCGACGCGCTTCTTCGTCGCGGTGTCGATAAGCGCAATCGAGTTGGTCAACTCCACCGCCGCCGCGACCCAATGGCCGTCGGCCGACATGCCCACACCTTCGGGCGACTCGCCCAGGTCGATCTTGTCCACCACCGCCTGCTTGTCGAGGTCCACCACCAGCAGGGCGTTGTTGGGCTGGTCGCTCACGAATAACGTGTTGCCGGCCTTCCAGGTCGCGATGCCGCGCGGCGTCTTGCCGGCCTTGATGGTCTTGACCACGGTGTCGGTCTGCGTGTCGATCACCGAGATGGTGCCGCTCTCTTCGTTGGGGACATAGGCGAGTGGCGCTGCCAGAGCGTGCACGCTTGCACCCGCGAAGGCGGACAAGGCAGCTGCGAACACGATGAGCTGGGTCTTCATAGTCTCGGTCCTTTTTTCGGGAACGCGCATTATAGAGTGAGACGACGAACGCAGGACCTGTACGCACGCATTCAAGTCGCCGCCGGCGTTGGCCGTGCACAGCTTGCGCCGACCTCGCATCACGTAGTCACTCAAGGGCCAACCATCGCCTCGTCGACCAATTCTATCCAGTGCCTCACCCGCAACCGAGTCCCGCTCTGGATGTGCGCGAGACACCCGATATTGGCGGTGGCGATGACCTGCGGCAAGCCGGACTCGAGCGCGGCGACCTTGTTCGCCAGCAGCCGGCGCGACAAGTTGGCCTGCAGGATCGAATAGGTCCCGGCCGAGCCGCAGCACAGGTGCGCATCGGGCACCGTGGTGAGCCGATAGCCCGCTGCGCTCAGCAATCCTTCGACCACACCGCCGATCTGCTGCCCGTGCTGGAGAGTGCAGGGCGAGTGGAACGCAACGCGCGTGACGCGTGACTCGTGATTCTTGACTCGAGCAGAACGCTCGAGCAGTGTCTCGAGCCCCTCCCGGTGGGCAGAGAGAATTTCGCTGGCATCCTTGGTGAGTTCCGAGATCCTCTTCGCTTTCGCGCCGTAGCGCGAGTCGCGCTGCAGCAGTTCGCCGTACTCCTTGACCATGACACCGCAGCCGCTCGCGGTCATCACGATGGCCTCCACGCCCTGCTCGACGTAGGGCCACCACGCGTCGACGTTCCGCCGCATGGTGTCCAGCCCATCGCTTTGGGCGTTGAGGTGGTACGCAACGGCGCCGCAGCAACCCACCTCCCGCGCTGTGGTGAGCGAAATGCCGATGCGGTCCAGCACGCGCGCCATGGCAGGATTGATGGTGGGGGCGATACCCGGCTGGACGCAGCCTTGCAGCACGAGCATACGACGCGCGTGGCGCGGTGCGGGCCACGCAGTGGGCCTAACGCTCGGCGGCACCTTGCGCGCCAGCGCTTTCGGGAGGACGGGCCGGCTAAGCTGGCCCAGTCGCAGCAGCGGATTGAACAGGGCCGAGTTGGGGATCACCGTCCTCAGCATCGAGCGCCACAACCTCTGCGCGAGGCTGCGGCCGACCTGTTTGTCGACGACGTTGCGGCCGATGTCCACCAACCTGCCGTACCGCACGCCAGAAGGACACGTCGTCTCGCACGAGCGGCAGGTGAGGCAGCGGTCCAGGTGGAGCTGTGTCTTGGCCGAGACTGTGCCGCCCTCGAACAGCTCCTTCATCAAGTAGATGCGCCCACGCGGGCCGTCCAGCTCGTCGCCGAGCAGCTGGTAAGTCGGACAGGTCGCGGTGCAGAACCCGCAGTGCACGCAGGCGCGCAGGATGGCGTTTGCCTCCCTGCCTTCGGGGGTGTCGCGGATGAAGTCGGCCAGGTTGGTTTTCATCAACAGCAGGTTAACCACGGAGACACAGAGAGCACGGAGAAACCCGTGAGACCAAGACCTATTAGCAGCAGGACACTGAAGACATCAACAGCACTGGACTGAAGCTTCGGGCTGCGCTCTGTCGGAGGATCTTGGTCGTAAGCTCCTGGGTTTCGTTTTCTCCGTGCTCTCCGTGTCTCCGTGGTTCAATTCAGAAATCGGGGTGCAAGCGGCGCAGGCCGAAGATGCCATTGGGATCGAGCGCGGCCTTGAGACGCTTGTGCAGGTCGAGCACAGCGGGGTCCAGGCGCATCATCGGCGTTCCATTGTTGGCGCGGAACCGGGTGGCGTGCCCGCCCGCTTTGCGCGCGGTCTCGAACACCTGCTGTGCAGGCGCGTCGGTGGCGACCCATCGCAGGCTGCCGTTCCACTCGATCACTTGTTTGCCGGGCAACGCGAGCGGTGGCGTCGTGGACTTGATCGACAGGCGCCAGAGCGGGCCGCGGAAAGCGTCCAGGGTCTGCTCGCGTACCGCGCGCCAGAACGCCTGTCCCTCGGGGACCAGATCGCCACCGATCTTGGCGTGTGCCGCAGCGACGCCCAGCCTGCTCCCGGACAACCGGACGGTGAGGGCGCTCGCGGCATGGCACGTGGCGGAAATGGGCAACGGCTGGGCGGCCCAGCGGTTCATCGTCTCGATCGCAGCTGCTGCGCTCATCTGGAAGCGCAGCGTGAGCTCATCCTCGGGCCGGGGTAGCACCTTGAGCGAGACCTCGAGGATCACGCCAAGCGTGCCGAAGGAGCCTGTCATCAGGCGCGACAGGTCGAAGCCGGCGACGTTCTTCATCACCTGGCCGCCAAAGCGCAGATCCTCGCCTGCACCGTTCAGCACGCGCGTACCGAGCACGAAGTC
>JBGPPC010000027.1:0-22656 GCA_041488355.1 Gammaproteobacteria bacterium
AGATGGTGTTCGGAGCGATCGCCGGCGGCATGTTCCTCCGCCTCGGTCCCACGGTCGGCGCTATTTTCACGCTGCTGCTCACCGAGGTCCTGCGCCTCGCCCTGGGTCACGACATCCATGGGCTGGACACGACGCTCTACGGCCTGCTGCTGGTGCTCTTCATTATCTTCATGCCCAAAGGCATCCTCGGCGCAGCGATCGCTTTGTGGCAAAAGCGGCATCGCACCGCACCCAGCGCCACGACGGCTTAAGAAAAAGCCTGCGCGGGCCGTTGATAGGGGCAGGCCGGCTCGCGGCCCTCGCGCCCTGTGGCGGGAGGAACCGTGGCGACAGCACCAGTACCTAAGTCATATTTCGCCGCTGCGGCCCAGTGCTATAGTCGCTTCGACATCGCACGTAGCCCCCGGCAAGAGGGGAATGAAAGGCATCCTCTTTTTGGAAAAGGGGTTCCAAATGTCATTACTGGGAAAAGGGGTCGCGTGGGCCTGTCTGGCTCTCGCATGCGTGGCGTCGCACGCTTTCGCAGACGAGCAGTTGTCTCCCGAGCAACAACATGCCAAGCAAGTCTTTCAAAGCCTCGGATGGATCCATTCTGGCACCGCCCCGGTTGGGGCCAAGGCGCAATTCGCTGTGCCGGCAGGCTATGGGTTCCTGAATCCGGACGACACCAGGAAGCTCATGGAGTTGATGAGGAACCCGAGCAACGGGCAGGAGTACCTCATCGCGCCAGAGGGCATGTCGTGGTTCGCCGTGCTGGAGTTCGAGGACACCGGGTACATCAAGGATGACGAGAAGATCGACCCGGACGCACTGCTCGAGTCGGTGCGCAAGGGCACGGAAGCCGGGAACGCGGAGCGCAAAGCGCGGGGCTGGGCCCCGCTGACCATCGTCGGCTGGAGGTTCCCGCCGCGCTACGACCAGCAGAGCAAGCGCCTGGAGTGGGCGATCGAAGCCCAGTCGGAGGGCAAGTCAGTAGTCAACTACAACACGCGTATTCTCGGCCGCCACGGCGTCACCTCGGCAGCCGTCGTTGCCGATCCGCAGGACCTGGACCAGGCCGTCGGCGCTTTCAAGACCGTGATCCAGAACTTCAGCTATGTCGATGGCGAGCGCTACGCCGAGTACAAGCAGGGCGACAAGGTTGCCGAGTATGGACTCGCGGCGCTGGTCGCCGGCGGAGCTGCAGCCGTCGCGGTCAAGAGCGGTGCCGCCAAGTGGCTTTGGAAACTCTTGGTGGCGGTCGGCATCGCCGCAATCGGCGGCGTCAAGGCGCTGTTCGGGCGAAAAAGGAGTTGATGCTTCCGTCGGTCGAGGTGCTGGCCATGGTGTTGATCGCCGGCCTGTACCTGCAGGACACATTACTCCTGCTCTACGACAACGAGGGCGTGCTCGAGCGCCGCGGCGCTCATGGATACCGCGTGCACTTCGGTGCGCTCAGCTTCCACCTCGTCGGGCGTAATCCGTTTGTGCCCAATCCGCTCACACCTTGGCGAGTTCTGTTCCGCTTCGCGTGGCACGTCGACACTTCGCCTCCCCTGCGCCCGCTCGCAAGCAACGTAACCCCCGAGTCTGCCGAGGCAGCGCTGCAAGGCTTGTACTGGGGGATGGCGCCGATTGCTGCGGGACTGTTCATCGGCCTGCCGGCATGCCTCTACCTCAATCTCGGATGGGGACCGTTTCTCTGCCTGGTCGGGGCCATGTATGCGGGAGCCGTCGTCATGCTCGTTGGGCTTTGGCGGCAGCGGGCCCGGCTGGCGCTCCGGCATTCCGTGCTGATCGGGCTCACCTTCGAATCTCTCGTCTGTCTGCCGTGCGCACTCAACCTGCCGCGCAAGGTGTCGAGCCGGCTGAGCATGTCCGAAGATCTGCTGGATGCCGCGCGCGCGCGCCTGCCGGAAGCTGAGTTCCGCCGGGCCACCGAGTACATCGTGGGCCGCGTCGACGAAAGCATCGCGTCTGCAGAGGCGGGCAGCGCAGAGTGGAACGCTCTTAACCGCTACCGGGCGCGCCTCACGGAAAGCACCGCGTGAGCCTCGAGGAGATCGCGGTGATCACCCTTTGCCTGTTCGGCGGCTACTGGGGTGTCTCTTTTCTGTTCCATCGTAAGGACAGAGAGCGCGGTCCACGCGCAGACACGGTGCCTCCACAACATCAGCAGTCACCGGCGCCGACTTGGGCCACAGTTCTCGGAGTGAGCGCGGATGCGAGCATGGACGCGATCCGCCGAGCCTACCAGCAGCGGATCGCCGAATACCATCCCGACAAGGTCGCTGCGCTCGGCGCCGAACTACGGGAACTCGCCGAGCGCAAAAGCAAGGAGATCAACCTCGCCTACGATGAAGCGTGCCGCGCGCGGGGTGAGCGAGCGTGAAGGGCCTGATCGTGCTGCTCATCGGTTTGGCAAAGGCCGCCAAACTCGGAAAGCTGTTTCTCACCGGCGGCACGATGCTGCTGTCGGTGTTTGTCTATTCCTGGGTGTTCGGTTGGCCCTACGCAGTGGGATTCGTGGCGCTGATTCTCGTGCACGAGATGGGGCACTTCGTAGCGGCCCGGAGCCGAGGTCTCGACGTCGGGGCGCCGACGTTCATTCCGTTCGTCGGTGCATGGATCCAGCTGAAGGATATGCCGCACGACGCGGAGACCGAGGCTTTCGTGGGAATCAGCGGCCCGATCGCGGGTTCGATCGCGGCCGTACTCGTCTACCTCGCAGCGCGTTATACCGGAAGCCAGCTTCTCCTCGCACTCTCCTATGCCGGTTTCTTCCTCAACCTGTTCAATCTCATCCCGTTACACCCCTTCGACGGCGGTCGCATTACCAGCGTCATCAGCCCTAAGATCTGGCTGGTGGGCGTCCCGATCCTGGTTGCGCTGTTCCTGTGGCGGCCCAGCCCGTTGCTCGTGCTCGTGGCATTGCTTGCAGCGCCAAAGGTATGGGAAGTCATCCGCGGGCAGCACGACAACAACGCCGCTTACTACCAGACGCCTGCCGCGACGCGCGCGAGTTACGCGGTGCAGTATCTGGGGCTCGTCGTAGTGCTGGCCATCATGACCTTCGAAGTCTACCGGCAACTTCACCCAGACCGAGAGCTCTGAGTCTGGAACTGCGTTCTCCGCAACAACTCCGTCACGTTGGCGTCACTCCGTTGTCACGGTGCTGACTTACTCTGCACGGCGCCGCGCCGATGGAACGCAAGTTGCGTAGGGCAGCGCGCAATTGCGCCCGTCGCTTCGGAGCAAGTTGGAAAAACCGGGATTACGTTCAGAGATGACGGTGCCGGGACGATGAACAGATGCGCCAAGCATCTAGGTCACCAGAGGTCGATCTGAAAACCGCTGCCGCGAGACTCGCGCACAGGTTCGATCAGAAGATCTTCGACGCCATCTATTCCCGATCGCTCGTGTACAACGCCTGCTGGGAAGATCCAGCCGTGGATCGTCAGGCGCTGGGCGTCACCTCGAACGACACACTCGTCGTAATCACCAGCGCCGGTTGTAACGTGCTGGACTACGCGCTGCTTGGCCCCGACCGCATCCATGCTGTGGACGCCAATCCGCGTCAGACAGCCCTGCTCGAACTCAAGCTCGCCGGCATCCGGCGACTGGGCTACGACGATTTCTTCGCCGCGTTTGGTCAGGGCCATCACCCAGGCTTCCGCGATCTCTACGCCGACGAGCTGCGTGCCGAGCTGTCGCCGTTCGCGAAGCAGTACTGGGATCGGAACTGGGAATGGTTCTCCCAGCGCGATCCGCGCGACACGTTTTATTTCTTTGGCCTCGCAGGGATGGTGGCGCGCGGCTTTCGCGGCTACCTGCGGTTGCGGCCGAAGCTGCGCGAAGCACTGGGTGCGCTACTCCAGTGCGAATCGCTGGAAGCGCAGCGCGGCGTCTATCGCAAGCAGGTGGTGCCACTGCTGTGGGGAAGGCACGTCAACTGGACTCTATCGCGCCAGGTGACGATGAGCATGCTGGGTGTGCCTCGAGCGCAGCGTAAGGAGGTAGAGCGCCAGCATGCAGATGGCATTCCAGGCTTTGTGCGGGAGGCCGTTGACTATGTCGCCTGCCAGGTGCCAGTGCGAACCAACTACTTCTGGCAGCTCTACTTTCGCGGGTTTTACACTCATGACTGCTGCCCGGAGTATCTCAAGCCTCAGGGGTTCCAAGCGCTGAAGAATGGGCTGGTGGAGCGGATCGTGCCACACACAACGACCGTGACGAAGTTCCTTCGCGCCACTGAGCAGCGCATCAGCCGGTACGTACTGCTCGACCATATGGACTGGATGAGCTCTTACTACCCCGACGCTCTCGCCGAGGAGTGGGGAGCGATCCTCGACCGCGCGACGCCCAACGCGCGTGTCCTGTTCCGTAGCGCCCACGCTCAGCCTGCCTATTTGGAGGATGTCTGGGTGCACCACGCCGGCCACGAATGGCGCCTGATGGACGTGGTGCGGTTCCACCCTGAGCTGGCCCGTGAATTGACCAGGCAAGACCGCGTGCATACCTACGCCGGATTCCACATCGCGGACCTGCCGGGAACCGCATGAGCCCCCTCGCCGAAGCGCGCGTTCTCTTCGCACTGGCGCGGGGCGCATCGCGTACCGGCTCGCACGCGGAGCAGCTGCAGGGTTTTTATGCACCCCAGGCGGAAAGCTACGATGCCTTCCGCGAGCGGCTGCTGCATGGCCGTCGGGAACTCGTAGACCTTTTGCCTGCCGCTGCCGGAGACCGCGTGGCGGAGTTGGGTGCGGGCACCGGACGCAACCTGGAGTTCTTCGGCCCGCGCCTGGCGCAGCTCCGCCGGGTCGAAGCGGTCGATCTCTGCCCCGCCCTCCTCGACCTGGCGCGGCGCCGATGGGCTCAACTTCCCAATGTGCGAGTGGTCGAGGCCGATGCAACTCGCTACGCTCCATCGCACCCGCCGGACGTCGTGTATTTTTCCTACGCGCTCACCATGATTCCGGATTGGCGTGCCGCGGTCGACAATGCACTGGCCATGCTGCGGCCCGGCGGCGTGCTCGGTGTCGTGGACTTTCATTTACCTGCACCGTACGACGAGGAGGGCAGACTGTCGCGACGCGCCCGTGCCAACCGGTTCTGGCGCGCATGCTTCGCTCACGATGGCGTGCGGCTATCCCAACAGCACTTGCCGTATGTGCGCAGTCGTCTGGCTGTCGAAGTATGTTTGGAACGGGCCGGACCAGTACCCTACCTGCCCTGGTTGCGCGTGCCCTACTACATCCTCGTGGGGCGCAAGCTGCGCTGAGGCACGGGTCTATGCCCGAGGTCCGCTCCATATTCCTATCGGACATCCATCTCGGGGCACGCGGCTGCCAGGCGCACCAGCTGCTCGACTTCCTGCGCGAGTACGACTCCGAACGACTGTTCCTGCTCGGAGACATCATCGATTTCTGGGCTATGAGCCACCGGGGCATCTACTGGTCCGGGCAGATGAACACGTTCGTGCAGAAGGTGCTCAAGCGCGCGCGGCACGGCACGCAGGTGATTCTGGTGCCGGGCAACCACGACGAAGCGCTGCGCGAGTACGTAGGTAGCACGTTCGGCGACATTGCGGTGCATCGAGAGTACACCCACACCACTGCCGACGGCAGGCGCTATCTGCTGCTGCACGGCGACGAGTTCGATGTCGTGACCAAGTACCACAAATGGCTGGCCGTGCTCGGCGATAACACCTACGCATTCCTGGTCCGCCTCAACATGGTGCTGTCGTGGGCCCGGCGCACGCTGGGCGTCCCCGGGTACTGGTCCCTGGCCAGCTATGCAAAACGCAAGGTGAAGACGGCCGTGAGCTTCATCTACGACTTCGAGGAATGCGTGGTGCGCAGCGTGAAGGACCGCGGCCTGGACGGCGTGATCTGCGGGCATATCCACTCCGCCGCGATCAAACGTATCGACGGCGTGCTGTACGTGAACTGCGGGGATTGGGTGGACAGCTGCACGGCCATCGTCGAGCACTTCGACGGACACCTCGAGCTGATTGAGTGGGGAGTAACGTCACTGTCTGCAGCGGAAGGCGTCGCGATTCCGGCAGCCGTGCTGGAACATAGCGACTGATTCGACCCCGATTCGGTCGGGCTGGTTGGAACCGATCTAGGTCGCCAGCAAGCGCTCGATACCCACGCCGCGCACGTCCATCTCGAACTCCAGCTCTTCGATCGGCGGACGGCAATAGTGCCAGGTAAGCCCGCCGCCGTTGCCGGCGCGCGGCACGATCTGATCGCGGAGGATGGGGTAAAGGTCGTGCACGGTGTAGACCTGTGCAATCGTCACGTCCTGCCAGGACACGCCGAGCTCGGTGAGACGGTTCTGCATCGCATCCAGCACCCAGCGAGCCTTGGCCTGCATCCCAACGGGCGACACGTCCCCGTACGCCACGATGTCGTCTGGAAACTTCCCGCCGCTAGGCCATTCGCCGCTGCCGGCGACGACGAAGGTGGGAGAGGCCTTGGGTGCCGGCACGGTGTAGCAAAATGCGTAGAACGACGGCTCGAACGGTGGGGCGATTTCCGGTGCGACATTCGAGCGCGCCACCGGGTTGAGCCCGTCGCGGAACAGCCCCCATTGCTTCAACACCGCCACGTACCCTTCGTTGAATCCCGCGAAACCGCTCATGCTGAAGGGCTTGGGCGAGCGCAGTTCGGCCGCGCACAGCGCAGTGCGGGGCCGCCCGACCGATTTCAGGTGCGCTTCAATCGCGGCGAAGCCTTTTTCCACAGGCAGCGGCCGCGCGAAGCGCACGCGCTCGATCGCGTATCCCTCCTGCGCCCGCACGCCCTGGCAATAGGGAAATCCGCCCTTGATGAAACCGTAACCGCCGTCTGGAAAAGGGATCAGCTTGGACATTGCATCCTCCGTCTTGGTCTCAGCACGTAACTGTACAGGCTCTGCCGCGATGCCGGCGTAACCCTTCGCCGTCATCCCAGCGCACGCTGGGATCCAGAGCCGGTAACCAATACTCGCACAACCTCAATTGCTCCATCCCGGCCGCGCGACTGGACCCCGGATCAAGTCCGGGGTGACGGCGCTTGGGGTGACGGCGGAGATTTTGTAGCCTGGATGAAGCGCAGCGCAATCCAGGCCTTCCCGGATTCCGCTACGCTCTGTCCGGGCTGCACGACTGCGCTTCATCTGGCTACTCGGTGTCGTCATTTCAACGCAGGGATCCAGGATCGCTCGAGGCCCGGCGCGCGCCGGGCGATGACCAGGTCAGTCGCCTTGACCTTGCCCGCTCCGCCCGGCTGCCCCACAATCCGATCACCGCGGACCAACGCCCAACGGAACTCGCATGACGAGCAAGCGCATCGGAATCATCATGCACGGGGTGACCGGACGTATGGGCACCAATCAGCACCTCGTGCGCTCGATCCTCGAGATCCGCCGCCAGGGCGGCGTGACTCTGAAGGATGGCACGCGGCTGATGCCGGACCCGATTCTGGTCGGCCGCGACGCAAGCAAGCTCGAAAGCCTCGCAAAAGCACACGGCCTCGAGCGCTGGACCACCGATCTCGACCAGGCCCTCGCGAACCGCGACGACACCGTTTTCTTCGACGCGGCCTCGACGCTGCTCAGGCCGCAGTTCGTGATGCGCGCCATCGCCGCCGGCAAGGACATCTATTGCGAGAAACCGGTCGCGACCACCACCGCCGAGGCCCTGGAGCTTTACCAGGCGGCGCAGAAAGCCGGCGTCAAGCATGGCGTCGTGCAGGATAAGCTGTGGTTGCCTGGTCTGCTTAAGCTGAAGATGTTGCGCGAAAGCGGCTTCTTCGGCCGCATGCTCTCGGTGCGCGGCGAGTTCGGTTATTGGGTATTCGAGGGCGACTGGCAGCCTGCCCAGCGCCCCTCCTGGAACTACCGCAAGGAAGAAGGCGGCGGCATCATCCTCGATATGTTGTGCCATTGGCGTTACGTGCTCGACAATCTATTCGGCGAAGTGAAGGCGGTATCGTGCCTGGGCGCAACCCACATTCCCGATCGCTGGGACGAGGGGGGGCGCAAGTACAAGGCTACCGCCGACGACTCGGCGTATGCGACGTTGCAGCTGGAAGGCGGCGTCATCGCACACTTCAACAGTTCCTGGTCCGTACGGGTGCGCCGCGACGATCTGCTGACCCTGCAAGTCGACGGCACGCACGGCTCGGCGGTCGCCGGGCTGCGCCGCTGCGTGACCCAATCGCGGGTGAACACACCCAAGCCGGTGTGGAACCCGGACATCCCACAGCCCATCGACTTCTACCAAAGTTGGCAAGAAGTGCCCGACAACGTGGCCTGGGACAATGCGTTCAAGGCGCAGTGGGAGCTCTTCCTCAAGCACCTAGCTGGAGAAGGCGACTTCCGCTGGAACCTGCTGGAAGGCGCGAAGGGTGTGCAGCTCGCCGACGCAGCGCACAAGAGCTGGCGCGAGCGGCGCTGGCTCGATGTTCCGAAGCTCAATGCTTGAAGGCTGAGGACGCTCCGTGATCGCAGACGGTTACAACTGGTACGAGGACCTCGCCGTGGGCGACCGCTTTGCCACGGGCGGCATCATGGTGACCGAATCGCACATCGCGGGCTTCGCCGGGCTCACCGGCGATTTCTTCGATCTGCACGTCGACGAGCAGTTCGCCAAAGAACTGGGGTTCAAGGGACGCATCGCGCACGGCATCCTCGGCCTTGCGCTCACCGATGGCCTGAAGAACCGCGCCGCACCGCGCATGCGGGCGATCGCATCATTAGGTTGGAACTGGAAATTCAGCCGACCCATCTACATCGGCGACCGCATCCACGCGGAGATCGAGATCGCGGCAAAGCGCGAAACCAAGCGCGCCGACCGCGGTATCGTGATACTGGCTTTCAAGGTGAAGAACCAGAACGGCGAAGTGGCGCAGGAAGGGACGAACGAGTTGATGATGCTGCGCCGTCCAAGCAGTTGAGCGTTGATCGTGCCTGACGGGACTATTGCCTTCGATCTGTAGACCTTGAATCGTCACCCCGGACTTGATCCGGGGTCCAGGCACGAGTTCTGGATTCCGGCTTGCGCCGGAATGACGCGGAGAAAAAACCTCATGCCAATAACCGGAACCACCCGCCTCTACGCCATCCTCGGCGACCCGCTCGCTCGGGTTCGCTCGCCGGAGCGCTTCAATACTCTGTTCGCGGAGCGCGGCATCGACGCAGTCATGGTGCCGGCCGAGGTCGACGCAGCCGGCTTCGACGCTGCCGTCGACGGCTTCAAGAGCCTGCGCAACTGCGACGGGCTGATCATCACCATGCCGCACAAGCACGCGATGTGTAAGCACGTCGATGAGTTGCGCGACAACGGCCGGCTGGTCGGCGCGATAAACGTCGCCCGCCGAATGGAAAACGGCCGCTGGGTCGGCGATATGTTCGACGGCAGGGGTTATGTAGCAGCGCTGAAGGCGCGCGGCGTCGACCTGGCGGGAAAGCGCGTGCATCTGATCGGCGCAGGAGGCGTAGCCCGCGCCATGGCAATGGCGCTGGCCAAGGAAGGCATCGCATCCTTGACGCTCCGAGACTTGGACGCGAGCCGCGCTTCGAACCTCGCGCGTGCGCTGATCACAGCATTCCCCAACGTCAAAGCCGACGCAGTGGTCGAGGACCGCTACGACGTCGACATCGTCGCTAACGCGACACCGCTCGGATTACGCGATGGCGATCCTCTGCCCTGCGATCCATCGCGCATCGCGGCGCGCACCGTGGTCAGCGACGTCATTCCGAAGCCGGCCATCACGCCGCTGCTCGCCGCGGCACAGGCACGCGGCTGCACCGTCGTCACTGGCGCAGACATGGTTGAAGGGCAGGCCGGGCTCGTCGCCGACTTCCTGGGCCTGCGGAGCACGAGGTGAGCGCACCCGACCCAGCTCTGCTCTCCCTCAACACCGCAACCACACGCAAGCAGTGGTGCCTGGCGCAAGCCATCGCCGGCTGCGCGCGCCACGGCATCCGCGGCATCGCGCCCTGGCGCGATCAGTTGCATGCGATGGGCGTCGAGCCAGCCGTGCACGCAATCCGCGGTCATGACCTGACCGTCACGGGACTGTGCCGCGGCGGCATGTTCCCGGCCGCAGACGTCTCCGGCCGCAAAGCGGCGATCGACGACAACTTGCGCGCGCTGGATGAAGCGCACGCGCTCGGCGCGCAGTGCCTCGTGCTCGTGGTCGGGGGCTTGCCCCAGGGATCGAAAGACATATCCGGCGCGCGCGACCAGGTGCGCGACGGCATCGCGGCGATTCTTCCGCAGGCGCGCAAGGCTGGCGTTCCGCTCGCCATCGAGCCGCTACATCCGATGTACGCGGCCGATCGCGCTTGCATCAACACGCTGGGCCAGGCCTTGGATCTATGCGACGCGCTCGATCCTCGCAACGAGGGCGGCCTGGGTGTCGCGGTGGATGTGTATCACGTGTGGTGGGATCCGCAGCTCGAGCGGCAGGTCGAGCGCGCTGCCAAAGCGCGGTTGCTCGCTTTCCACATCTGCGACTGGCTGGTGCCCACGCGCGACCTGCTCAACGACCGTGGAATGATGGGAGACGGCGTGATCGATCTGCTCCGCATCCGCTCCTGGATGCAGCGAGCCGGCTACGCGGGCTTCCACGAAGTGGAAATCTTCTCCGAGCTCGATTGGTGGCAACGCGACCCGGAGGAGGTGCTGCAGACTTGCAAGGACCGCCACCTGCGATTTTGCTAGCTCCGCACTGATCCGGCTCGTCGCGTCCTTGACGCTCCGCCCCGACACCCTCGACACGAGCCTACGTTTCCGCATGCGGCAGACGATATGCCTCATATGGGTGTTCTGCCTGAAGCGCCCCACGAGTATGATACGCAGACTGTATTCGCTCTAGATCGAACGGGGTTACTCCGGTATGCAGTCATTGCAAGCCCCCGAGCGTCTGAGCTCTGACCCACATCCCAGCACCGTAGAACATCCTCGCACGCTTGGCTGGGTAGCGAGCGCTGCGCTGGCGATGGGCGGCAGCAACCAGAGCCTGTTCCTCATCACGGCGCTGTTCGCCGGCCAAGGTGAGATCACCGGCCAAGGCAGCGCGGCCGTTCCTCTGTTGATTGTCGGTCTACTGTTGGCGTGGGCTGCAGCACCAGGGTGGACCGAGCTCGTCCTCATGTATCCCAAGCGGGTCGGCGGCATCGCCGCCACCTGTGCGGAAGCGTTTCGCCCCTATAACCCGGTATTGGCGAACCTCACCGGAGTCTGCTACTGGTGGGGTTGGGTTCCGACCTGCGGTTTGACTGCGATCTTCTCCGCCGCAGCGATCCACGCATGGTATCTGCCCAACGTGCCTGTGCCCGTCATAGCGTGTGCGCTAGTCCTGCTGTTTGCGCTGGTCAATCTCTGCGGGGTGAAGTGGGCGGGCAGGCTGGCGATCCCGATTGCGACTGCTTCGGCGGCGCTCGCACTGATCTCCGCACTCGCTCCGATCGCAGCCGGGCACGTGGATTGGCACCAGGCGACAAGCTTTCATCTGGAAGTGCCGTTCGAAGGTTGGTTTGGCGAGCTTACCGCCATCATGGCGGGCCTCTATCTGATCGGGTTTGCCGCGCCCGCGTTCGAAGCCGCCGTTTGCCACGTCGGCGAAACCGTCAACCCCAACAAGAATATCCCGCGCGCAATGTTCGCGAGTGCGGTCATGGCGTCGCTGTATTTCATCGTGCTGCCAATCGTCTGGCTGGGCGTGCTAGGCCCCGAAAAATTAGGCCAGGATCTCATGCTCGTACTGGGCCCCACGTTTGCGCCGGTATTCGGCAGCTTCGCAAAGGCGGCGGCGATCTGGTTCATGATGTTCAACATGTTCCACGGCACGCTGCAGCCCCTTGCCGGCGCAGCGCGCACAATGTCGCAGCTCGCTGAAGACGGACTGCTACCGCGGATCCTGGAGAAGAGATCGCGTACCGACGCGCCGTGGGTAGCCACCTCTCTCACCGCGGGCATGGCCATCCTCTTCCTGCTGCTAGGGGATCCGATCTGGCTGGTGGCGGCCGCCAACTTCACCTACCTCATCGGCATCTGTTTGCCCAATGTTGCGGTTTGGCTCCTGCGAAAGAATCAACCGGAAGCTCTTCGCCCGTACCGCGCCCCGCGCGGATGGATCGTTCTAGGGCTGATCGCCGCGGTGGTTTGGATCAGTTCTGCAATTCTTGGCTTCCAGCAGTTCGGCATGAAAACCGTGCTGGTCGGCGTGTTGTTCGCATACTCGGGTTCGGCCCTGTACGCGTGGCGCAGGTATAGCGATCGGCGTCGGCAGGGCTTACCCGGTATCGCCAACACGCTGCACATTAAGCTCACCGGCGCGATGCTGCTCGTGGTCGCGTTCGACGGCGCCGGCTACCTCCTTGCCGTTACGAGTCTGCCCGATCAGAGCAGCGCGCTCGTCAGCGTCCTGGAGGATATCTTCGTCGCGGTCGCCATCCTGAGCATCAGCGTCGGCCTAGTGCTACCCGGCATCCTCGCCCACGCTATGGTGCAAGTGTCGGACGCCGCGACTGGCATGGCCAGGGGCGCAATGGCGAGCTTCTCGAATGCGCTGCTTGCGCTGGGGCGAGGTGACTTGGACGCCGCCCATGCCCGCGTCGACGTCGTTCCGGTGACCGTCCATTCCGGCGACGAAGTCGGCGAGATGGCGCGAAGCGTCAACGCACTGCAACGCGAGATCGCAGGCGCCGCCGCGAGCCTGGACCAGGCGCGCGAAGAACTGCGCCAGGCGCGTCACGATGCGCTGACCGGCCTCATCACGCGGCGGGAGTTCGAGCGACGGCTCGAAGCTGCTCTGGTGCGGGCGCGTACCCAGCCCACGCCGTACTCTTTGCTGTATCTGGATCTCGATCACTTCAAAGTCGTCAATGATACTTGCGGGCACGCGGCGGGCGATGAGCTCTTGCGCCAGTTTACCGGCGTGCTGCGCACCGCAATTCGCGATCGCGACAGCGTCGCCCGCTTGGGTGGCGACGAGTTCGCGGTGCTGCTGGAGAACTGCCCCCCGCAACCCGCCGAGCGTATTGCGCAGGAGTTGCTGCAGACGGTCCAGGCATTCAGCTTCGCGTGGGACGACAAGATGTTTAAGATCGGCGCCAGCATTGGGCTGGTTTCCTTCCGCGACGGCAGTGTCGATCTGCTCGAGCTGATGCGTGCCGCCGACGATGCCTGCTACATCGCGAAGAAGAACGGTCGCAATCGCATCCACGTCTACCAGCCGACGGATGGTCAAATGGCGGCGCGGCAAGGCGAGCTGGATTGGGTCGGGCGATTGCGCCGAGCGCTGGATGAAGGCCGGTTCTGCCTGTATGCGCAGGAGATGGTTGGCGTCTCCGGTGCGCGCAAGGGGGAGCGCCATCAGGAACTGTTGCTGCGCATGATCGACGCCGAGCAGCAAGTGGTCGATCCGATCGTATTCATTCCCGTCGCCGAGCGCTATAACCTGATGCCGGCCGTCGATCGCCTGGTCATCTCCACCGCCTTCGCGGAGTTCGCGCGCATGGTCGGGCGAGAAGGTCGGGGCGAAGCACACAGATGGGCAATCAACCTGTCGGGCGCGTCTTTGAGCCAGGACGATTTCCTGGGATTCGTCCGCAACCAGTTCAACGTGTGCGGCGTCCCTTACGCGGCGATCTGCTTCGAGATCACCGAGACCGCGGCGATCGCGAACCTGGCCAAAGCGACGCATTTTATCCACGAGCTCAAGGCACTGGGTTGCGGCTTCTCGCTCGATGATTTCGGCAGCGGGATGTCGTCTTTCGCCTACCTCAAGCACTTGCCGGTCGATCACCTGAAGATCGATGGCGCGTTCGTGCGGGACATCGCGCACGACCCGATCGACCGGGCCATGGTGGAAGCGATAAACAAAGTTGGCCACGTGATGGGAATCACCACCATCGCGGAGTGCGTGGAGACCTCGCAGACTCTTGCGATCCTCGAGGAGATCGGCGTGGACTACGCGCAAGGTTACGCCATCGCGCGCCCGCACCCCTACATTGCGCCTAGAGGGCTCGCTCTCAATAGCGCAATCGACGCGGTCGGTCTGAAGCCTGATCAGTCCCTGGGCGTGTTCGCGGGTGCACTGAACGGAGTCAAATGAGCGGGTATGGACGTGCTGTTGGTTGCAAGGCGGATCGTCGGGAAGGAGTCGACGCCGCCCACCGCAAACTTCCTCTAGCGAAAACCGCAGCGCCCAAGGCGCTGCGGTTGCCTGCTCCGATGTCGCGCTGACTTTGTCCGGCGACGTGAACTAGGACCTACGCGAACTGCGTGGTGTTCACCCATTCTGCGGAGATCAGGGTCCACCAGTCGTTGGCCAATCCCTGCGTGACGTACTTGTACGACATCCACGCATAACCGGCGTTGCCCCAACCCGCGCCCCAGGAGTTGCGCACCAGCAGGGCGCCCTTGTCGGAACCGATCATCATGTTGTCATCGTAACCAGCCGCAACATTCGCGTGGCCGCCTCGCGACTGACTACCCGGACCGGGGTAAGCTACGAGCGCGCCCGGTAACGGATTGTCGTACTCCGGGTAGACCGGGAATCCGAACATGCTCGGGAAGCCCGCTGCGATATAGGCCTTCACGTTGGCCAACGCCTGCGTCGGCGATGTCGGGCCTGGATCGAGCCGGAAATACTTCAAGCTCTGGTAGTTTGCCGCGAAGGCATAGCAGAACGCGGATGGCTCCAAATCCAACCGCGTGTTGGTGCTGACCGGACGCGGGTCGTACGGCCAGTAACGCTCTGGCGGCGCACCGAACAGGACCAGAGCTTCCATTGCGGTCCGCAAGTACGCGCCGGTGTCGCCTGTCCAACCCAGCAGATCACGCTCGGTCTTATAGACGAACAGGCGCGACGCGTCGAGGTGTCTGCCTTTCGCCCGGCGTTCGAAGTATTCGACGAGACCCACCGCGGCATTCGCGGTGCACGACCCAATCTGGCCCTGATCCTCTATCGGGGAAAACCAGGTACGAAGATCAACCTGAGCAGACGCCGCAGCCGGCTCGGTACTGCGTGCCGGGGCGCTGACGCCCATCGCTTTGACGGTCGACGCCACGCGGTGAGCGAGCTTCGTGTGAGTCAACAGCGGAGCGACCTGTCGGTGCTGTTCGTCGTAGTCCTCTACTTTCGGAACGTCTGGTAAATAGCCTAAGCCATGCAGTTCTTCCATGATTTACTCCTTTATACGATGCCAAGTGTTGGCCTTCAATCACGCCGCACGAATGCTGCTTTGAACACTGCGGCGGAGATCGATCATCTGCGCCTGCTCAGTCGCCATCAATCTGCGCTAAGTAATATCAGCGAGTAATAGCTATCGCTCCAAACCTCACGTTTTGAGAGATTTCGCAATGCAACTCGCAGTTCAGGTCAGCATGAGCACCGGGGAATCATGGCGGAGTCGTGAGATCGCGAAGACGGTCATCGGTAAGCGATCCGTAATAGGCGGGACGATAATCTACGGAAACAGCTTGGATCGTCAGCTCTCACCACAGCGCACGAAGCAGCCGTGCGCTAAGAGTTCAAGCATGAAAGAGGAATACGCTGGCGGGTTCGGGCGAGGCTGAGGGAGCGCAGACAATGAAACCGATCACAGTATGTCGATCAACGCTTGCCGTGGTTCTATGCGGTCTGCTGTTCTCTCTTCCTTCCTGTGCAGTACCGCAGACGAGATCGGTGCCAGTCCAAGGGGCGCTCGCTCCCGATACCGGAGAGGGGAGTTCTCTACTCGACGTCCCGACCCAACACAACAACTCGCAGCGAACGGGCGCCAGCCTGTCCGAGACAATTCTCACGCCGGAGATGGTCGGATCGGGAAGGTTCCAGCGGCTGTTCGACTGGGAGGTCGACGGGCAGATCTATGCGCAGCCCCTTTACGTGTCCCGCGTCCGCTATCAGGGCAGGCTCATCAGCATGGTGGTCGTGGCGACAATGAACAACACCGTGTATGCCTTCGAGGCTCCGGCGCCCCAGACCGACACCCAACCAGCTCGAATACCCCTTTGGTATGTCGGCAACAAAGCCCTCGGGGCGCCGCTTCCATACAACTACTTTTCGATGGAATGGGGGATTCTCGGGCACAACATCGAGCCGCTCATCGGAATCACGGCGACCCCCGTGATCGATCGGCAGCGTGGGACTGTCTACGTGACGGCCAAGTCGGGACGCGGTGGCTTCCTGGGCCTCGGGCGCCATGCCTCTTACCGGCTCGTCGCGATCGATCTATGGACCGGCAACATCAAGAACAGCGTCGAGATCACCGCCAGCTACCGCGGTCCAGACGGCTCGGAATCGACCTTCGATCCGAAGTTCCATCTTCAGCGCGCGAGCCTGCTTGAAGCCAACGATCGAATCTATGCCGCGTTCGCTTCACACCAGGATACGTTGCCGTACCACGGGTGGCTGCTTGCTTACGACGCGGACAACCTTAAGCAAGTGGCCGCGTACTGCACGACCTGCGGTCGCGTCAAACCCGACAAGTGCAAATCATCATCCTGTATGGGCGGCATCTGGCACGCCGGGGGAGGCCCGGCATCGGATCGCGATGGCAACCTATACGTCATGACCGGGAATGGTACCTTTGACCAGGCGACCGGGGACCGTGGAACGAGCTTCATCAAACTCGATAAAGAACTGAACGTGCTGGGATCGTGGACGCCTGTGACCTACGATTGCCTTAACCGCACGGACTCCGATCTGGGATCGGCCGGACCCACGTTCATGTCAGACGCATCGGTCCTCATTGGAGGCGGCAAGGAAGGGCTCCTCTATGCAATCAAACCCGAAGCGCTGCAGGGGACTCACGTCGGGACCGGCAATCCGGCAGGCGCTCAGGAACCCTGCAAGCCTCACGACCCGATTCCGCATGCCTCCGGCCCGGGTTACTGGAGCATCCAAGCTGCGCCGAAGTGGCAAGACAAAGCCATCATGGACATTCTTCGTGGCATCGAGCCTACGGTCCTCAGTCAGGGCTTCCATCATATCCACGGTTCCCCGGTGCAATGGACCGTGCACGACGCGCGGGGTGATCGCTCGTTGCTCTACCTTTCCGCCGAGCGCGACATCCTCCGCGCGTTCGAGTTCGATGACGGGTTCGTCAGGGCCTCGCCGCCCGGACAAGACCCGGTGGACACCTACCACAGCAAATGTCCCAACTCTCGCAAAGGGATGCCGGGCGGCTTTCTGACTGTGTCCGCGCTTGGGAGCAAACCCGAGTCGGGCATCGTTTGGGCCACGATGCCTCGGCGCGACAAGGATGCTCTCCACCACATCGTTCCCGGCGTTCTGCGCGCCTATAAGGCTTATCCGGACCACGGAGACGAACTGGTGGAGATCTGGAACAGCGACAACGGCACAGAAGTGGGTGTTGCTACTTGCGAAGACGCTCCCCCCTCGGGGACAACCGAGGTGGGGCTCTTCGCAAAGTACGTCCCGCCAACGGTCGCCGAGGGTAAGGTCTATGTGGCTACTTTCTCCAACCGGCTGGCCGTCTATGGGCTGGAGGAGGCTACGACCGTCGCACTCGCCGCGACGCAAACTGCGGCCTACGACGCAAGATTGCAGGCCGCTGCACTGCCGGCCAGCGTCGAGCCGGGCGGCACCGTTGCGATCGTTATTACGGCCACGAATACCGGCACCGCGAGCTGGCGCGCGGCCGATGTTGTCAGTCTCGGTTCGCAGGTGATTCCGAATGCCGCAGCCACCGTAACCGGGGACAAGAATGCGTTGACCGTACAAAGCGACGTGCCGCCCGGACAGACGTACACCTTCAGCTTCCGCATCGTCGTGCCCAAGGCAGAGGCTACTTATCACTACAGCTGGCGTCTCGAGCGTACACAGCCAGACCTCAAGCACCCGACTGGAAACTGGTTCGGCAAGGCGACGCCGGAGTGGGTATTCGCGACGCTGCGATCAGAGTGCGCCGAGCTGCGCCAAAAGGCCGATGGGCTCGTCGCGCAACTGCATCCGGGACACCCGATCCCGCCGTCCACGCAGGCGGAGATTTCGGCCGTTAGGGAGAATGCCGAGAGACGCCATTGCGCGCTGTTTATGGATCACTCCGAAACCAAAGAGCAGCTGACCCACTGACCACCGCTCGACGCGGGTCAGAATAGCAGTTGATACGGTACTCAACCGAGCGTCCCCTTTACGCTGCGCTCGTACTGGTTCCACGTGTGCACGGCGTAATACACGGGCGCATGATCTGCCACCCGGACTGGCAATGGCAGTGCGAGATCGATCGGGAGCTCGGGCCGGAACACCAGGTCGCGCAGCGCGCGCCCGACACGCCGCAGCGGGCCGGGTGTGTCCGGTAGCTGCTGCTTCGTCTCGTCGAAGTAGCATAACCGTCCGGTATGCCGGTAACCCCAGGGCGGCGGCACGCTCGGCACGATATCCAAATGATTGACGAAGCGGAACGTGCGCGACTTCAGAGCGCCGGTGTCGATACGCCGCGCAAACGCCGCGTCACCCACCCGCGGCGACCCGAAAGTGTACAAGCCGCGAACGGGAAACGAGCGTTGGTGCGACGCGCGATCTGCCGCTAACGTGGCCAGCGCAGCACCGAGGCTGTGACCCGTCAGCCAGACGCCGGGGCTGGTGGGGTTTTGCGCAAGTATCGGACCCAGCAGTGCACACAGCTCGCCCCACACCTCCTGCAGCCCCCGCTCGAATCCTGCGTGCACACGGCCGCCGAAGCCATCCGGAACGAGCGCTGCTTGCAAGTTCGTGATCCAGTCGTGCAACCCAGCCCAGAAATCCCTCACCTCAGTCCCGCGAAACGCGGCGAGTACGAATTCGGGGCCGTAGGCGATGAAACACTGAGTGCTCGATCGGCTGACAAACGCGGTGCGAAAACCCGCCTGCGTGAGGCCCGTCGCATCGAACACGCGGGCTATGAACTCCTCATCAGCGTACGCCAGCAGAGAGGCTTCGGCCAACCACCACGTGTTGACCGCTGCCAGCTGATCCACCGGTTGAAAGCGGTTTTTGGTCCAGTCCTCGAAATAGTGATAGCGGAGGTTGGGCGGGGTGAGCTCGCGGATGTCGTTCGGTGGCAATGGCTTTTGCATCGCGCCTTCCTTCAAGCAAGCTCGCGTCCTGAGTTGAGGCGGTCCCGCGGCCGCGAACGTAATACGGACCTCTAGTCGTACAGCATACTAGACCCTTGACGCAGCCGGCGCTTTGCGCTCAAAGCAGGAAGTGCTTTTCGCTTTCCTGCTCGACAGCCGCCCAGGGGCGATGTATCGTTCCTCGAGGTCCAGGAGGAGTTGCCCACCATGCAAGACAACGAAAAGCGATGGTCGCTGATGTTTCTCGCTGCGGCAGGGTTCAACTTTGCAATGGGGGGCCCGATCTTCTTCGCGCCCGCCTGGAGCTACCGGCTAGCATACGTCGGCGAGGCTTCAGAGGGCATTCTGCGATTCTGGGGAGATTTCGGTTTCGCGGTCCTGCTCGTTGGAGTTGGATACTGGATCGTCTCTCGCGACGTCACCAGGAACCGCGGGATCGTCTGGCTCGGCATCTTCGCCAAGCTCTTCGACGTCGTGGCGATCTCCGTACGCTGGGTAGAAGGGATCGCCCACACCACCGCTCTGGCGGCCGCGGCGGTGGATGGTGCCTTCGTCGTGCTCTTCATCCTCTTTCTGCGCACCGGAATCGGCCTCACCGGGTCACGCCGCGCGCCGGATTGAGGACAACGACGCCGATGCTCCTCAAGTTGCTGCACGACACGCTGCTCCGTCTTCTGCACGTGGAGCGTCGGTTCGATCCGGTTTTCCGCCCCTACTTCGACGCTCTGCTGCGGGAGCCACTGGCCAACCTGACTCAAGCGCTGATAAAGCTCGGGCATCCGTACGACGGCCTGCGGCCCGCGGAAGAAGAGCACTTGCCCGGTGAGGAGGCGTTTCTGGACTCGATCGTCGCGGCCATGGCCGCGTATATGCGGGGGCACTACCAGCGCGGCCAGTTCCAGCGTGCCGGCAATACGAAGACTCACGGTATCGTGCGCGGAGAGGTCATCGTCCGAGACGATATTCCCTCGCAACTACGCCACGGTGTGTTCGCCGAGCCGCGCACCTTCCGCGCCTGGGTCCGGTTTGCAGGCCCGGGCCCCGACAGTCCGCCCGACATCGAGGACGTCGGCGTCCTCAGCATCGGCATCAAGATGATGGGCGTGCCCGGCCCGAAGCTGCTCGACGACGAGAAGTTCACGCAAGACTTCACCGGCATCAGCGCACCGACGTTTACGACTCCCAACGTGAAGGAGAATGCAAAGCTGCAGACGGCGATCCTCAAAGGCACGCCGCTGTTCTATTTCATCAACCCGTTCGATTCCCATCTCCTCGATGGCGTGATGCAAGGGCTGTGGGCTAGAACACAGAGCAGCCCGCTGGAGACGCGTTACTGGAGCTGCGTGCCGTATCTTCTCGGGGAAGGGCAAGCCATGCAATATTCGGTACGACCGCGGCTGCAGTCCATCACCCGCGTGCCGAGATTGCCGCTGCGGCCTCCGGACAACTACTTGCGCGAAGCCATGGTTGCGACGCTAGCAAGACAGGATGTCGAGTTCGATCTGTTACTGCACGTGCAAACCGATCCACACCGCATGCCGATCGAGAACGGCTCGGTGCGATGGCCCGAAAAACTTTCGCCTCCAGTGCCGGCGGCGACGCTACGGCTGCCACGGCAGAAGTTTGATTCTCTCGCGCAACTGGCTTTCGCGAGCAATCTTTCTTTCAATCCCTGGCACTGCTTGCCCGAGCACCGCCCGCTCGGGAACCAGAACCGCGCGAGGCGCAGGCTGTACCAGGAATTGTCCCGCCTGCGTCAGGCGATGAACGATACGCCCCACCGCGAACCGACGGGAGAAGAGGTGTTCGACTAGCAGCCGGCGGGGCCACGTCTGCGCGCACAACCCGCCGCGCCGAGCTCAAGAAGTCGCACGCGCCAGATACCGCAGCGCCCGTATTCCCGGCAGGAAGAAGTACGCTCCGCCCCGCACCGTCACGAACTGCGGCAGACCGCTGATGTCGCGCCGCGCCCCGTCTTGTCGAGGTAGTGAAAAGCTGCTCGTGTCGCGCCCTCCCAAAACGGGCTCCCGGTTTCCCAGCAGCGGATCGCTCTCGTCGGAAAGACCGTCGAACTTCGTGCCCATCATCCACGCGTTTTGCACGAACTCGAACTGCCGCGCGATATTCGCGTTCAGAGAAATGAAATACAGCCCGATGTCTTCGTCCGCCCGTCCGGACTGCAGCGCCTGCTCCGGCGGCAGAGGGGCTCCGTACTTGCGCCCGCGGCGTAGAAGGCGATGGAATCGGGTCGAAGCGACGAGATCGTCGTGCAGGCCCTGACGGCCAAAGCCTAACGTGCGCACAAGGCGCGAGACCCAGCCCGTCGTGCCGTACGGCAGATCGGCGTTGCGCGGGTTGGCCCGGCGGATATGGGCACCGAACGGACAACGCGTGCCAGCAGCGTCGGCCTGGTACGTGAACTGATTCAGCTTCACGTCTGTCGGGTCGGGACCAAGGCCCTCGATCGGTCGACCAGCAGGTGGGACAAGCGGTTCACCGGACATCGTGCGGCCTACCATGGCCTCAGCCAGCTTGCGCCGTACATCGGCGCGAGAATTCGCCTGCTTGTCGAGGAACTGCCAGAACCCTCGAACGTCCTGGCGCAGATGTCGCAACACCAGATACGTCCCATTGCGCCCCAGATCGATCTTGCCGGGGGCATCCGCCGCTGCAGGGAGCTCCCTGGACGGGTCACGCGCCGCATCCAATAAAGGACGATCCGTGTACTTTGCGTACTCGTTCGGATACCCGAGCACGAACTCGCCGAGTGCGACAAGGTTGCCGTACTCGGTCTGCGTATCGGCGTTCGCTCTCCGCGTGAGATTCCAGTCGAGCGCAGGCTGGCTGATGCCATCGGTAAAGCCAAACGGCTCGACCCCCTGGTTGTTGGACGTGGGCAGGGAATCTAGAACCCGAAACGCGGTGTCCCACGATTCGCCCTTCACGGCTTGCATCCATTCGTCCAGTCGATCCGCCGTCGCATAGACCAGCAGCAGGAGGTGAGGTGTCCTGCCCGGACCGCCCCATTGCCAGCGCGAAGGAGCGCTGGCTTGCACGTCGCCCAGCCGGCGCGAGCGGGTCTCCTCGCCCGCCATTCCCGAAAGGAACTCGGGAGAGAATTTCCCGACGACATCGGCGGACACTCCCAGAGCCTCAAACCCTTCGCGCGTGAAGGCCACCTGCAGGACTGTTTGCGGCGGGCGATCCACCTTCGCCGCGTTAGCGACGGGCGCTTTGGACAACCATGCGCGTGCGGCGCTGGGGTCGGCAATGGCGACCAGTAAGAAGCAAGCTTCGGTCAGGCTGCCGTAGCCGAAACGAACCAGGCCCTGGATATCGCCGAAATCCGGCTCGGAGCGCGTCATGACTCTGTCCCCGCTAGAGCAAGCTCAGCCATGCGCGGATCTCGGCATCGGTCATCGAAGGCCGTTCAATGCCTTCCCGGATCTTCGTGTTGCGCTCAAGGTCGACGGCGCTCAGGCCGGGATAAGCTTTGTACCAAACCTCCGTGGCCAATTCGTGCCGGCGGATGTAGAACTTGAACTTCTGCTCGTCCTTTGCGCCGCCCTGGATCAGCCAGCGCGTGCGTGGAT
>JBGPPC010000028.1:0-22545 GCA_041488355.1 Gammaproteobacteria bacterium
CTCGCGTACACGGGAGCTGATTGCCCCGCCCTGATAGAGGGGATAGTTGAGCACCACTCCGATCTGTGCCTGCGTGAGGGTCTGCCCGATGCCAAGCTGACTGGCGTTTTGTGTGTTGTAGTTGGCTGATGCCACTGCGTCAATCGTAGGGTAGTGGGCAGCGCGGTTGCGGTCCACTTCCTTGACCGCGATATCCATGCTTGCTTTGGCAATCGCAACCTGCAAGCTGTTGCTGTAAGCCGCTTGGACCCAGGCCTCCATGTTGTTGGGCTCCGGCGCGCTGAGCGTGATCTGGCCCTGGCCTTGCGGCCTGGCAAGCGGCCCTGGCGCCCGACCGATGATCTGCTGGAGGGCGGCGCGCCGAACTTCGATGTCGTTGGTAGCCGTGATCTCCTGCGCCACGACCAGGTCGTACCGTGCCTGGGCGTCGTAGGTGTCGGTAATGGTGGCCGTACCTACCTGGAAGTTGCGTTTCGCCTGGGCCAGCTGCTCCGCGGTGGCCACTTTCTGGGCCTTCACCGTGTCCAGCTCGTATTCCGCCAGCAGCACATCGAAGTACGCCTGCGCCACGCGGATCATCAGATCCTGGCCGGCCTGTGCGAGCTGGCTTTCGGCCTGCGCCACCAGGATTTGGGCCTGGTCGTACACCGCGTTATTCTGGAGATGGAGGAGCGGTTGAGTAAGGTTTAGCCCGGCATTCCACCCAGGCCACGTCACATTTCCCGCTGGGGTCGTTGGTGGCACGGTGAAATTGAAGTATTTGTAGTCTGCGGCGTTGTAATTCGCGCCAGCAGTGACGTTCAAGTTGGGCAGAAACAACGCGCGCCCCTGGGGCAGTTTCTCCTTGGAAGCTTCATAGCTCGACCTGGCGGCAGCGAACACCGGATCCGATTGCAAGCCCTCCCGATATACCGTCAGCAGGTCGTCCGCTACGGCACACCCCGACGCCAATCCGAGGAGGAGCCAAGCAAGAGCTTTCAAGTGCATGTTTTTCACCTCGATCATTGCGATGTCGTCTGTTGCGTCGAACGCGGAAACTCAGAACACGAAGCGCTCGGGCTGCGGCACGTTGCGCAGCGGCGCGATGCAAGTCTCGAACAATCCAACTTCGTTGTAGATGCTCTCGCTCACGCTCGTCACCAGGCGTGCGGTCATGACAGGCGGCGTCCCCACCACCGCCAATAGCCGACCGTGAGGCTTGAGCGCCGCCCGAAACTCCTTGGCCAGCAGCGGCACCGAACCAGTCAATACGATCACGTCATAGGGCGCATGCCGCGACCAGCCCCGACCTGCGTCACCACTCTCCAGGGTCACGTTGCGCACCCGATGTTCGGCCAGCTTGGCGCGCGCCGCCTCAGAGAGGTCGGCATGCCACTCGACGCTATACACGTGCCCAGCCAGGGCGGCAAGCAGCGCAGTCAGGTAGCCGCTTCCTGTCCCCACTTCCAGCACCCGGTCGCTGCCGTTCAGTGTCAGTTCCTGCAGCATCCTGGCTTCCAGCTTGGGCGCCAGCATCACCTCGCCATGCCCGAGCGGGAGTTCCATGTCTACGAAAGCGAGCGGACGGTACTTGTCCGGCACGTAGTTCTCGCGTTTCATTGCCGACAGCGTGTCCAGGACTCTCTGATCCAGCACTTCCCACGTGCGGATCTGGCTCTCAACCATGTTGTAGCGGGCCTGTTCCAGGTCCATGGGGCTGAAGCTCAAGGCAAGAAGAATGCCGGATTGTAGCAAATTCACCGAGTTGCCCGCCAAAGCTAAGATTCATTCCTAGTCTGGGTCTGTTTCAGGGTTTCCCGGCATCGGATCAGCGCGACCGAAGGGCCTTGCGCTGCGGGCGTCGCATTTAGGCTGCAGGCGGATTTCCAAGAGCGGCACGCCGGCGCGCAGCGGCTCGCGCGATGTCCATCTCCGGCCCGAAGATCTCGTTTCAACAAGAGCATTAGTGCTTCGATGCGCATCCAGCGTTGTTGCCGAGTGCGGCGCTTTGGCGTAGCGTTGAGGGTGCGTTAGGGGTCCTGCATCAGCTGTCAGTTGCTGCGGGTGAGAGATACCCTTAAGACCTGATGCGGATAATGCCGCCGTAGGGAAGCGTGGCGAAACGCCCTCGAGCTATCGCTCCGCTTGTTGCACTCCAAAGGAGCGAATCATGGTTGCCAATCCCAAGTTTCTCGCGGCGACTGCGCACGTCGACGACGGTGCCGTCCGGCCGCTGCCCAACTCGCGCAAGGTGTATATCGAAGGTCCGCGCCCGGATATCCGCGTCCCGATGCGTGAGATCTCCCAATCCGATACCCCAGCTTCGTTTGGCACGGAGAGGAACGCAGCCATATACGTCTACGACACGTCGGGCCCTTACACCGACCCAGCGGCGGAAATCGATGTTCGCAGCGGGCTACCCGCCGTGCGCGCCAAATGGATCGAAGAGCGCGGCGACACGGAGGAGCTCCCCGGTCCGACCTCCCAGTACGGCGTAGAGCGGCTACGCGACCCGCATCTGGCAGAGATGCGTTTCCGGCTCACCCGCCACCCACGTCGCGCGAAGCCTGGGGCCAACGTCTCACAGATGCACTACGCGCGACGCGGCGTGGTGACACCCGAAATGGAGTTCATCGCCATCCGCGAGAATCAGCGTCGCGACCTGCTCGCCGAGCTGATCACGCGGCAGCATCCGGGCGAGTCGTTCGGCGCCGCAATCCCAGCCGCGATTACGCCAAAATTCGTACGCGATGAGGTGGCCAGCGGTCGCGCCAACATCCCAGCCAACATCAACCCCCCCGAATCCGAGCCGATGATCATCGGCCGGAACTTCCTGGTGAAGATCAACGCCAACATCGGCAACTCCGCATTGACGTCGGGGATTGCCGAGGAAGTCGAGAAGATGACGTGGGCGATCCGCTGGGGCGGCGACACCGTCATGGACCTATCGACCGGCAAGCACATCCACGAGACCCGCGAGTGGATCATCCGCAACTCGCCGGTGCCGATCGGCACGGTGCCGATTTATCAGGCGCTGGAGAAGGTGGACGGCAAGGCCGAGGAGCTGACCTGGGAGATCTTCCGCGACACGCTGATCGAGCAGGCCGAGCAGGGCGTCGACTACTTCACCATCCACGCCGGCGTGCGTCTGCCGTTCATTCCACTCACCGCCAAGCGCATGACAGGCATTGTGTCACGGGGCGGCTCGATCATGGCCAAGTGGTGCCTGGCACATCATCAGGAGAGTTTCCTGTACACGCACTTCGATGACATCTGCCAGATCATGCAGGCCTACGACGTCTCGTACTCGCTCGGCGATGGACTGCGGCCGGGGTCGATCTACGATGCAAACGACGAGGCCCAGATCGCAGAGCTCAAGACCTTAGGCGAGCTCACGCAGGTCGCATGGAAGCACGACTGTCAGGTCATGATCGAAGGGCCGGGGCACGTGCCCATGCACTTGATCAAGGAGAACATGGATCTGCAGCTCAAGTATTGCCAGGAGGCGCCCTTCTACACGCTAGGCCCCCTTACGACGGACATCGCGCCTGGCTACGACCACATCACTTCGGCTATCGGGGCGGCAATGATCGGCTGGTACGGTACGGCGATGCTGTGCTACGTAACACCCAAGGAGCACCTTGGACTGCCCAACAAGGATGACGTCAAAGACGGCATCATCGCGTACAAGATAGCGGCCCACGCAGCCGACCTGGCCAAAGGCCATCCCGGCGCGCAGATCCGCGATAACGCACTGTCAAAGGCCCGCTTCGAGTTCCGCTGGGAGGATCAGTTCAACCTCGGCCTGGATCCGGACAAAGCCAAACAGTTCCATGACGAGACGCTGCCGCAGGAAGGCGCCAAGCTTGCGCACTTCTGTTCCATGTGCGGCCCACACTTTTGCTCGATGAAAATCACTCAGGACGTAAGGGAGTACGCGCTTACGCAAGGGATCTCCGACGACGAGGCGTTGAAGAAAGGTATGCAAGAGAAGGCGGTCGAGTTCGTGCGGAAGGGCGCGGAGATTTATAGCAAGGCGTGAGTCGATTGGCGCGATTGACTTCGTCAAGCGGCGAGTGCAAGCTCGCCGCTTTTTATTCCACCCGCTAGCCTATCTTCTCCATGGACTGGATCCTGCTCGCTAAGGCCCTTGTCCTCGGCGTCGTCGAGGGCCTCACCGAATTTCTCCCGGTCTCGAGCACCGGCCATCTCATCCTGGTCGGCGACCTTCTCCATTTCAACGACGAAAAGGGCAAGATTTTCGAGATCGTCATCCAGTGCGGCGCGATCCTGGCGGTCTGCTGGGAGTATCGCGCCAAGCTTGTCGGTATCGCGAGCGGCATTTTCAGCGACCGCCGCGCGCAGAGGTTCGTGCTCAACCTGGCCGTGGCTTTCGTGCCGCTGGCCGTCTTGGGGCTGCTGTTCGGGAAAGCGATCAAGGCCACGCTGTTCAAGCCGGTGCCGGTGGCGATCGCGTTCGTAGTGGGCGCGCTGGTGATCTTATGGGCGGAGCGACGCCAGCACCATATCAGAGTGCAGTCGGTGGATGAGATGAGCTGGAAGGACGCGCTCAAGGTCGGCATCGCCCAGTGCTTCGCGTTGATTCCTGGAACATCGCGCGCTGGATCCACCATCATCGGCGGATTGCTATTCGGGCTGTCGCGGCGCGCAGCCACAGAATTCTCGTTCTTCCTCGCGGTACCGGTCCTGTTCGCAGCCTCCGGTTACGAGCTGCTCAAACACAGAGCGCTTTTTTCAGAAGCCGACTTGGGGATGTTCGGCGTCGGCTTCGCCGCCGCCTTCGTGTCAGCCTTTTTCTGTGTGCGCTGGTTGTTGCGTTACATCAGCCGCCACGACTTCACCGTCTTCGCCTGGTATCGAATCGCATTCGGGCTGGTGATACTGGTAACCGCCTATGCCCACCTGGTCGACTGGTCTGTGGACTAAGGCCTTAGGGAAACACCCCTAACTCTGGAACCACGGGAGCCCGGCCACACGCCAGCCTCCTACCGTGTTGCGCTGGCTGCCGGCGTCCTTCTTTCCTTCGAATCCTTCGACCATGTTGTAGCCCTGCGTATAGCCGGCCGCGGCCGCGGCCGCGGCGGCATGGTGGGAGCGATTCCCACTGCGGCAGATGAAGATCACGAGTGCCTCGGCGTCAACCTGCTCGCGGAGCTGCTCGACAAAATACGGGTTTGGCTTCCCATCGGGATAGGATTCCCACTCGATCTCGACCGCGCCCGGGATACGGCCGACAAAGTCCCATTCAGCGCGCGTCCGCACGTCCACGAGCTTCGCGCCCGGTGCCTTCTGGAGGAGCTCATAGGCTTCAGCAGGCGTGAGCTCGCCTTCGTAGGATAAATTCCTCTGCGATCCGCGCGCGTTGGCGTCGGCGAGGATCTCGGAAATGTTGGACATCATGGCCTCCCGAAAACTGTGTAGCCGCCCCACGAAGCCCTCGGGGCGAACTTCGGAGTGTACGTTTGCTGGCCCTGCTATGAGCAATACGGGGAGTTTGGAAACAGACAACGAGGCGTCTGATATGATGCACCAGCTCGGTGCGTCACGTGCAATCGCGCACCGAGGCAGAGCATCAGGCTCCCGCCCTGATTCAATAAGTCCTTATTGCATATAGATTTTCCGCCTAAAAACCTTGGGCATGCTTTCTGCTAAAACCCGTTCCGTTTCCTCGTCCAGGACTCAATAACTATTTCTTTTGCTAGGAGAAACAAGATGGCGACGGCAGCCGACGTAATGAAAATGGTCAAGGACAACGAAGTCAAGTTCGTTGACTTCCGGTTCACCGACACCCGCGGAAAAGAACAGCACGTCTCGGTTCCCGTCAAAGCTTTCACGATGAGCAAGTTCGAAGACGGCCACGCCTTCGATGGCTCCTCCATTGCTGGCTGGAAAGGCATTCAAGCCTCGGACATGCTGCTGATGCCGGACCCGACGACGGTACGGATGGACCCCTTCACCGATGAGCCCACGCTGATCCTCACGTGCGACGTCGTCGAACCCACGGACGGCAAGGGCTATGACCGCGACCCGCGCTCCATCGCCAAGCGGGCCGAGGCCTACCTCAAATCCACCGGTTTGGGGGATACGGCCTACTTCGGCCCCGAGCCGGAGTTCTTCGTCTTCGACTCTGTGACTTGGAACGTGGACATGTCGGGGTGCTCGGTCCGGATCGTGTCGGAGGAGGCGCCGTGGTCCTCGGGTGAGGAACTCGAGGGAGGCAACAAAGGTCACCGGTCACCAATCAAGGGGGGTTACTTCCCGGTGCCGCCGGTCGACTCGCTGCAGGACATCCGCTCTGCCATGTGCCTGGCCTTGGAAGAGCAGGGTGTGGAAGTCGAGGTGCACCACCACGAAGTCGCTGCGGCCGGGCAGTGCGAGATCGGCACCAAGTTTGCGCCGCTCGTGCAGCGTGCAGACTGGCTTCAGATCCTGAAGTACACGGTACACAACGTGGCTCACTCGTACGGCAAAACAGCCACGTTCATGCCTAAGCCTGTCGTCGGGGACAATGGTTCGGGCATGCATGTTCACCAGTCGATATGGAAGGGCGGCGAGAATCTATTCTCTGGGAACGGATACGCCGGGTTGTCGGAGTTCGCGCTCTACTACATTGGCGGCGTCATCAAGCACGCCAAGGCGCTCAACGCGATCACCAACCCGGGTACCAACTCCTACAAGCGCCTGGTACCCGGCTTCGAAGCCCCCATTAACCTGGCCTATTCGGCTCGCAACCGCTCGGCTTCGATTCGTATCCCGTTCGTCTCGAGTCCGAAGGCGCGCCGCATCGAAGTGCGCTTCCCAGATCCCACCACGAATCCATATCTCGCCTTCGCTGCCATGATGATGGCGGGACTGGACGGTGTGCAGAACAAGATCCATCCGGGCGACCCCGTGGACAAGAACCTCTACGACTTGCCGCCGGAAGAGGCGAAGAAGGTGCCCAATGTTTGTTCGTCACTCGAGATGGCTCTGGAGGAGATGGGGAAGGATCGCGAATTCCTCACCCGCGGCGGCGTGTTCTCCAACGACATGCTGGACGCCTACATCGAGTTGAAGATGGAGGAAGTCAACAACTTCCGCATGACTACGCATCCGATCGAATTTGCCATGTATTACAGCCTCTGAGGCTTGCGGGAGCATTGCGCGAGGGGGCGGGGTGTTCCCGCCCCTTGTCGTTTTCCAGGGGGAGCGCAGATTGATAACCCGGCATAGCTGTCATAGACTGCCGCACGGAGGGATGGCCTCCGCCCGCCGGTCAGTCGTAACCAGAATCCGTCATGCGCTCCCTGTTGATACTGCTTGTCCCGTTGCTTGCCGCCGCGCCCGCCCTGGCGGAGACCTGCAAATACGTGGACAGCGAGGGGCGAATTATCTATTCCAATGTCCCAGTCAAGCGTGCGCGCAAAGTCACTTGCTTCCAGGCACCCGCACCGCCGCCCGAGCCGAGCAGCGCGCGGCCCGCCGTGCCGCCCACCAGCGCGACAAATACGGAGCGCCCACGGGTAGAGCCCGGTACGCAGCGCAGGCGGGACCAGGATCGTCGCACGATCCTAGAAGACGAACTCGCGCGCGAACAGAAGGCGCTGGACGACGCGAGGAAAACGCTCGCACAGCAGGAGACGCTGCGCGCCGGCGACGAACGCAATTACTCCCGGGTTCAGGAACGCCTCCAGCCATTCCAAGAGGCGGTCGCGACGCACGAGAAAAACATCGCCTCCATCCAGCGAGAACTCGCCACTTCGAAGTAGTTCACCAGCCTGACCTGCGGCTCGAGAGTGGAGAATGCTGGCCGCTCTCCCAACACCTGCCACCGGCACTTTTGCGTGCACGGGTACCGAGCTTCCGCGAGCCTCCTGATTGCGCATCGCACAATCGGTCAGATATGGCGCAGACTTGTGCCGATGGTTATGGTTCCCAGGTCGGACGCTGCAGTGCAGAATGACACAGTGAGCAACGGTGGATCGGCGGTCGCGAGGTTTCCGCTCCATGGCGAAGCGCTGGGGGACAAGCAGTTTAAGTCGCCCGGGCTCGATGCTCTGGCGACCGCGGTGCTCTTCCTTGCGGTTGACCTCACCGTCGTGTACGCCAACCCAGCGGCGGAGAATCTGTTCAAGTTCAGCAGTCGAAACATCGTCGGCCACGCCTTGGGCGAGGTGTTTCGCAACGATTCCCTGCTGTCGACAGCCATCCACCACGCCACGGAGCGCAACTGCAGCTACCTGCAGCACGAGTTGAGCCTTACCACCTCTGCTCAGGAAAAATTTGACGTTAGTTGCACCGTAACGCCAGCCGAGATCGCCGGTTTCGACGGCTACGTCCTGGAATTCAACGAGCACCACCAGCAGCTGCGCATCGCGCGCGAGGAGCGGCTGCACGACCAGACGGAGGCTAGCCGCTGGCTGATCCGCAACCTCGTGCACGAGATCAAGAATCCGCTTGGAGGCCTCCGCGGCGCCGCCCAACTCCTGGAGCGCGAGCTCGAGCGCCCCGAGCTGACCGAGTACACCCAGGTGATCATGAAGGAGGCGGACCGACTGCAGACGCTGATGGACCGTCTGCTCACGCCACAGCGCTTGCCTCAGCTCGCGCCGCTCAACATCCACGAGGCCGTAGAACGCGTGCGCAGCCTGGTTTTGGCGGAGTTCCCGGATGGGATCCGCATCCATCGCGAGTACGACGTGAGTCTGCCCATGATCGAAGCCGACAAGGAGCAGATCATCCAAGCCCTGCTGAACATTGTTCGCAACGCGGCTCAGGCTTTGAAGGGGACCGGAGACATCGTGCTGGGTACGCGCGTCGCGCGCCAGGTGACGCTCGCCCGCAAGCTACATCGCCTGGTCGTGATGATCCAGGTTGCCGACAATGGGCCGGGCGTGCTTGAGGCCCTGCGTGACAAGATCTTCTTCCCGCTGGTATCAGGCCGCGAGGGCGGAACCGGGTTGGGTCTTACGCTGGCCCAGAACATCATCAGCCAGCATCAAGGCGCGATCGAGCTCGAGAGCGAGCCGGGAAGGACCCGCTTCACCATCGTCTTACCGCTACGGCCGGGCAGCGCTTGACGGAACGCAACCAGGCAACCCCCGGATAAAACCATGAAACCTGTCTGGATCATCGACGACGACCGATCCATCCGCTGGGTGTTCGAGAAGACCCTCACACGGGAAGACATCAGCTTCAAGATGTTCTCCTCGGCACAGGAGGCGCTCAGCGCGCTGAACTCCTCGGCGCCGCAAGTGGTTGTGAGCGACATCCGCATGCCCGGCGGCTCGGGATTGGAGCTGCTGCAAAAGATCAAAGAGCGCCATCCCAATCTACCCGTCATCATCATGACAGCGTACTCCGACCTCGAAAGCGCTGTGGCCGCCTTTCAGGGCGGGGCCTTCGAGTACCTGCCCAAGCCGTTCGACGTAGACCACGCGGTGGATCTCATTCGTCGTGCCATGGAGGAGAGCCTGCGCCAGGACGACGTGGCCGAGACGGCCGAGACGGGCCCTGAGATCCTCGGCCAGGCCGCGTCCATGCAGGAGGTGTTCCGTGCCATCGGGCGCCTGGCTCAATCGCACGCGACCGTGCTGATCAACGGCGAGTCCGGGACCGGCAAAGAGCTCGTCGCGCGTGCGCTCCATCGGCACAGCCCGCGTGCACCCAAACCATTCATCGCCATCAACACCGCGGCGATCCCGAAAGACCTGCTCGAGTCAGAGCTGTTCGGGCACGAGCGTGGCGCGTTCACGGGCGCTCAGAACATGCGGCGCGGGCGCTTCGAACAGGCGGAAGGCGGCACGCTGTTCCTGGACGAGATAGGGGACATGCCGCCGGATCTGCAGACACGCCTGCTGCGCGTGCTGTCGGACAGTCACTTCTATCGGGTCGGTGGCCATCAGCCAATCAAGGCCAATGTGCGCATCATCGCGGCGACCCATCAGGACCTGGAGCAGCGGGTCAAGAATGGATTGTTCCGCGAAGATCTCTTTCATCGGCTCAACGTGATTCGCATCCGGCTGCCGGCGCTGCGCGAGCGGCGCGAGGATATCCCGCTGTTGGCCAAGTACTTCATGGGCAAGAGCGCCAAGGATCTCGGCGTAGACGCCAAACGTCTAACCGACCCCGCCGTCAAATACCTTATGGGCCACGATTTTCCAGGCAACGTACGGCAGCTGGAGAATCTGTGCCATTGGCTGACAGTGATGGCGCCGGGCGTGAACGTCGATATCCAAGATCTGCCGCCAGAGTTCCGCGAGGACAAAGGCGCGCTCACCAGCGAGAGCTGGATCAGCGCCTTAGAAAGAGAGGCCGAGAGCGCGCTCAATCGAGGAGAGCAAAACATCATGCACGAGATGACGCGTCAGTTCGAGCGCGCGCTGATCGTGAAGGCGCTGGCTCATACCGGTGGCCGCCGCATCGAGGCTTCCCATCTGCTCGGGATGGGTCGCAACACGCTCACCCGGAAGATCCAAGAGCTGGAAATCGAAGGCAAGGAGGCAGAGGCCAGGGAGTAACCGTACGCTGATATCGTCAACGCGTGACGGCGATTCATCACCAGTCATTCCAACTCGGTCACGACCGGCGCGTGGTCAGAGGGCCGCTCCAGCCCACGCAAACTCTTTTCGATCCGGCTAGCACGCGCACGACCGGCCAACTCCTGGCTTAGCAGAATGTGATCGATGCGCAGGCCCAGGTTGCGCTTGAAAGCGTTCATCCGGTAGTCCCACCAGCTGAACAAACGCTCTGGCTGCTCGAACAACCGGAAGCTGTCCCTGAGACCTAGGCCCAGCAGACCCTGGAACGCGGCGCGCTCGGGCTCGCTGAACAGGACTTTACCCTTCCACAGCGTGGGGTCATGCACGTCGCGATCTTCGGGTGCGATGTTGAAGTCACCAAGCAGCGCCAGCCGCGGGTACGCTTTGATCTCTTGCCGAAGCCAAGCGTGCAGAGCGGCGAGCCACGACAGCTTGTAGCGATACTTGTCCGATTCCACGCTCTCGCCGTTCGGCACATACACGCAGATGATGCGCGTCCCTTCCACCGTCGCCGCCAGCACGCGCTTCTGCTCGTCCGTGAAACCCGGAATGCCATCCACCACATCGGCAGCCAGACCTCGCGTGAGGATCGTGACGCCGTTGTACGCCCGCTGACCTGCGAACAATGAATGGTAGCCGGCCTCGCGCAGATCTCTCGCGGGGAAGTTCGCGTCCTCGGTCTTGGTCTCCTGCAGGCAGACGACGTCCGGCTGCTCGCGGCCAACCCAGGTCAGAAGCTGCGGCAGGCGCACCTTCAGGGAGTTGACGTTCCACGTCGCAATCTTCATTCGCCTTATCGACAATCGAGAATGCGCGGCGCCACAACTGTCGCTATCCCGTCGGCACCTCTTATACAACGATCAGATCGAAATAGTAACTTCAGTCGATTTGAAGTAGTTACTGGGATTGCAGCGCCAGGGCGTGCGCCAATAGCTCGGGCTGTCTTGCTTGGTTAAGCGCTTCGCTACGAACTAGTCGCGTCGGACCGCTGAATAGGGTTCGGCTGCGCAGCGAGAGGTTAGTACGCATGGAGCTGAATTCGGGCGGACGGGACACCCCACCAGAAGTTTCCGACTTGGGGGGGCGACCACGCTGTTCTGCGCAGCCGCCTCATCCGGCGTTCTAACCTACTGCTGCCCTTGGGCGGGTTTCGTCGTCGCCGTTGCGGCACGCGTTGGTGAGATCGCCCATTTGGGGTACCCGGCGGCGTCAAGCGCGGTGTTCCAGGTATTTTCCTCGTACCCCCGCACGACCTGGCTGCCGAGCTTCATCAGCGGGACTTCCACCTTGCCCCCGTTCAGCCCTTTCAGCTCCTCGGCCACCGCCGGGTCGCGCGCGTCCTTCTGGGTGAAAGGAATGCCACGTTGGCCCAACAACGCCGAGGCCTTGCTGCAGGGATCGCCGCATTGATCCGCGCTGTACAGCGTCACCGGGAAGTTCTTAGCCGCCTGCTGCAACGCGTAAGGAATCGGGGCGTCGGAGGCGTTGTCGCCGAATTTCTTTTGCTCTGCGGTCTTGGCTTCGGGTGGCGGAGGCTGATCCGTGTAGTGCAAGTTGCCGTCTTTATCTACCCACTTGTACAGCTTGCCAGCGGTCGCCGGGCTGATGGCCAGCATCAGGGCGACGATCAATGCGAGAGCTTTCATGTCCGATCTCCAGGGCGTCCATATGGCGCCTAAGCCCTCAAGCAACGGCCATGCCGCTATGACGCAGGAGTGCGTCGATTGTCGGCTCTCGTCCCCGGAAGGCGACAAACGACTCCAGCGCGGTGCGGCTGCCGCCCACGCTCAGGATCTCGGTCAAGAACCGCTCGCCCACCTCTGGGTTGAGCACGCCAAGCTCCTCGAACAAGCCGTAGGCATCCGCAGAGAGAACTTCTGCCCACTTGTAGCTGTAGTATCCGGCGGCGTATCCGCCGGCGAAAATGTGCGAGAAATTGTTGGGAAAGCGGTTGTAGCGCGGCGGGAACAACACCGCGACCTGCTTGCGCACGCGTTCCAAAAGCTGCAGGGGGGTGCCGGAACCCGTGGGGTCATGATCCTGGTGCAGATGCATGTCGAACAGCGCGAACTCCAGCTGGCGAACGAATTGCAATCCGCTCTGGAAGTTCTTGGCGGCGAGCATCTTGTCGAACAACTCCCGAGGCAGCGGAGCGGACCCTCCACCGCTGCTTGCGCGCGCGCTCATCCCCTGCAGCACCTCCGATTCCCAGCAAAAATTCTCCATGAACTGGCTGGGCAGTTCGACCGCGTCCCATTCGACGCCATTGATGCCTGACACTCCCCGTTGCTCCACGCGGCTAAGCAGATGATGCAAACCGTGGCCGAACTCATGGAACAGCGTGATCACCTCGTTGTGCGTGAACAAGGCTGGTCGGTCGCCAGCCGGCGGAGAGAAGTTGCAGTTGAGGTAAACGACGGGGGTCTGGATCCCGCTGCGCGTGCGTCTGCGCGTGATGGCATCGTCCATCCAGGCACCGCCGCGCTTCGATGGACGCGCAAAGAGATCCACGTAGAACTGTCCGATCAGCTCGCCCTCAGAGGCGCCAGCGCCAGTCCCGCCGCGAATCTCGAAGAAGCGGACATCCGGGTGCCAGGTTGACGCCTGCGCGGGCCGGATACGGATGCCGTACAAGGTCTCCACCAGTGCGAACATGCCGGGCAAAACCTTCGTTTCCGGGAAGTACTGCTTCACTTCCTGCTCGGAGAATGCGTACCGCTCCACACGCAGCTTCTCGGAGGCCCAAGCCACGTCCCAGGCCTGAAGCTCCGCGAGCCCTAGGCGCACGCAAGCAAACTCCGAAAGCTCCTCGAAATCGCGTTGCGCGAACGGTTTGACGCGCGCAGCGAGGTCGGTGAGAAACGCGAGCACCTGATCCGGGGAGCGGGCCATCTTCGGTTGCAGCGAAACTTGCGCATAGCTGTCGTAGCCGAGCAGCCGGGCCAGCTTACGTCGCAAGTCCAGGATCTCGTCGATGAGCGGCGTGTTGTTCCAGTCGGGGTTGCCGAACTCCGCCGCGCGCGTGACGTAGGCACGGTACATCAACTCGCGCAAACCGCGATTGTCCGCGTACTGCATCACCGGCAAATAAGAAGGCGTGTGCAGCGTGAGCTTCCAACCGTCCCTACCGTCACCCTGGGCCGCAGCGCGCGCCGCTTCCACCACGTCTTCTGGGATCCCCTCCAGTGCCGCCCGGTCAGTGACGTAGTGCGCGAAGGCGTTGGTGGCGTCCAGCAGGTTGTCATTGAAGCGCGAGGAGAGCTTGTCGAGCTGACTGCGAACCTGTTTGAACTCGGCTTTCAGCTCTGGAGGGAGCTCGGCACCCCCCAGGCGGAAGTCGCGCAGCTCGTTGTCGACGATTTTCCGCTGCTCGCGGTCGAGGCGATCGAACGCAGGTGCCGCGCGCAGCGCCTTGAACTTGGCATACAGGCGCTCGTCCTGGGACTGCTCCGTATGGTACTGGCTGATCCTGGGAAGGTTGGCGTTATAGACTTCGCGCAGCTGTGGACTGTTCATCACCGCGTTGAGGTGCGCCACCTGACCCCAGGCGCGCGCCAGGCGCTCGTTCGCATCGTCCAACGTCGCGACGAAGCTGTCCCAGGTCGGCTCATCAACGGCCGTGGCGACGCGCTCGATCAGGGCGCGATTGTCCTGCAACAGATAGTCCACGGCTGGCGTCACATGCTCGGGCTTGATATCGGCGAACCGGGGCAGCTTCGAAAAATCGAGTAAGGGATTGGTCACTCGCAAACGTCCTTCATGCTTCAAGAGGGTGTATCGAAGACGATCCTGCCGCCGATCAATGTGTAGCGCACGCGGCCCTGCAGTTCCAAACCGAGCATCGGGGTGTTCTTGCCTTGACTGCGTAAGACCGCCGGCTCTACCCGCCACCAGACCTCGGGGTCAAACACGCACAAGTCCGCGATCTCCCCTGGCGTTATCGACGCGGTCGGCAAACCTAGGACGCGGAGAGGATGAGTGGTAACGCGCGCGAGCGCGGCTGGCAACGACACGCGCGCCTCGCGGGCCCATTTGAGGGTCAGCGGCAACAGCAATTCCAGCCCGGTTGCGCCTGGCTCGGCCTCCGCGAAGGGCAGTTGCTTCGCGTCGTCATCTACCGGCGTATGGTCAGAGCATATGGCGTCGATCGTGCCATCAATCAACCCCACGCGCAGAGCGTCTCGATCCCGCATGTCGCGCAGCGGAGGGATCAGGTTGCAGTTGGAGTCGAAGTAGCCGATATCCCTGTCGCTGAAGTGCACGTGGTGCGCGGACACGTCACTGGTGATAGCCATGCCCGTCCGTTTGGCTTGGCGCACCATCTCGACACCCTCGGCGCTGGAGAGGCGACAAAGGTGGATGCGCGCACCGGTCTCGCGCGCGAGGATCAAAATAGCGGACAGGGCGACGGTTTCGGCACACACCGGGATGCCGGCCAGTCCCAATCGCGTCGCCACTTCGCCGTCGTGGGCTACGCCGCCGTGCGACAAAGTCGCGTCCTGGGGGCGCAACCACACCGCGAACCCGAAGGTCGTTGCGTATTCCATCGACCGCATCAACACTTGATTGTCGGTCATCGTGGTACCGGGCTGGCCGAACGCCACGCACCCCGCATCGTGCAGCTCCGCCATCTCAGTAAGGCGCTCGCCTTTGAGCCCCTGCGTCAGTGCTCCGAGCGGGTAGACTCGGGCCTGGTCGAGGCTGCGGGCGCGGAACTTGAGCATTTCAACCAGGCCCGGCTCGTCCAGCGGTGGATCGGTGTCCGGAGGGCATACCAGGCTGGTGACACCGCCGGCCACCGCGGCCTGCATCTCGCTCTCGAGCGTAGCCTTGTACTCGAGGCCGGGCTCGCGCAGGCGCGCTGAGAGATCGACCAGGCCGGGCGAGACCGCCAGTCCCGACGCATTCACCACCCGGTCGGGCTTGAACGCGGGCGGCGCCGCGCCTACTGCCGCGATCCTCCCATCCGCGATAAAGAGATCCTGCGCGCGCTCGCTGCCGGCGGCGGGGTCGATCAGTCTTCCATTCTTGATCTGGATGTACATAGATCAGCCGTGTGCAATCAGGCTCTGAACCGTGCTGAACGCAGGATGCCGCAGACGCGATGTCGCCATCAATTGCCTGCGAGGATGCCCATGACCGCCATGCGCACGGCGATGCCGAAAGTCACCTGCGCCAGGATGACCGACTGGCGACCATCGGCCACAGCCGAGTCGATCTCCACGCCGCGGTTCATCGGGCCCGGGTGCATCACGATGGCGTCGGGCTTGGCACGGGCGAGCTTCTCGGGGGTCAGCCCGTAGGATTTGAAGAACTCTCCTGCGCTTGGCAGCAGCGAACCATTCATGCGCTCGTGCTGTAGGCGCAGCATCATCACCACGTCCACATCCTTCAGGCCGGCTTCCATGTCGTGAAACACCTGGACCCCGAGGTTCTGGACCTGACGCGGCAGCAACGTGCGCGGCCCGATCACGCGAACCTCCGGCACACCCAGCGTCGTGAGCGCATGGATCTCAGAACGCGCGACGCGAGAGTGGAGGATGTCGCCGACGATGGCTACCCGCAGGTCATTGAACCCGCCCTTGTAGTGGCGGATGGTGAACATGTCCAGCAGCGCCTGAGTAGGATGGGCGTGACGCCCGTCGCCCGCGTTGATCACGTGAATGTGGGGGCCCACGTTGCGTGCAATAAGGTGCGCGGCGCCGCTTTCACCATGACGCACGATGAACATGTCGGCGTGCATGGCAGTGAGATTGGCGACCGTATCCAGCAGTGTCTCGCCTTTGGTCTGGGAGGAAGTCGCGATATTGAGGTTCACGACATCCGCCGACAGTCGCTTGGCCGCGATTTCGAACGTGGTACGAGTGCGTGTGCTGGGTTCAAAAAACAAGTTGAATATGGCCTTGCCGCGCAGCAGCGGTACTTTCTTGACCTCGCGCTCCGTCACGGAAACGAAGGAACGCGCAGTGTCCAGGATCTGCAGCAGGATCTCCGGGGGCAAACCCTCGATCGTGAGGAGGTGTTGGAGTTTGCCCCCGGCGCCGATCTGGAGGTCGGTGTTCATGGGTCTCTCACGTGCTGCCCGCTATCAAAGTAAGGTTGAACCGCCCCGATTGGTCGCGGCGCAGCTCGATGGTCTGGTCAGACGCGATCTCCACCTCTGCGCCCACGAACTGCGGGCAAATCGGAAGTTGTCGGCCGCCCCGATCGACCAGAGCGGCCAACCGGATGGAAGTGGGACGCCCATAGTCGAAGATCTCGTTCAATGCCGCGCGGATCGTGCGCCCGGTGTAGAGCACGTCGTCCACCAATATGATGTCGGCGTCCTCGACCTGAAACGGAATATCAGAAGGCCTGACACCGGCGCGCAATCCGGTCCTCTTGTAGTCGTCGCGATAGAACGCCACATCGATGGTGCCCATGGGCGTAGACAGCCCCAGCATCTGGTGCAAACGCTCCGCGATCCACACTCCACCCGTGTAGATCCCCACCAGCGCCACTCTCGGACCGGCATCGCGCCGGATCTGCTCCGCGAGTTTGGCGATCAAGTCTTCGGCGTCAGGCAGCGTCATCGCGCCCTGTGAAGAAGGTTTGCAGAATATGCACAGCAGCGATTTGGTCGAGCAACGCCTTCTGACGATGACCCCGCACGCCTGCCGCCGCCAGCGACTCTGCAGCGGCGGCGGAAGTCAACCGCTCGTCTACCAGGCGCGTGTCGATCCCAAAGCCTCGTTCGAGCTGGGCAGCAAAGCGGCGGCAGCGCGCGCTGAGCGCGTGTTCGGTGCGGTCCATGTGCGAGGGCAGGCCCACGACCAAGAGCACTGGTGCCCACTCCCGGATCAGCACCCCGATCTCCTCCAGGCGCGCGCGATCGGACACAGCGCTGATCGTCTCCAGGGGATGAGCGATGCCGAGTCCCAGTTCGCCCACGGCGACGCCTATGCGCCGTGTACCAAAATCGAAAGCCAAGACAGTCCCGGAGGCCCGAGCACGGAGCGCCGAGTGGCGAGGCTGGGCGACACGGGCAGTCCTCACTGTGCACTCAGCGCTTGAGAGCTGCTACGCAATCACGCATGACCGACGTCATCGGAAAGCTGGGCCAGGTCGATTCCCAACAGGCTCATCGCAGCGGTGAGGCGTTGCTCCGCCGGCAGCTCGAAAATCACATCCAGATCGGCGCCTACCGTAAGCCACGCGTTCTGGCTCAGTTCCTGTTCCAGTTGTCCAGGGGCCCAGCCAGCGTAGCCCAGCGAAACCAGGAGCTGTTGCGGCCCACGCCCCTCGCCCACCGCCTGGAGAATGTCGCGGGAGGTAGTCAGGCCGATCTGAGCATTGATGGACAGAGTCGACTCCCAGTCACCGGGTGGACGATGCAAAACGAACCCGCGATCCACCTGAACCGGTCCGCCGAAGTACACGGGCAGGCGGCTCCGCATGTCGTCGCGCAGCGGGATGTCGATCTGCTCGAACAGAGTCTTGAGCGTCATGTCGATCGGGCGATTGACCACGACCCCCAGGGCTCCCTGTTCATTGTGCTCACAGATGTAGGTGAGCGACTTGGCGAAGTTGGTATCGACCATGCTAGGCATGGCGATGAGGAAGTGGTGGGTGAGATCCACGAAGCATCACGCAGGAAGAAGTGCGGTATTGTAAACGGCCGAGAGACGTTCAACAAACTCGCGCGCTAACAGGAAGTTAGCCCATTGATTCGGCTGTATCCCACATCTGAATGCACGTCCCGAGGTCGATTTGTTAACATTCAGCCTGCTGGCGGCCTTCGCGCGCCAAGAACCAACGGGCACCTTCCTCTGGCGACAGAAAAAGAGCTCGCGACCTTCCTCGCCGAAGTCGAGCGCCGGGCTTTTAAACAGGCGGTCTTCGCAGTTCGCGACGAGCATCTGGCTCTCGACCTGGTGCAGGACGCCATGCTCAAGCTGGCGGAGAAGTACGCCGGGAAGCCTGCGGCGGAGCTTCCGTTGTTGTTCCAACGGATACTGCAAAACGGTATCCGGGATTACTATCGCCGGCAAAGAGTAAGGTCGCTGTGGACAGTTTTGCTGTCCTCGCTACAGCGCAAGCAGGACGAAGACGATCACGATCCGCTCGACACCGTGGAGGTGACTGAAGGGCCCGGTGTGCTTGCAGGACCGGTACAGGCGCTTGAGCGCTCGCAGGTGCTCGGGTTGATTGAGGACGGTCTGAAGGGCCTGCCGGCACGTCAACGAGAGGCTTTTCTCCTGCGTTACTGGGAAGATCTGGATGTACAGGAAACCGCCGCCGCGATGGGTTGCTCCGAAGGTAGTGTAAAGACTCACTGCTCCCGGGCAGCTCATGCATTGGCGGCATTCCTCAAGGCCAGAGGAATCGAGATATGAACGAACAGGATTTCGCGGAGAATCTCGCACGCAGGCTGGACGAGGGCTTGGACTGCTTGCCGCCGGGGACGCTTTACCGCCTCCGCTTGGCGCGCGACGCTGCATTGTCGCGCGCGCATCTCGGGGAATCCGAGCTTTTGCCGGCTGGTCCTTCCCGCTTTCTCAACCGCCGTGTGCTCGTGCCCCTGTTTGCTCTAATCCTGGGGTTGTCCATCCTGCTTGTCTGGCAGCAGCAGCCGTCCCCGCAGCCGGACTATGCGGAACTCGACGCGCAGGTTCTGTCGGACGAGCTTCCGGTTACCGCCTATCTGGACACGGGGTTCGAGGTTTGGTTGTACCATCACACAACCGACTAGTTTTCGCTTTCCTCTTGCTGTTCCTGGGCCTGGCGGCAGAAGTGCATGCTGGCAAGAGCCCGAAGGAGGAGCGCGGGCCAGATTGGGCACAGCTCTCACCCGAGCAGCAACGCATACTGGCGCCGCTGGCGGAGGAGTGGCCGAGGATCGAAGGCGCTCGCCGCGACAAGTGGATCGGGATCGCTCAGCACTACCCCAAGATGACGCCCCAGCAGCAGGAGCGGCTCCAATCGCGGATGAAGCAGTGGGCCAGCATGACTCCGGAACAGCGCACGCAGGTGCGCGACCGCTACAAGAAGCTGAGGGATATGCCTCCCGAGAAGCGGGAGGCGATCCACCGCAAGTGGAAGGAGTACGAAGGTCTGACAGAGGAGGAGAAAAAACGCCTCCGCCAGGTCCCTCCGGCACGTCCCGCCAATCAACCCGCGAAGACGCTGACTCGAGATTAGGGCGGCAAGTGTCGCTCGCCTCGCCCACCGACGTGGGCACTCTAGCCACGCCACAGGCTCCGCTTCGCATTGCCGGTCTTCTCCGACGCTTTGCAAGCCTTGCTTATGAAGCGATTCTGCTGCTGCCCGTGCTCTTCATCGCCGCATACCTGTTTCTGGCCCTGACGCACGCCGTGCGCACTCCGATCTTGCACGCGTTGTTTCAGCTCTGGCTCCTGGGCGTGACTAGCGTCTACTTCGGGTACTGCTGGCGCCGCGGCGGGCAGACCCTGGCGATGAAGACCTGGCGTATTCGGGTCGCGCGTCAGGATGGTTCTACGCTGTCCACGCGCGAGGCAGCGGGCCGCTTCCTGCTCGCCATATGGAGTGTGTCACTGCTGGGCGCGGGGTTCTGGTGGGGCCTTGTAGACCGAGAGCGCCAGTTTCTACACGATAGGCTGATCGGGAGTCGAATCTACCGCGCGCGGTGAGAAGCAGCAGGCGCGGCCTGTGCCATCTAGCGCCGCTCCAAGCGCCGGAGCATGAGGATCGCTAGCGCCAGGAACACACCTGTCGGCACGAAGGCTGCGAGGATCGGCGGCCACGCCGCCAGCTGGCCCAGGTGTCCGAACAGCCGACTGATCAGGTGGAAGCTCAGACCCAGCATGATGCCGGCGAAGATCTTAGTGCTCACTCCGCCCTCTCGTACATTCAGGTAAGCGAAGGGTAACGCCAACACCATCATCACCAGTACTGCGAACGGATAGATGATCTTGTTCCACAGTGCAATCTCGTAACGAGTCGATTCCTGCCGGTTCTCGCGCAGGTGACGAACATAGGAATACAGCGTCCACAACGACATCTTCTCGGGCGGCACCAGCAGCACGCTCAGCACGCTGGGGGTGAGGACGGAATGCCAGTCCTGCTCGGCGGTGTGCTCCACCGAGGTACGCGACTCTTCGAAATGAGTCTGCACCACGTCGGTCAAGCGCCACAGATTCGAGCGCACGTATTTCCCCTGGCGCGCCTGGCTGATGGTTCGCAGGCGATACTGGTCGTCGAACTCGTATATGCGCACGTCCTGGAGCGTCGCGTCGTACAGCACGCGCGCGACGTTGACGAAGCTCTCGTCGTCCTTGACCCACAACCCCGAGCGGAACGCCTGGGCCACTACACTGCTGGTCTGCTCCAAGCGCAGTTTCTTGGCCGCTTCCTCGGACAGCGGCGCCAGGAACTCGCCAGTCACGAACGTTGCTACTGCGAATACCACGCCGGTACGCAGCAGGGTAAAAGCCATGTCGAGGATCGAAACCCCCGAAGTTCGCATCACGGCGTACTCGGAGTGGATGACCAGTTGCGCCAGCGCGAACAGCGTCCCGATCAATGCAGCCACCGGCAGCAGCTCGTAAAGATGCCCCGGGATGCTGAGCGCGACGTACGTGAGCGCAGCATACAGCTGGTACCCCTCAGTTCCGACATCCCTGAGCTCGTAGATCAGATCGAAGAAGCAGAACAGCATGATCAAGCCGGTCAGCACCAAGAGGATGCCGCCGAAGATCTGGCGCGAGATATAGCGGCGCAGGATCCTCATCGGGAGCGCCGCAGCCGGAAGCGGGCACCGTAGACACGGCGATACAGCATCAAGGCCAGCACTAGCGCCATGGCTACGTGAACAGTCGACACACCGACCCAGAAATTCACGTCGCCCTTCGCGACCCACGCCTGGAAGATGTTGAGCAAGTTGATATACAGAAAGAAGAGAAACAGCGCAGTCAGCACGTTGACGACGCGGCCGCTGCGCGGGCTTACGACGGAGAGGGGCAATGCCAGCAAGGCCAGGATCAACGCCGACACCGGCAGGGCGATGCGCCAAGTCAGCTCGGACAGATTGAGCCGTGTAGGATCTTCCAAGAGTCGGCTCGTGGGCCGCGACTTTTGCGTCGGGAAGAATACCGCCTTGGCCTCGTTCTGCTGGATGCGCAGCGAATAGCGCTCGAAACGCTCGATCCGATAGTCTGCCTGCCCTGGCGTCCCCTCGTAGCGCCGGCCGTTGAGCAGAACGAGGTAGCGGTCGCCGTTCTCGGCCAGTTCCGTGAAGCCGCGCTTGGCGACCATCACCCCCTGCCGGCCGTTCTGCGCCGAGTGCACGAAGATGTTGGCCACCTGGCTCAGGTCGGAGCTGACTTTCTCGACGAAAAACACGCGATCGCCGTTCTTCGACTCCTTGAATACACCGGGAGCTACCGCCGAAACGTCGTCTCGATTCTCCAGCTGATGGCGATACTCCTCGGTCTTTCCGATGGCCCAGGGTGTCAAGTAGAAGCTGAACACCGCGACGAGCACCACGATGGGGACCGCATACATCAGGACCGGCTTGAACCAGCCGAGCAGCCCGACACCGGAACTTTGCCAAACTATCATCTCGGAATCGCGATAGGCACGGGTCACGGTCAACAGCACTGAGCCAAACAGCGTTCCGGACAGCAGCACGGGAAGGTATCCAAGCGCGGAGAATCCGAGCAGGATGAGCACGGCATCGGCCGGGATGCGGCCACTCGCCGCGAACCCCAGGAACCGGATCAACTGTGTCGTGAAGACAACGACCAGAAGGACGAGGAACACCGCAATGCCGGCGGCGCTGAACTCACGTAGCGTCGAGCGGATAAAGATCATGGCCAGAGCCATCTACGCGCCGGAACGCTTTGACTTTTCGGGAGCGCTGACGTGATAATTGCCGCTCTTTAAGGGATTAAATTCATTGATGAAAACAGGAGCTCCAGTTGGAATTTAGCATAAAAGCCGGACGGCCGGAAAAGCAGAAGACCGGATGCGTCGTGGCAGGCGTGTTCGACGCGCGCAGGACGAC
>JBGPPC010000029.1:0-21836 GCA_041488355.1 Gammaproteobacteria bacterium
GAAGATGACGCGGCGCGGGTGCTGCTTGGCCAAGGCGAACACCGGCTTCATCGCGAGCCCGGAGTGGTATACGAACTGCGTCAACCGCACCCTGTAAGCGTCCAGATCGGCAATGGGCCGCGTCGCCACACCGCTGTCCATGGCCGCCTTCGCGACAGCCGGCGCGATCTTGATGATCAGCCGTGGATCGAACGGCTTGGGGATGATGTATTCGGGACCGAAGCTGAGCTCCTCTCCCTCGTAGGCCATCGCGACGACGTCCGACTGCTCGGCCTGAGCCAGCTCGGCGATAGCCTTCACGCACGCGAGCTTCATCTCGTCCGTGATGCGCGTTGCGCCCACGTCCAGCGCGCCGCGGAAAATAAACGGGAAGCACAAAACGTTGTTGACCTGGTTGACGTAGTCCGAGCGCCCGGTCGCAATGATGGAGTCGGGGCGGACGGCCTTTGCCTCCTCCGGCATGATCTCCGGCGTGGGATTGGCCAGTGCCAGGATCAGCGGCTGGTCCGCCATCTTCTTGATCGCTTCCGCCTTGAGCGCACCCGCGCTCGAGAGTCCGAGGAAGATGTCCGCACCGGGCATTACATCGGCGAGTGTGCGTGCGTCCGTCTTGCGCGCGTAGCGGGCCTTGTTCGGCTCCATGTTCGGCTCGCGGCCCTGGTAGATCACGCCCTTGCTGTCGCATACGAACACGTTGTCGCGGTTCAGGCCCAGACGCACCAGCAGATCGAGGCACGCAATGGCGGATGCGCCTGCACCCGAGCACACCAGCTTGACTTTGTCGAACCGCTTGCCGACGACTTTCAGGCCGTTGGTCACGGCCGCGCCCACGATGATAGCGGTGCCATGCTGGTCATCGTGGAAGACCGGGATCTTCAGTCGATCACGCAGCTTCTGCTCGACGTAGAAGCACTCGGGCGCCTTGATGTCTTCGAGGTTGATTCCGCCCAGAGTAGGTTCCAGGGCGGCGATGATGTCGACCAGCTTCTGGGGGTCGTGCTCGTTCAGCTCGATGTCGAACACATCGATGCCGGCAAACTTTTTGAACAGGCAGGCCTTCCCTTCCATCACCGGCTTGCCGGCCAGCGGGCCGATGTTGCCCAGCCCGAGCACCGCCGTGCCATTGGTGATCACGCCCACCAGATTGGCGCGGGAGGTGAGTTCTGCCGCCAGCGCGGGATCGGCCTCGATTGCCTTGCACGCGTAGGCCACACCCGGTGAGTAGGCGAGCGCGAGGTCGCGCTGGTTGATGAGGCCTTTGGTCGGAACAACCGAGATCTTTCCCGGTGTAGGTAATCGGTGATATTCGAGTGCAGCAGCCTTGAGCTGCTCTTCCATACTCATGCTGTCTTCTCCTCCAAGTTTTTTGGTGCGCCGGCCCCTCGTCCGGCCGTGCCGCGAAGCGCAGCGCCCACTCTAAAGCTTTCGGGGCGTTGTCTCCAGCGCGGGCCCGCAGGATCTATTGCGCAGTGCAGCGATACACGTGGGACGCATCCCAATACGGAAGCGCTCTGGCCCACCGGGGCACGGCGAAACCTGCGGGCAGCTCGGTCTCCTAGACCACTTCGCCAGCCTGCACGGAGGAGCACCCAAAAAAATGACCTGCCGCGAGGCAGGTCCGAACTCTCAGGGAGGTGAGAAGAGATCGATGGCTATCGGGTAATGCGAACGATCCCCGCCGGCCGCTGCGTCACAACGCCACGGGTCGCGCTGGATCGAAGAAGAAATAGCGCCTCGTCGGAAGCGGCCGGCCCGGCGCTCACCGAGCTGACCGCAGGAGCCGGTGCCGACCCCATCGTCGGATCGATCACCTGCACGGCGGCAGCGGCCGAAGTGGCCAGCACGCCGGCGACAATCAGGCTACTCAGAGTCTTGGTCGTCATCGTCTTCGTCCTCCGGGCTAGGTTGGATACTTACTTGGCGATACGGCTGCAGCGGATCTGATCGTCGATTAGCACACAGTGCGAATCGCCAACCGTGAACTGGGCGCTCGTCTTGCCGTCTTCCATGGCAACCTGGATGCGGCTCTCGTCGGCATATGCGGAGGCGGCAGCGGCCAGAAGCGCTCCGATCAGCAGGTTGGTGAGGGTCTTGGTTGTCATGGTCTGGGTCCGTCCGTGGTGCGTTTTGCGTTGTTACCACTGTACGGTTGGGGACCTCTTTGACTCGTTGACGCATTACCGGCGGACGTGTGAGAAATTCACATCGGCGCGAAGAAACACCTCAGTGGCTTCCTGGGAGCCGCGCCGCCGTCGGACCCCCGGCCTTGTAGGCGGCTGGGCCATCCCGTAGGCTTAGAATGCGATGGGGGCATAGGCGAGTGTCGCGGGCACTTTCCTACGGCTAGACTCGCTCTCCACCCTACGACGCGCCGGTGTAATTCCCCACCACCACTGCGGAGGCATACATGTTCTCCACGCTTATTCGCCTGACGGGCGGAGCCGCCTTACTGCTTCAACTCGGCGGCGCCCTGGCTGCCGACACGATCAAAATCGCTTTCATGACCGCGTTGAGCGGAACGTTCGCGTTCCAAGGAGAGGAGCAGCTGAAGGTGTTCAACGCCGCGGCCGATGCGATCAACGCGCAGGGCGGAGTCCTCGGGGGGCGCAAGCTCGAGATCGTGCCGTTCGACAACAAGGGGAACCCGCAGGACTCGCTGGTCATCCTCAAGCAGGTGACCGATCAGGACATCCGCTATGTTGCAGCAACTATTTCCAGTGTGGCCCACGCGCTCAGCGACGCCGTAGGGAAGTACAACGCCCGCAACCCGGACCGTCCGATCCTGTTCCTTGATTTCAACGCTCTCGACCCCGCGCTCACGGAATCCAAATGCAGCTTCTGGCATTTCCGCTTCGAAGCCCACACGGATATGCAGATGAACGCCCTGACCGACTCGATGGCAAAGGAGCGCGCGGTCAGCAAGGTCTACTTGATCAACCAGGACTACGCGTACGGCCAGTCGGTCAGCAAGGCGGCGAGGGAAATGCTGGCGGCGAAACGCCCCGACATCCAGATCGTGGGAGACGACCTCATCCCGCTCGGCAAAGTGAAGGATTTCTCCCCTTATGTGGCCAAGATCCGCGCTTCCGGGGCCGACAGCGTCCTCACCGGAAACTGGGGGAACGATTTGTCGCTGCTCATCAAGGCGAGCAACGAAGCCGGTCTAAAGGCGATGTACTACACCTTACTGGCTGCGTTCTTCGGCACGCCTGCTGCGATAGGGCCCGCTGGGGCGGACCGGGTCAAGTCGATCTATTCCTGGCACATCAATGCCGCCGACGAGATGTGGGAGAAGAAGCTGGTGCAATATGAGGCTCGGTACAAATCAGTGTCGGATATGGCCTACCTGCCTCCGTTTCGCGTCCTCGGGATGTTGGCCGAGGCCATGAACAAGACCGGCACAACCGACCCGCTTAAGGTTGCTTACGCGCTCGAGGGGATGAAGTACCTGGGGCCCACCGGCGAATCCTGGATGCGCGCGGAAGATCATCAAATGCTCGTTCCGGTGTACGTCATGAGCTTTGCCAAGGCCGGGCAACCGGGCGTGAAGCACGACGCGGAGGGCACCGGCTATGGTTGGAAGACCGATGCGCTCATCGAGGCAAGGAGCAACGTGCCACCAGTGAAGTGTCAGATGCAGCGGCCAACGATGTAAGTCAGGAACACGTGCCGGAGGAGTTGTAGATGCTCGATAAAAGCCCGCTATGGCCTGCGCAGCTGGACCACATACGTCTCGACAGCGACGACCCGGCTGCTTTGGTCAGCTTTTATCGAAACGCGCTTGGCATGACCCCGACGGAGCTGGAGGATGGCAGTGTCCTGCTGCAGGCCCGAGCTCGAAGGATTCTCATCGGCCGGGGCCTGCGGGGAGCGCAGCCGTTCATAGCGTTCAGGGTCCAAACGACCGATCAGCTCGACGCGTTCAAGCGGCACGTCGTGCGGCGCAGAATAGAACCGCTCGCGAGCCCGAGCGCCGTCTTTGCGCCTGGAGCGTTCGCGGTGCGTGATCCAGACGGGCGCTTGGCTGTGTTTGGGCTCCCGCGCGCCGATATCCCAGCGCCCGCGCAAGGGAGCTTGCCAGCAAGCGAACTCCCAGGGCGCCTGCAACACGTCGTCGTGGCCTCGAGTGCGCTTCCTGCGATGCTGCGGTTCTACGAACAGGACTTAGGGTTCGTTGTGTCGGACTACGTCTTCGAGGACGACGCGCGAACCGAGCCAACGGTCGGATTCTTCCGCTCGGATCCCGAACACCATAGTTTCGGGGCGTTCCGCTGCCCGGAGACACGGCCTGACCATCACGCCTACGAGACCACCTGCTGGAACGACATCCGGGATTGGGCCGACCATCTAGCGACGTTGAACATCAAACTGTGGTGGGGGCCCGGGCGACACGGGCCGGGGAACAATCTGTTCTTCATGATCCAGGACCCGCAGGGTTACCTGGTCGAGATTTCCGCCGAGCTGGAGATCATGCCGGACGAAGTGGTGAAACGCTCCTGGAAGCACGAAGAGCGTACGTTGAACCTTTGGGGCCCGGCGTTCATGCGCAGCTGAGACCCCCCTCGGATCGTAGCGCGGTATCCCCTGCCCCCTGACTAGTTGCTAGGCATCGACTGCAGCTTTCTCAAGACGCGGTTCTGGCAGAAGCGATCCGGGTCTGAGCTGTTGGCAGCCCCTGGGGGTTTGTCCCAGACGTACGTCAGCACGAGGTTGCTTCCCAGGAACTCTGCTGTCATGCAACACTGCATCGTATTCACGTAGATCAGCACGTTTCCCGTTTGCTCTCTGTTCTTGTCTGACCAGCATGCGCCAAGGGCCGTCTTCCAGGCTCCCTCCAGGGCAGCGGGTTTGCCTTGGCCCCGATGTCGAAACTTGAACTCATTGTTTTTGAGAAAGGCGTAGACGTTGGTCTGATCCTGGTCGGCCCAAATACCCCAGGCAACGCCTACCTTCTCGGAATCGGTGTCCGCGCCTGACGCGGGACTGATGAACGAGAGGGCACAGGCAGACAGCAGCATCACGAATTTGAGCATCTTGGCTTTCCCCGTAGGCGTCTAACCCCAACCCCTCTATCGACGACGCCGGTAGGAATCATAGCCAGGAGGCAGCAAAAAAAGTCAAATCCACCGGGCGTAGGTCGCAACCTGGCGACGTTTCGGTGTAGTATGCGGGCGGATCACATGCGGATGAAGGCGAGCGCAAGAGCGACTTGCCCTGGCCTAGAACAACGATCAACGATGGCGTGCCGCGTGATTCGGGAGGAAGCAAGTTCGCGCCCGCCGCACTAGCGGCGGGTTTTCTTTTTGGGGCCGTCGGTGAGGCCCTGCCTCTCGCAACCTGGCTGGAGCGCCCAACCCAAGGCCATCGACGTGCCGCGGACGGCCCTTCGCTCCCTCCAGGCAACCCGGAAAGCTTTTTTGCCGTTCGGCCGGAGCGAAAAACGCAGCGCGGAACCATTCGTGTCCAATCCGTAACCCCCGCGTATGCGATCCGTAAGTAGTCTTCTCCTAATCTGGGTCCGGTGCGCACCAACGTGTAGCGCACACCCATGTCTACTGGCGCTGCCAAGGGAGAGAAGTCATGAATCAACTGCGGAGCTTCGCGTTTCTCGGGGTACTGTCGTTGCTGACCGCCTGCGCGTCCCAAGTACTCGAGTCAGACGCGACGAACAAGCCCAAACCCACCGTCAGGGCGTTAGAAAGCTTCTCTGTGGAGTTATCCCCGAAAGCCAAGGAGCAACTGGCCGACGATGTCAAATTCGATTCAGCGACTCTTTCGAGGACACTCGACCGCGCCTTGAAGGCCAAGGGACTGATCGCGCCCGATGGGGATTTCCGCCTGAAGGTGTTCGTAACTGATGTCCGTGTTCGCGGTACGTTCAGTGCAGTGATGTGGGGGTTCATGGCGGGGGACGATCACTTGAACGGCGATAGCATCATCCTGAGACAAGAAGGGGATGAAGCAGTCTACGAATTCAAAGTGAAGACGTCCTACGCACTCGGAGGATTCGCGGGCGGCCAAGACGCTATGCGTATGGATTGGTTGTACGAAGAGTTCTCGAAGAAGGTCGCCGACAAGCTGGTGGCCCTAAGAGACGCGAAAAAGTGAAGCCAGGGTCCGGTGGCGCTCCGAGCCGCGCAGGGGCGAAGGTAGAAATCATGATACGAGCGATTTGGCCAGTGGGCTTTTGCATTAAATCGCTTGTGCAGTAGCGCCTGGCTCCACCACAAAAAAATGGCCTGCCAGAGGCAGGCCGAATCGCTCAGGGAGGAGTAATCGGGTGATCGGTTCGGAACTGGGCCGCTTACTTGGCGATGCTGCTGCAGCGGATCTGGTCGTCAGCCAGAACACAGCGAGAATCGCCAACGCTGAACTGGGCGCGCGTCTTTCCGTCTTCCATGGCAACCTGGATCCGGCTCTCCTCGGCGTAGGCGGAGGCGGCAGCGGCTAGCAGGGCTCCGATCAGCAGGCTGATGAGGGTCTTGGTTGTCATGGTCTGGTCCGTCCGTGGTGCGTTTTCTGTTGTGATCGCTGTACGGTCGGAGGCTCCTTTGACTCGTTGATGCATTACAAAATTCACAGGGCGGCCCGGACTACGCCTCGCTTCGTCCAGGCTACGAACGACCCAAAAGAAACGCCCCGGAGAAAGCTCCGGGGCGTCGATGATGGTGCAGGACAACTGCCCCCTCCCCCCTCGCGAGAGGAAAGAGGAAGCGGCTAGTCGGCCAGCAGCGGTTCCGGCTTCGGCGCTGCCTTTTCGACCAACGCCGTCCTCACCGCGTCGTCCACCGTCTCCAGAGGAATGAACTGGAGCTTCCGGCGCGCTTCCTCAGGTACATCCTGCAGATCCTTCTGGTTGCGCTTGGGTAGCATCACAGTGGTGATGCCGGCCCGCATGGCAGCGAGGACCTTCTCTTTGATCCCGCCCACGGGCAATACCAGTCCGCGCAGGCTGATCTCGCCGGTCATCGCGGTATCGTTGCGCACCACGCGGTTCGTCAGCAGCGAAGTAAGCGCCATGAACATCGCCACGCCTGCGCTCGGTCCATCTTTCGGGATGGCCCCAGCCGGAACGTGGACATGGATGTCCGATTTCTCCAACGTCGCTGCATCGATGCCCAGGCCTTCAGCCCGTGACTTCACCAAGGTCAGCGCCGCTTGCGCGCTCTCCTTCATCACATCGCCGAGCTGACCGGTAAGGATCAGCTTGCCATTGCCGGGCGTGCGGCTCGCCTCGATGAACAAGATGTCGCCACCCACCGGCGTCCACGCCAACCCGGTAGCAACACCCGGCACACTCGTGCGTTGTGCGATCTCGCCCTCGAACCGGGACGGACCCAATATCTCCTGCAAGTCGCCGCTATCGACACGCACCTTGTCCACGTTACCCTCGGCGATCTTGACGGCCGCGCTGCGCACGATGGCACCGATCTCGCGCTCGAGGTTGCGTACTCCCGCCTCGCGCGTGTAGTCGTGGATGACGCTCTGAATCGCCTCGTCGGTGATCTCGAGCTTCTCCGCCGACAGTCCATTGCGCTCGAGCTGGCGCTTGACCAGATACTTCCTGGCGATCTGCAGCTTCTCCTCTTCGGTATAGCCGGGGAGCTGGATCACTTCCATACGGTCGCGCAACGGCCCCGGAATCGTGTCGAGCACGTTCGCGGTGGTGATGAAGGTCACCCGCGAGAGGTCGAACGGAACCCCGAGGTAGGCATCCCGGAAAGCGAAGTTCTGCTCCGGATCGAGCACCTCCAGCAAGGCCGAAGACGGATCGCCGTGGAAGCCGTGGCCGAGCTTATCGATCTCGTCCAGCATCATCACGCAGTCGCGGCTGCCGGCCTTCTTGATCGCCTGGATGATGTTGCCCGGCAACGCGCCCACATACGTGCGGCGATGGCCGCGAATTTCGGCCTCGTCGTGCACACCGCCCAGCGCCACGCGGACGAACTTGCGCCCCAGCGCCTTGGCGATGCTCTGGCCGAGCGAGGTCTTGCCCACACCCGGCGGGCCGACAAAGCACAGGATCGGGCTGTGACCGGCCGGGTTGAGCTTGCGCACCGCGAGAAATTCGAGGATGCGCTTCTTGATCTTGTCGAGGCCGAAGTGGTCCTCGTCCAGGATGCGCCGCGCATCCGCGAGGTCGATCTTTTCTTCGGTCTCTATCTTCCAGGGCAGCTCGATCAGCCAGTCGATATAAGTCCGTGCCATGGAGTATTCGGCGGACTGCTCGGACATGCGTGCCAGACGCTTGAGCTCCTTGCGGACGTGTGCCTCGACCTCTTCCGGCATTCCCGCCTCGGCGACAGCCTTCTCCAGCTCGGCGGCCTCCGCGCCCGGGTCGTCATCGCCTTCGCCCAGCTCCTTCTGGATGGTCTTCATCTGCTCGCGCAACATGAACTCGCGCTGACGCTGGTCGACGCTAGCCTTGGTGCGCTCGCCGATCTCCTTCGAGATCTTGAGCACCTCAATGCGCTCGGCGAGCAGCTCCAGCACGCGGTCCAGACGCTTCTCGACGTTGAAGGTTTCGAGGATCTGCTGCTTCTCTGCAGGCTTGATGTCCAGGAACCCGGCGACCATGTCCGCCAAACCGCCGGGCGACGTGATCCCCTGCAGCGCAGACACCAGTTCCGTCGGCGTCTGTGGCAGAAGCTCGAGCGCCTCCGATGCACGCCGCCTGAGCTGAATGAAGCGCGCTTCGATGTCCTGGCTTGCCTGCGCGCCGTCGGTAATACGCTCGATGCGGGCGACGAGAAATGGATAGCCGGGAAGGAACTCGCGCACGACGAAGCGCTCCTGCCCCTGGCAGATGAGATGATGCCCGCCGTCCGGTGTCGTCACGTAGCGCAGAATCTGCGCGACCGTGCCGGCCCGGTGCACGTCATCGGGTCCGGGATTGTCGTTGGACGGATCCCGCTGCAACAGCAACCCGATCGGACGTTCGTTGCGCGCGGCTTGCTGGGCGGCCGCGATCGTGGTCTCTCGCCCAATGTTAAGCGGCAGAATCATGCCCGGGAACAGAATCATGTTACGCACCGGAACGATGATCAGCGCATCTTCCGGGATCGACACTGCGGCGCCACCGGTCTGCGACGGCGAAGACGCGGCCGCGATCGGTTCCGACTCGGGCTGGCCCTGTTTACGTTCCATTTCCATGCTCATCGACACTCTCCTCACGCAACCCTGTGCAAGCCAACCACCAGACACCCGTTCTCGAAACGCTGTTCACGCAACTCGAACCGGCCCGCAGGGATGGGAATACGTCTCTCGAAACGACCATAGGGGATCTCTAAGCGTCGGATCGCGCCGGGGAAAAGCTTCGCCGGTATCGGCCGCTCGCCCTGGACCACCAGCGCGGCACCCTCGATCGCCGCGCGCACACGCTGCGGCGGAACGCCGGGCAGCGCCACCAGAATCCAGTAGTCGCGATCGGTTTCGATCGCATCTACAGGCGGTTCCCAGGACGGAACGCTGGAATTCGGCGGATTCGGCTCGAAGAATTGTCGGTGCAGCCGTTCAGCCTGCTCCAACACCTCGAGCGCGTGCGCCCACATCCAGCCAAAGGAATCCCGTTCTCTCATCTTTTGCCCTCCGGCCTGGTTCTGACCTAGCCGCTCTTGAGCGCATATCGGGGCCGTGACGGCTATTTCAATCCCTGCAGAAAACAGGGGCTTGCTGTAAGGAAGCGCCGCGGCCGGAATCGCCTCGGCCGCGCGTGTGTAGGTTATGCGGAGCTTCCTTAGGGTCAATCCGGGATGACGGCCGTGGCCTCGATCTCCACCTTCGCCTGATCCTCGAGCAGAGCGCTGACCTGAACTGCGGTCATCACTGGATAGTGAGCGCCGATCACCTGCCGGTACACGGCCCCGATGGAGGGGTAAGCAGCGATGTACTCGTGCTTGTCGGTCACGTACCATGTCATGCGCGCGATGTGCTCTGGTCGGGCTCCGGCTTGCGCCAGCACCGCAACGATGTTCTCCAGGGCTTGACGCACCTGCCCGGTGAAATCGCTGGTCTGAAAGCGACACTGCGCATCCCAGCCGATCTGGCCAGCGACGAAGACCAGCTGGCCGCGAGCGAGGATACCGTTCGAGTAGCCGCGCGGGCGGGTCCAGCCTGGAGGGTGGAGGATTTGCATGGGAGTGTACCTATTGAGCGTTCCTAAATGGGCCGTCGATAGAACCGTCATCCCAGCGCAAGCTGGGATCCAGTGTCTTTCGGCCCCGGAGCCTGGATTCCGGCATTCGCCGGAATGACGTCTGTTGCACCTAGCGCCGTGGTCACGCGGGCGGCTCTCGCAACTTGAACCGCTGCAGCTTCCCGGTCTCGGTGCGAGGCAGCGCATCGCGGAACTCGACCGCCCGCGGATACTTGTACGGGGCAATGGTCTGCTTCACGAACTCCTGCAGCTCCTGCGCGGTCTGCGGCCCCGGTACGTAATCCTTCTTGAGCACGACAAAGGCCTTGACGATCTGTCCGCGTTCGTCATCGGGGGCACCCACAACGCCGCACTCCGCCACCGCAGGGTGCAACAGCAAAGCAGACTCCACCTCCGGTCCCGCAATGTTGTAACCCGCTGAGATGATCATGTCGTCGGTGCGCGCCTGGTACCAGAAATAACCATCGCCATCCATCAGATAGGCGTCGCCGGTGAGGTTCCAGCCGTTGTAGACGTAACTCCTCTGGCGCTCGTCCGCCAGATAGCGGCAGCCGGTCGGACCTTTCACCGCGAGTCGCCCCACCTCACCCGTCGGCATTGGCTTTCCTTCCTCGTCGAGCACGCACGCGCGATACCCCGGTATGGGCTTGCCGGTCGCGCCAGGTCGGATGTCCTCCCCCGCCGCGGAGATGAAGATGTGCAGCATTTCAGTGGCGCCGATGCCATCGATGAGCTGGATCCCGGTTTCTTTTTCCCACAGCTGGCGAGTGGGTCGAGGCAGCGCTTCGCCCGCGGATACGCACCGCGTCAGGCTCGCGATGTCGTAGTCGAAGGCCACCGCCGCCATCTGTCTGTAAAAGGTGGGGGCCGTGAAGCAGACGGTAGGTCGATACTGCTCGATCGCGGACAGCAAGCCGGTGGGCGTGAGCTTCTCGATCAGCAACGTCGAGGCACCGAAGCGCATGGGAAACAGCAGCAGCCCTCCGAGCCCGAAGGTGAACGCGAGCGGCGGCGTGCCGCAAAATACGTCATCCGGGCGCGGGCGCAGGCAGGAGCGCGGGAAGCAATCGCAAATCGCCATCACATCGCGATGAAAGTGCATCGTCCCTTTGGGGACGCCGGTCGTGCCGGAGGTGAAGGCGATGATGCAAACATCGTCGGCTGCTGTCTGCGCGGCGGCGAACTGCGTTGGCTTGGCGGCCGCCACTGTGTCGAGGGAGTCTGCCGTGTCGGTGTTGAAGTACAGCGTGGGCCCGAGTGCCGGGCACTGCGCGCGGACGAGTTCCATCTCGTCGCGCAGCGCGATGTCGCACAGAGCAGCGTTACACTGCGCCTTGTCGATGACCGGCTTCAGTTCCTTGGCGCGCAGCAAAGGCATCGTGGCTACCGCGATGCAGCCGGCTCTGACCACCGCGAGCCAGCACGCCGCCATCATCGGGTTGTTCGGCCCACGCAGCAGCACCCGGTTCCCCGGAACGAGCCTAAGGTCTTCGCACAGCACGCGCGCGATGCGATTCACCAGCCCGAGCAGCGAGCTGTAGGTGAACACGCCGGCGGGCGAACGGATGGCGGCTCGCTCCCCATAACCGGCAGCAACCGCGTTGTCCAGGAGCTCGACGACGCAGTTCAACCGATCCCGATATCGCACCTCGGGAATCTCGAAGATCAGTTCCGGCCACTGATTGCGCGGGGGTAGATTGTCCCGTGCAAAGGTGTCGAGGTGCGCTGTGTAGGATGTCTTTCCCGCAGCCATCAGGTCTTGAGCGTTTCCCGCGCGATGATCAGCTTCGGCACCTCGCTTGCGTCCTCATAGATGCGCAGCGGCCGGATATCGCGGTACATTGGGACGACTCGACCGCTTGCAAAACGACATCGAGCACGGCCCGGGTCTCCGGAAATACTCGCTGTCCAACCAGCTCGGCCCTCCCCCGCGCTACGCGCAACGGAGGGCGTGCTAGTTTTCATCCGGGCGGAACGACATGCGTCAACGCCTTCCGCATCCGATCCACGAGCTGATTGACGAAATTCTCGTCGTGGTACACGCCAAATCCGAAGCGCAGCCGATCTCGCCGCCGATCGACGCTCACGTGGCGCGCGGTGAGAGCGGCTTCGACTTCAGTCGCCCACGGTAAGGCGAAAGTTAGAAAATTTCCCCGCGGCATCCCGGGCGGTGGAACTAACCGGTCCATCGGTAGCGCTGGAATCGGGTTCGCGGACAGACTATCGATGAAGTGGCGCTGCAGCCGCTCGACGTGTGCGTGGACCGCGCCAAAGTCCACACCAAGTTCAGCCAGCCAGCGCATGACAGCGTTTAACCGGTACAGCCCCGACGAATCGAAGGTGGCGCCGAAGAAACGCATGCCCCCATCGCCATAGCCGACGCGTCCTTGCTGAGCGGACCCCAGCCCCTCGAAGTCGGCGAACCAGCCTGTGCTGAGTGGCCGCAGCTCGGTTCCCTGCGGTACGGTCAGGAAACATGCACCCTCCCCCGCCATCGCATACTTATACCCACCGGCCACGTAGAACGCCCGGTCGCCGACAGCGGCAAGATCCACGGGCAACGCCCCGAACGCATGGTAGCCGTCGATCACCACCACCGCGCTGTCGGGGCAAGCGCGCACGATGCGCTCCAGATCGGCGACACGGAAGCCGGAATCGAAGAACACGTGCGACAGCCACACCACATCGTAGGGTTGCATCAGGTGCGAGCAGAACCGATCGACGAAAGTCTCGTACGGCTCCGCAGGAACACGGGTCGCAGCGAGCTGGCCGGTTTCCTCCAGTCTGCGCGTTTGCCGTTCGAAGCTGTGGAACTCGTGGGCCGTCGTCAGTACACGCTGCGGCCTGCGCCAGTCGAGACAGGAGTACAAGCGCACCACGAACTCGTGCGTGTTCGGCGCAAAAGCGATCTGGTGTGGGTGAGACAGGCGCAGATGGCGAGCGATGTGCCCCTGGGCTTCGGGGAGTACCTCGCCCAATATCTTGTCCCACTTGCGATCAGTCAGGCGAACCGCGTCGTCCCAGTACGCGAGCTGCGCCGCACGCGTCACGTCCGGCCAGGGATGATGGCTATGCGCCGTGCAGTGCAGCCAATCGCCGCAATCCTCGAAGAACCGGCTGAAATGCGAGCTAAGCTGCATGCCAGTGAAAGCCCAGCTCGCGTTGCAGCGCCTCCGGCAGCGGCGGCAGCATAGAGCGCGGCACCAGATAGGTGGAGAGGTTGAAATAATCGGTGAAGATGCGGTGCGCTTCGACGGTGCGGTGCAGGTAGTCCTGCCCGGAGGAGCCGCCGGTGCCGATCTTGCTGCCGATCATCCGGTTGACCATAAGGGCATGGCGGTAGCGCCACAGGCTGAGGTTCTCGTCGACCGCCACCATCGCGGTCAGAACCCGGAACGGGGTGTGAAACATCGGCTCGTCCCGGTAGAGATTAATCATCAGTGCCGATACGAAAGCCGGATAGGTCAATCTTCTCTGACCGCCGTCGACCAGCGCCTGGTAACGCGCCGCATCGAACACCGTGTCGAAGTTCTCGTGCGTCTTGTCCAGCTCGCGCAGCTGGATAGCCTTGGCCTCGGCGCTCAGCAGCTCGTTGTGTTCGATCGCCGCGCGGTCCTTGGCCAGCATCGCCTGGACGTTGTGGCGATACGCTTGCCAGAAGTCGTAGTCGCGGAAGCGCAGGAACGGCATGCGCGCGAGCCACTGCTCGATGAGCGTGAACAGATTCGGCTTGTCCTCAATAGCCTTGACCCGGCGCCGCGAGGCGGACGGCAACGCCGATTCGTAGGGCATGGCGTTGTAGCCGACCCGCTGAGTCCGTTGCAGCCCGAGCTTGTTCTCGATGTGGCGGAACTGCACGCTCTGGAACCCGGACGAGGGTGCGAGCAGATCGCGGAAGTCGAGAAAATCGAGCGGCGTCATCGTCTCCAGAATCCCGATCTGCTCGACCAGCACTTTCTGGATCACCACGATGCGCTCCAGATAGTGCAGAACCTGGCCGAGCTCCCGTTCCGGCACCACCGGCTGACCCATGATGGAGAGCACGGCATCGAGCTCGTGCAGAATCTGCTTAAACCACAGCTCGTAGGTCTGATGCGTGATGATGAACAGCATCTCATCGTGGGCAGGCTTGTGCGCCTTGGCGCTCTCCAGCCGCTGACAGTCCAGCAGCGTGTCCAGCTGCAGATAGCTGCTGTAGGTAATCGCTTGTGCCGACGCAGCGCGAGGCATGGCTCAGTCGCCTTCGAAGACGGGCTTCTGCTTCACCGCGAAGGCGCGGTAGGCACGCTTGAAGTCTTCGGTCTGCATGCAGATCGCTTGCGCCTGAGCTTCGGCCTCGATGGCTTCGTCCACGCCCATGTTCCACTCCTGGTGCAGGCACTTCTTGGTCATGGCATGCGCGAAGGTCGGCCCGCTGGCCAGCTCCGCCGCCAGCGCCTGAGCTTCGGACAGCAGAGTTTCAGGCGCGCAATGCCGGTTGAAGAAACCCCACTGCAGCGCTTCATCGCCGCTCATGGACCGGCCGGTGAACAGCAGCTCGGAGGCGCGCCCCTGGCCGATCACACGCGGCAGCAGCGCGCAGGCACCCATATCGGCGCCCGCCAACCCCACGCGTACGAACAGGAACGCCGTTTTGCTGCGTTGGGTACCCAGGCGCAAATCCGAAGCGAGAGCAAGCAATGCGCCGGCCCCGGCGCACACGCCGTCGACCGCAGCGACGATGGGCTGGGGGCAAGCGCGCATGGCTTTCACCACATCGCCGGTCATGCGAGTGAAAGCCAGCAGCCCGGGCATCTCCAGCTTGGTGAGCGGCTCGATGATCTCGTGCACGTCGCCACCAGAACAAAAGTTACCGCCGGCGCCCGCCAGCACGACGCTGCGCACCTCGGGCGCGAATTGCAGCCGACGAAACAGGTCCCGCAGCTCCGCATACGAGTCGAAGGTAAGCGGGTTCTTCTTCTCGGGACGATTGAGCGTCAGGGTTGCAACCCGCCCGGTGACAGACCACAGAAAATGCCGGGCTTGATAGCCGCTCAAGCTTTCGGTCGCGCCGGAGGCCAGGCCCGAATCCCCGCTTCTGCTCATCTGCTCCTCCCTTAGTCCGTTGCGTTGGTCACGCCGGCCACGTGCAGCTTGAGCTTGGCGAGCAAGCGGTGGGTCTGCGCCTTGTCGCTCGAAGTGAGGCCCGAGAACAGATTGATCACCCACTCCTCGTGCACCGCCGCCATGCGCGCGAACAGTGCGCGCCCGGCCGCTGTGAGCCGGACCGTATAGGCACGCCGGTCCGCCGGCGCATCCGCCCGTGCCACGAGCCCTTCCTTCTCGAGCTGGTCAGTCAACCCCGTGATATTGGCGCCGCTCACCATCAGTCGCCGCGACAACTCGTTCATCTTCAGGCCCGCCGGGTTGCGCTCGAGCTGGGCCATAAGGTCGAAGCGAGCCAAGGTGATCCCGAACTCGGCACGCAGCCGGCCGCGGATTTCCGCCTCGACGAGGTTGGTGCAAGAGAGCAGCCGCAACCAGAGCTTGAGCGCTTGATGGTGTTCGTCGGTGAGGCGCGTCTCCAGGTCAACGGGCGTAGGGGCCGCACCCACACCGGCCTTGGTCACCCTCATAGCACCTCGCCTCCAGCCACCGCGATAGCCTGTCCGGTGATCGCCTCGGCACCGGGCAGGCATAACCACAGCGCTGCGTTGGCGACCTCCTCAGGCAGCACCAGCCGCTGCTGCGGGTTGCGGCTGACGAGCGCTGCGCGCGCTTCCTCTTCGGTCTTTCCAGTCTTCCGCACGATGTTGCCAACGGCCTCGCCGACCATGTCGGTGTCCGTATAGCCGGGGCAGACAGCATTAACGGTCACGTTCGAGCGCGCAATCTCCAGCGCCAATGCGCGCGTCAGCCCGATTACGCCGTGCTTGGCGGCGCAGTACGCGGTGACGTAGGGGTAGCCGGTCAGGCCTGCAGTACTGGCGACGTTCACGATCCGGCCATAGCCATGCTCGAGCATCCCCGCTATCGCCTCTCGACAGCAAAGGTAGGTGCCGGTGAGATTGACACCGAGCATCCGCGTCCACAGCGCGGGGTCGGTGCGCGCGAACGGCGCGCTCGCGGCAATGCCCGCGTTGTTGATCAGGATGTGCACTGGCCCCGCAGCCGCTGTCGCGCGGGAAAACGCGGCTCTCACCGATTCCGCATCCGAGACGTCCACCGGCACCGCATGTGCCGCGAGGAGCTGAGCTCGAGCCTCCAGCCGGGCGCGGTCGCGCCCCATCAGCGTCAGGGTCGCGCCCTGTCCGGCCAGTGCAACAGCGATGGCCGCGCCAATGCCGCGCCCACCTCCGGTCACTACCGCGTGCTTTCCCTTCAGCGGGCCGTCAGACATTGATCGCCATTTGCGCGGCGCGGGCCAAGTTGCGCTCGAGCTGCTCCTTGCCGGTCAGATACTGGTTGGGCCATTGGATCTGCGTGTAGCCGAGCTCCGCGGCCGCGTGCAGGGTCCAGAACGGGTCGGCCAGATGCGGCCGCGCAAGCGCGCACAAATCAGCGCGGCCCGCCGCGATGATACTGTTCACATGATCCGCCTCGAAGATGTTGCCCACTGCCATGGTCGCGATGCCCACCTCGTTGCGGATGCGGTCCGAGAACGGCGTCTGGTACATGCGCCCGTATACGGGACGAGCCAGGCGCGTGGTTTGCCCCGAGGAGACGTCGATGAGATCGGCACCGGCGGCCTTGAACTGGCGCGCGATCTCCACCGCGTCGTCGGGTGTATTGCCGCCCGGCGCCCAGTCGTGCGCCGAGATGCGGGCCGACATCGGCTTATCGTCTGGCCACACCGCACGCATCGCTTGAAAAACCTCGAGCGGAAAGCGCAGGCGGTTGTCGAGCGAGCCACCATACTCGTCCGTGCGTAGGTTGGTAAGCGGACAGATGAAACTGGACAGCAAGTACCCGTGCGCGCAGTGCAGCTCCAGGATGTCGAACGCGCAGCGCGCGCCCATACGCGCGGCCCGCATGAACTGATTGCGGATGCGGTCCATGTCCACGCGCGTCATGGCGCGCGGGAGCTGGTTGCGCGGGCCATACGAAACGGGAGACGGCGCGACCAGCGGCCAGTTCCCTACCGGCAACGGCTCGTCGATCTGCTCCCAGCCCAGCTGGGTGGAACCTTTGGGTCCAGCGTGTCCGAGCTGGAGACCGATCGCGGCGCTGCTGCGGCTGTGCACGAAATCGACGATGCGCTGCCAGGCACGCGCCTGCTCGTCGTTCCAGAGCCCTGCGCAGCCGGGGCTGATGCGGGCATCGGGCGCGACGCAGGTCATCTCAGTAAATAGCAAACCTGCACCACCCAGCGCCCGCGAGCCCAAGTGCACCAGGTAGAAGTCATCGGGCACACCGTCGCGGCACGAGTACATCGCCATGGGCGAGACCACCACGCGGTTCTTGAGCGCGAGCCCGCGCAGCCGCAACGGGGTGAACATGGGCGGGACGGGCTTCGGCGGGAGGCCGCTGCCCTCAGCGACCCAGGCCTCTACCCGGTCGACATAGCGGCTGTCTCGCAGGCGCAGGTTCTCGTGACCGATGCGCTGGCTGCCGGTGAGCAGCGTGTAGGAGAACTGCAGCGGGTTAAGATGCGTGTAGCGCGCGACGTTCTCGAACCACTCCATGCGGTTGCGAGCGGCGCTTTGCAGCCTCAGCGCCTCCGTGCTCCGCTCTTGTTGATAAAGCTCCAGCGCGCCTGTGATCTCGGGTTGCTCGGACAGCTTCCGGGACAAAGCAATGGCATCTTCCATCGCGAGCTTGGTGCCCGAGCCGATCGAGAAATGAGCGGTGTGGGCCGCGTCGCCGATCAAGACGATATTGCCGTGATGCCACTTTTCGCACAGCACGCGGTGGAAATTGAGCCAGGCGGAACCGCGCAGGTGCCGCGCATTGCTCATCAGGCGCTGCCCGCCCAGGTACTTTCCGAAGATCTTCTCGCAGAAGGCGATCGAACCGTCCTGATCGGCCTTGTCGAGCCCGGCAGCGAGCCACGTCTCCTCCCGGGTCTCGACGATGAAGGTGCTCGTGTCGTGGTCGAAACGGTAGGCGTGGAGCTGGAACCAGCCCCAGGGGGTGTTTTCGAAGGCGAAGGTGAAGGCGTCCAGCTTCTGGTGCGAGCCCAGCCAGATGTAGCGGCATTTGCGCACATCGATATCGGGCTTGAAATGTTCGGCGTACTTGCGGCGGACGATGCTGTTGGCCCCGTCCGAGGCGACAATGAAGTCGGCATCGGCGAACAGAGCGTCGTCCACGACTTCGGTCTGGAACACCTGCTCGACACCCAGCTCCGCGGCACGCGTCTGCAGGATGTTCAGCAGTTTCTTGCGAGCAATGCCGCTGAAGCCATGGCCGCTGGAGGTGATCTTCGTGCCCTTGAAGAACACGTCGATGTCGTCCCAGTGGTGGAAGCTGTGCAGGATCTGCGCGTGGCTTTCGGGATCGGCTTGTTGGAAGTTCCCCAGCGTCGCGTCGGAGAACACGACACCCCAGCCGAACGTATCGTCGGGGCGGTTGCGCTCGATGACGGCGATGTCGTGCCGGGCATCGGCCTTCTTCATCAGGATCGAGAAGTACAGGCCCGCCGGTCCACCGCCGATGCAGACGATCTTCATGCGCGGCACTACACGATAATTCGTGGGCGATGATTCGTGGGTTGACTTTTTAGTCCTCAATGTTTTAGATGTCAAGGGGTCTCTGACGCGAAGGCTACAGGCTGACACCGCCGCGCGCGGACCGACCGCAGTGCGCGTCGGGGTTGCTAGCGGCGAATCGGGGATGGTAAGGTGCAGCGGTCTGTCACAGCCCGGGAAAGGTGCTTTCCATGGTGACCGCAATCGTGCTTCTGAGCGTGGCTCGCGCCCGCGTTGGCGAGGTCGCAGACAAGCTCGCCTCGACGGAAGGAATCTCGGAGGTCTACTCGGTGGCTGGGCGCTTCGATCTGGTGGCGATGGTGCGCGTTCGCAGCAACGAGGACCTGGCCGACATCGTGACCAACCGGATGCAGAGGATCGAAGGCATCGAGAGCACCGAGACGCTCATCGCTTTTCGCGCCTACTCGCGCGTCGATCTGGAAGGCGTGTTTTCGATCGGAATGAAGTAGCGCCCGTTAGTTTAGTGTCCCGTCCCCCGAATGACTTCCCGTTCGTGGTGACCCTCGCATGTACAGGCTCAGACCGAACGGAACCAGGTAAACCGGACGCTACCGCGGCACCAGGTACTTCCCCAGCTCGGGATGGCTCAACCCCGCCGCGAGGAATTCGCGTAGCAGAGCGTCCTGGAAGGCGTCGGTCTTGGCGACAGTGGAGCTGGCCGCGTCGGTTGCCATATAGCGTCCAAGGGACTCCAGTTCAGCCACAGTGAAGGTTCGCGCCATGCTGCGCACGATCACCTCCCGCAACACCCGTATCACTTTGGGATCGGACAAAGCGTCGACGGCCGATTGATACTGTGCATCGGGCAGAGACCTCATGGCTTCGTAGACCTGCCGGGTGGCCACCTGACGGTACGCGGGCAGCTCGAACAGCCGTTCCGCAGCCTCTTGGCGGGCTTCCGGAGTATCCGCGGCGCGCGCGACCTGACCGAGGCTGGCCGCGGTTACGAAGGTTAACAGCAGGAATCTGGCAAACAGCATGAGGCGCACGCGGTATCTTCCTTCAAGACTGAGAGGTCGTCTGATGGGCCGCTAGCGCGGCAGTTGGGCGCGCAGCTGGGCCAGCTCGGCTTCCATCTCCTCAATACGCTGCAGATACGTCAGCACCAGCGACAGCGCAGACAGGCTCAGGTCGAAATCGGTCTTCAGCCGGCTGGCCTGCCGGCCGAGCACGATGGTGCGCGAGGAGAAACGCCAGGCCGACACGCCACCGGTTCCAGCCGACGCGCCGCCGACAGGCTGGAACACGCCGTACTCGACCAGCTCCACAATCTCGTGCTGCGACAGCCCCGAGGCCTGCGCCAGCTCCTCGAGCGCAATCTCGAGTTGCTCGGTCAACAGCGCTTGATCGTAAAAGCCAGAAGACATGACGGTGGTTCCCGCCCGCTAGCTGAAGTGGGCTCGGGGATTGAACGACGACGCCTGTTGCAGCTCCCGGTACAGCTCCTTTTCCCGCTCGCTCAGCACGGACGGCGTCACCACTTGGAGCACCGCATACAGGTCGCCCTCGCCGCCACCCGGTCGCGGTAGCCCCTTGCCGCGAACCCGGAACTTCTGTCCCGCGCGGGAGCCGGGCGGGATCTTCACGCTTACGCGTCCGTCCAAAGTCGGGATCTGTACCTCAGCGCCAAGTGCCGCTTCCCAAGGGGCGACAGGCACTTCCAGATACAAATCGTGTCCGCTGACCCGAAACAAGTCGTGAGGCTTCAACTGAATATTGACATAGAGATCACCGCCCGGCCCACCGCCGTGTCCGGGACCGCCCTTGCCTGGAACCCGCAGGCGCTGGCCGTCCGTGGCTCCCTTCGGAATGCGAACCTTGACGCTCTTGGTCGCGCGCCGCAGTTGCCCATCCTCTGACATCTCGGTGACGGGCAGGGGAATCTCAAGCTCGGTGCCGCGCGCAGCGTCTTCCACGCTCAGGTGCGCGGTGACCTCATAATCCTGCCCGCGCATGCGGAACGTGCCTCCACTCCGACCGGCTCCACCTGTGCGGAACCCGCCACGACCGAGCCCAGAGAGCAGGTCGAACAGATCGATGTCTTCCACGTCCTGGAAGCCGCCGCTGCCGCCGCGGAACTGATGCTCCCAGTCGGGCGGGGGACGAAAGTCCTGGCCCGGCTGGTAGGATCCCATGGTGTCGTACGCTTTGCGCTTCTCGACGTCCTTGAGCACCTCGTAGGCCTCGGACAGCTCTTTGAACTTCTCCTCCGCGTCCTTCTCTTTGGACACGTCGGGATGATACTTGCGCGCGAGCTTGCGGTAGGCCTTCTTGATCTGCTCTTCGTTGGCCGTGCGCTCGACGCCGAGCGTCTTGTAGTAGTCCTTGTATTTCATCCGCGGTGAAGGGTGGCTCCCTGGGCTCGGCGTGTGCTGTCTACAGTCTGCAGTAACGCCGGGGCTGGCCTGGGCGCAGGTGGGGAAAACTCACTCATGGGGGCGGGTGCGCGGAATTCAAGCACCGCGAATGCACCGGCCGCAGCCGGGACCCTCGCGCCGTAGCGCGAATCAGACGAGGTGGAGCCTGCTGTGCCTCGGGACGCGCGCCATCAGATATTCCATCTGGTCCTGCAGGATGCGGCGGTTCTGCAGGATCAGATGCTCGTGCCGGCTGGGGACATAAGGGGCGTAGATCAGCGGCATGTGGGACGCCTCTGGGGTGCGGCCACCCTTGAGCGTGTTGCATGAGCGGCAGGCGGTCACGATGTTCATCCACCGATCCCGGCCACCCAGGTGCAGCGGGATGACGTGGTCCCGCGACAAGTCGCCTTCGCGGAAGCGCCCGCCGCAGTAGCCGCAGATATGCCGGTCGCGCCGGTAGAGCGCGGCGTTGGTCAAGTGCGGCTCCGTCCTGTGGTCGCGAACGAACTCGGAGGAACCCTTGATGGCGACGATGCTCTTGGTGGACAGGCTGGAGCGCTCGCCGGTCAACCTGGACACCCCGCCGCGATAGGTGCACACCACATCGCCCAGCGACCAGGCGACCATGTC
>JBGPPC010000030.1:0-21799 GCA_041488355.1 Gammaproteobacteria bacterium
GCCATGAAGAAGCAGGGCGCGGGCGCGGTCGTTAACATCTCCTCCATCTCAGGCGTAACGGGCATCGGCTCGTCGACCGCCTACGTCGCATCGAAAGGCGCGCTCAACGCGATGACGCTGGCGCTCGCGCGTGCCCTGGCTCCCGCGATCCGCATCAACACCGTGTGCCCGGGCATGATCGAGACGCGCTGGCACAAAGACCGCTTCGATGCGGAAGGGTACGCGAAGTTCAAGGCCGAGTACGAGAAGATGGTGCCGCTCGGCAAGGCCGCCAGCCCGGACGACGTCGCCGAGGTGGCGGTCTGGCTGCTCGAGGGCGCGGGCCTGGTCACCGGCGAATGCGTGTTCGTGGACAGCGGACTGCACCTCGGTTTCGGAAGCCGCAGCCGCTAGAGGACTGTAGCGGTCAATTCCGGAGCATCAATTAAACGCCCCCTCTCCCCTCGCGGGAGAGGCAGCAGATATAAGATCCCTCTCCCTCTGGGAGAGGGTGAGGGCTGGGTGAGGGGGAACGGCGCGGGCGCTTCGGAATCATGGGTTACAGTCCACTAGAGGAAGAGCGGTCCCTCACCCCGGTTCCGCCACCGATGCTTCTCTTGCATGGCGGGCTCGGCGCGAACCGAGCTTTGGGAATTTGCGCGGCTCGAACGGGAGACCCGGGATGGGAAGTCTATTTCATGCGAGTATTGTAGCGATCCGTCCTGGAAGGCGCCAGGCGTTGGCCACGCTCGTCAGGACTCATGCTGGCGTTGAGCGAATGCAGGAGTCCGCCGAGTGGCGGTGCTTGCCGATTTTGCTGGGAGGAGACAAGGTATGCACTGGCAGGGCGGCGTCATACGATCTTAACTAGAGAGGAGACAGCTATGAAGAAGATATTCCTTGCTTTGTTCGGGCTCATGCTCGCCTTTCCCTTCGGCGCTTCGGCCGATGATCGGGAACTGCTGGTCGTTGGCGAGATGATCGAGATCAATGCCAAGCCGGATGTGGTGTGGAACATCGTGAAGGCCTTCGACGGATTGGTGAATTGGCATCCCGCCTTCTCCGGCAGCCCGCTGGTGAAGGGCAGGAACGGGCACCCGGGTGCCGTGCGGGCGCTGACCATAAAGGATGGGCCCACGTTTACCGAGGAGCTGCTTGCCTATAGCGAGCCTCGCATGGCCTATACCTACAACATCGTCGAATCGCCCCTGCCGATCGATCACTATCTGTCGTCGATGTCCGTGAAAGGAAACGGCAGCGGCGGCACCACGGTAGCGTGGATCGGCACCTTCACGCGCAAGAACCCGCGTGACAACGTGGCCGAAGCCGAAAGCGACGCCGCCATGGTGAAACTCATCATCGGCGCCTACCAGGCAGGCTTGGAGACTGTGAAGAAGATGGCGGAAGGGAAGTAATTCGTTCCGTCTCGTGATGGATTGAAAGAACGGGGGGTCGGGCGCGGCCCGGCTCTGCTGGCGCGGGGCAGCGGCATGGCTGCTCCGCGCCCTAGTTTTGGCCGCTCATCACAGGCTGTTCACGGTAGTCCTGTGGGAATAACCGCTTCAAGTTCGCGATCTTCGGCACCCGCCCCGCCATTGCCAACGAGCAGCTCAAGCGTAATCGCGCGGGCCAAGTCGTGCTGCAGCTCAAGAGTGCCTACCGCGACGCGACCACCCATATTGTGATCTCGCCGCTGGAGTTCCTGCAACGGCTCGCCGCAGTCGTCCCGCCTCCCGAGGCTGCATCTGATTCGCTCCCATGGCGTGCTCGCGCCCCACGCCACGTTGCGTGCGCCGATCGTTGCGAGTCCAGTGCACCAGGCAACCGAGCACGCAGCCGATCACGCTCACGCGCATTTCTCACCGGCGCGCATGAGTTGGGAGTGCCTGCTCAAACGGGTATTCGATATCGATATCGAATACTGCCCGCTAGTCGCGGAGGCCGCTTGCAGATCATCGCCGCCCCTTCGACAGAACAGGCATCCAAGATCCCCCGGTGATTGCCAAGATCGACACGCAGCTTCACTTGCCTGCCCGCGCAGCGCCGTGATCACCCGCGCGGCGACTCGATCTGTTACCGAAGGCGGCAAACCACAACAATAGTAGATACAGTAGCCAAAACGGCAGAACGGAGGGTTTCGTATAAATCATTGAACGGGAACTACGTAATAACATTACTCCGGGGCTTCCAAGGCCTGCACCAGCCTGTCCACCGCGCTGTCGAAAGCGGCGTCCGAGTCAAGAGCCTTACGAAAGTCACCGATGACCAGATCGCGGATGTACGTGGCGAGATCAGGGCGGTCAGGGCTCCAGCCTTCTAAAACGTAGTCGTCGATCGCGATCGGCGCCAGCGGGTTGTGGCCTCCGCCGCGTGACGCCTTGCGCAGAGATTCCTCGATCTCGTTGAGTACGCCCGGCCGGTCCAGTGAGTTCTTCGAGCAGAGCAGCACCGTCCAGTCATAGTCGTTTACCGCCCTGTGCATCATGCGGTGGAGCGGGCGCCCGATCTTCGCGTCGTGCGCAAAGAGGAACGTCTCGACGCCCCTCGCCTCAAGCGACCGGTCCAGCCGCTCCGCCACTGCGCCATCCGGTCCGCCGTAGCTGATGAACACGGTAAGCGGTTTCGCCGTAAACGCGCGAAACGCCTCCGGGTCGACGCCCGGCCGGAAGAAGATCCGCTCGCAGTCTAGGTGGCCGATCTGCTTCTGGTCGGCTGCCGCCTTGGCATCCTTCCGCGCGGCATCCGCTGCAGCCTCGAGCGCAGCGCGCACGGGCTTCGCCGAGAGCACTGACGGATAGAACGACTCCGCGAGGCGATTGGCGAAGTCGTCGGCCAACAGGCCCTCGAACCCGATTACGCAGTCCACCACTTCCGCGAGGCGCTCGGCCGTGCCGTCGTTGAAACAGGTGTTCAGCAGCACCAGCCGCGTCCCGGGCTTGTGCTCCTTGAAGAGTTCCACGATCTCATCGGGCGTCACCGGATCCGAGAACCCGTCGGCATCCTCGAGAAGGATGCCCCCCTTTTCGTTTGCGTGGAAGCCGGTGTAGTGGAGGACCTCGGGGCGATCGAAGCGCAGGATGCGCACCAGGTCGTCAATCCGAGCCGTCAGGTACTGGCCGATGTCAATGCGGCGCTTCAGCGGCGATGCATCCACCGCCTGACGGATGCGGCTCAGTTCCTCAAGCTGTCGCAAAGGCGTGTGGCGGTCGCGCGGGTTGGCGGCAAGGAATGAGAGTCGAGAGAGGGCCATCGGCGCCTACCGTGTCAGCGGGAACGAGATTTCCTCGCCCTCGCGCAGGCTCTGCACCTTGCGGGCCGTCTTCGCGAGGAAAGCCAGGCGCTCCTCGACCGGCACCGCCTTCATAGCGATGCCCACGCCCTGACGCGCTTCCTTGGAACACAGCGGCGGGTAGGCGTGCAATAGCTGTCCGGCCTCGAGCGAGCCACCATCCTCGCGGAACCGATCGAGAAGCTCCAACCCGAGAGACTGCGGATAACGCTGCGGAAACATGAGAAAGATGTCGAGCGACACGGCTGGAGTCTGCGTCACTGTTCCGGCCTGGACAGCGAAGATGCCTTTCAGCGGGGTCGCAAGCGCCCCGGTCTCTCCCGAGAGACGCAGCACCTCATCGCCGCGCAACAGGAACTGGTTGCCCAGATAGTCCTGCGCGAAGGGGATGTCTTCCGGCTTGAGCTGCTGGTAAGTGTGATGAAGGGCCTGTTCGCCGCGCCAGCACTCCCGCAGCGAGTGCCACTGCGGCGTTACGCACGCACCACGCACGTGCAGGCCGCCCGCGAACTGTATGAACCCGTTGATACTACCGAGGAGCCACTGAAGCTCCTCGGGCAGGTCCCCTAGGATCTCGGGGTCGGAAATCTCCGGGCCTTGCCAGACGACGTTCTTGAGCTCAAAGTCCATTGTCGCGAGCGATAGGAAAATCAATCCCGCTCTCTCCGCGCTGCGCATCGTCCGTTTGCGCCGCGAGAAGCCTGGTGCCTCGTTCTCGCATGACAGACCCTCCCCCAAGTGCTGCGAACTGCCGCGCAGAATAACCTAAGGTTGTATAGCGGTTTCGCTGCAGGAATTGTGCTTACGACGTTTGCCACTTTGGTTCATGACGATTCCTCCTGTTTTGAGGCGCCGGCCGAGGCAGGGCGACCGTTTTAGGTAACCGGCAGAGTCTTGGGGTCTGAAGTACCGCCGGCCTTGGCAGGATTCGCCACCGCGATCTTGAGATCGATCTTGGCCGAGGTATCCTGGTTTTCGAGCTGGAGGGTCAGCTCCTCGCTCGAGACGTAAATCGTAGGGCGCTCCTTATCGTCGACGAGGACCTTCGCCTCTTTGGCGAAGTTCCTGCCGACCACAGTAACCTTAGGGCTGGCCGCACCGACGCTCAGCTTGTCGGGCTTGAGCTCACTCACCTCGGGCTTCGGCACCGACGTGGATGCCGGCTGCAGCGGATCGGCGCGCTTCGGCGTGTCCCTTGGCGTGAAGATCGTCGTGAAAATGTCCTTGAGCTTCACCGTGGCGAGCTCGCTGAACATTCCGACGAGCGCCGCGGTGCCGACGAGGCCGGCGACGCCGGTCGCCGTCTGCCCGCCGCTCTCCTGAAGCGCGCCGGCGACTAGCCCGCTCCGCAACAGCGGGTAAAACACAAGCGCCAACAACGCGCCGATAAACGGCCGCAGCACATACCATGGAATCCAGCTCCGCGCGAGGCACTGGTTGCCGTGGAAGTCCGTGAACGATTGCACGGCGTGCACCATGGCGCCCAGCGCGCCGGCACACAGGACGAGCACAAGCATCCGGGTCTCGGCCGACGTCAGCACTTCGACCCACCCGAACAAGAACTCGATCGGCTGATTTGCCCGCTCTCCGTTGCCGAGCTCGGATGGCCACAGTTTTCCGAAGAGGTAGATGAGAAGAAGGGCGACTGCGGCCAGGTACACACCGAGAAACCAGCGTTCCGTCCTATCCATCAGGTTGGCCGGATCGACAGGTGTCGGTTCGCTTGTGGGTTCGGAGGCCATCTCGTCAATCCTCCCGATTGCCGGTGCCAGCCGTAGATAGTAAAGCAAGTAGGCCGCCCTCTCTACTCGCTGAGGTGAAATTAGGACACTATCGAAATGTCAGGTAGACCCTTACATGAAAATCGAGTTTACCACTGTATGGGTGTCAGGTATCCGAAACCTTTGACACGTAGTTGCAGGTCCCCAATTCGGCTATAACTCGACTTCTTCCTCGAGGTGCGGGTCCGGACGAGGACGCCTTGGAAAGGCGTGCTGGAGTTTCCGTCCGAGTACGTCGAGCGGGACTTTCGCCGCTATCTCGAATGCGGCATCCTCGCAGCCGAGTCGGCGGCGTGGCGTGGATCGCACGCCCTGCATTCGGGGCACAGCTCGAACAGGTCGTCGTCGTCGGACAACTCAGGCTTCGCCACGCGATAGGCTTGGAAAAGATTACCTCGGGCCTCCTGGTTATCGTGGTCGAGCTCCACCGCCAACCGGAAGTCTCGAAACGCGTCGCCGTAGCTGTACTTGAAGCGTCCGTACACGCGGGCGGCGCGGTCGGCCGCGAGGCGGGTCATCGCCAGCAAATTCCGAACGTCCGAGTTCCCGGGCATGCGGTTGGAGACGTCTGTCAAGGCTTGCGCCGCCTGGGAGAGCTCGGCGGCGCGGCGATCCGGATGCTGGCGCGACTCGACTCCCAGCAGACCCATCGCTCCCTGTAGTTCCCGCGCGACCGGGTAGGCCGGCGAATTGATGAACAGGGTCATGTGGTACTCGTTCAACGCGGCAGCAGCGTCGTTTAACGCCTCGACCGACGGTCCCCGAAATTGGGCGTTCTTGAACGCGATGATGGCGCGCACAAAAGTGAATGATCGGAACACCTGCGTCGCGAAGCCGCCTCCGCTGCGCCAGGACCGAGTCCCACGAGCCCAGCCTGATTGCCCTCCGTTCAACTCGAGCCAGATCCAATGGTCGGGCCCAGGTACAGCAGTGAAGTCGGTGGGCTCTGCCGGAACGCCGCTGCAACTCGGATCGTCGCGTGGCTCCACGCACAGGGGCCGCAACCTGGGGAACCCGCGAAGAGCCCCCAAGTGCGCTTGCTCGGTGTTTGTCAAGTTGAACATCCAGGTGTACGCATTGGAAGAGACGAAGCCACGGGTGCCTAGCTTGCCGTAGTATCCGCGCCCGTCGATCGATTCCGCCAGCGCAGGCGTCTGGCCGCTACCGCCAAAGCGGATTCGGAAATAGACGTCCACCGAGTCACGATCCGACCAGCTGGACGCGAGGTCTTGGACTCGCCTCAGGTAGGCTTGTACGATCACCAGTGGGGTTTGCACCGGGGCCATGCCGGCATCAGGATCGTCATCCAAACCGAACAGATCTAGGACCCGATCGAAATCGCACGCCTTGTCCGGCCCGTGCATCCGGACCACGGTCACTGGGCCCGACATGGTCACGTCCGGAATGTTCAGATACAAGTGTTGCAGGATCAGCCGGTCGAAAAGACTGGACAGCTCCGCGGCGGCCGGGCCATGCGTCGCTGGTGGTGCAGGGTAAGCATCGCGTGTTACCGTGACAGTCTTCGACGGCAATAGCACGAGGGCGAGATTCCCGAGCCTCGAGAGCGAGAGCCCGTCGCGGGTGAACTGGCAGGATTCATCCGCTTGCGTGGCGGCGCTGGTGTGTGCCGTGAGCAGAGCGGCGGTCAAAAACCCTGCGATCCAGTTGAAGCCCTGCAGGCGATGAGTCACCGAGTTCCCTTGCCTCTCTGCCGGAATAGCATCTCGTGGGCGGATCCACTGCAAGCCGCGCTGGATCCTAGGACTTCGAACACTTCGCACCCAAAAACGCTTCCAGCGCCTTGTCGTTGAGAACGCTCGGGAAGGTGAGCTTAGCCTTCTCTTCCGCCTCCTTCGCAGCCTTCAATTGGGCAAGCGCGTTGCAGTAGTGCTTCTTGGCTTTGGGTTCTGAATGCGCGGCAACGGCCGAAAGGATATAGGCCTTGAGCCTAAGCTGGATCGCCGTCTGCTCGCTCAGCAATTTCTGCAGCGTCGCCTTGGGCCTGATTTCCTGGTTGTGCACCCAGACGTCCTGCGACTGCCAGTAGACGGGGAACAAGAAATAGGTCAGGCTGATTTTGTCGACCGTGACCGTGTTCCAATCCTGCCCTCTCGCCGCGCTCGGCTCCGCCAGCTCGATCCATGCAAGCGCATCGCTGATCGCGATATTAGCTTCTGGAGAACGATTATCTCCGAGCGTCTTCAACAGGACCGGCACCGCTGCTGCGCCGACTGGGATCATCCGATCCGCCGCCGACCTAAGCTGCGAGACGTCCAACTTGCATGCGGGGCCGCCGGGTTCCCAACCTTTACCATCCTTTCCTTTCTTCGGACACGCGTAGAACTGATCCAGGTATTGGCTCGCGATGATCGTGGTCTGATCCAGGCGGAGTTTGTCCTTCGCTAAGGCACGGTCGACGGACTGGACCAGCACGTAGCCAAGCAGGGTGATCACGACGGTCTGGACGAGGGGTAGGAAAATGCTGACCTTGTCCCAAGTGTCGCGGGTGGGCTTCGTGGGTTGCGGAGCCGGCTGCCGCTGTCGTCTGCCGCGTCGCACAGGCGCGGCTTCCTCTGGCACGTTGCGCTCGACCATACGCAAGGATCCCCGTCTTCCAGGTGCATCGGAAGGTGCACGCCGTTGCTTATAGCGCACGGTCGCGACATCATAACGGCACGGCAGATTCAAGGCGTTCGATGCGCTTGGCAACCTTCGATCAGATCACTTTGGGGCCGTCACGGCTCACAGCGAAACTCTGCAGTCCAAGGCCGGGCCGTCGCCTGGTGTTTCTGAGTGGGTCGCTGATCGCTTGAGTGAGCGGCGTGCGGTTGCTGTTGCAGGCAGAAGCAATTCGTGCCGCGAGGGCGAACGCCCGATCTTTTCCGTTTTCTCGTATTCCGCGACAATTCGGCGCGTGAGAAGCTGGTGGCCTTCTCCTGTAAGCGACGTGGGTTTTGGCCCTCCTGCGGGGCACGGCGCATGGCAGAAACAGCCGCGCACCTGGTCGACTGCAACATCCCGCGAGTGCCGGTGCGCCAATGGGTGCTCTCGTTTTCGATTCCACTGCGCATCCTGTTCGCCGCCCATCCCGATCTGTTCTCACCTATGTTGCAGTGCATTCACCGGGTCGTTGCCGCATTTCTGATCAAACAATCGGGACTGCAACGCACCCAGGCTCACACCGGTGCGGTCACGCTTATCCAGCGCTGCGGTTCCGCCGCCAATCTCAACATCCATCTGCATTGCCTGGTACTCGATGGCCTCTCATCGCAGCAGCGAGGGCGTATCGGTATTCCATGAGGTGCGCGCTCCCAGCATGGATGAGCTACAGGCCTTAACTCGGCCGGATCATCAAGCGCATCATGAAGCTATTGACCCGCACAGGCTAGCTCATTGAAGAGCAGGACATGAGCTAGTTGGCCGAAGCTGATTCGGATAGCGCGCTCACGCCCGAAGCAAGTGGCGACCTGCACCTATCGCATTGCGCTCGGACCTAAGGGCGGGGCACAAAATGCTGAGCCTGCAAACTGTTCCCAGCCCACAGGCCGATTCCACGCAGCCAAGCTGCGTCAACGCGCACGGCTTTGGCCTACACGCGGCGCTGCGTTGTGGCGCCCATCAGCGCAAGGAACTCGAACGCCTGTGCCGCTATATCACCCGCCCCGCCATTGCCAACGAACTCAAGGCTAATCGCGCGGGCCAAGTCGTGCTGCAGCTCAAGAGTGCCTACCGCGACGGGACCACCCATATTGTGATCTCGCCGCTGGAGTTCATGCAGCGGCTCGCCGCACTCGTCCCGCTCCCGAGGCTGCATCTGATTCGCTCCCATGGCCTGCTCGCGCCCCACGCCACGTTGCGTGCGGCGATCGTTGCGAGTCCAGCGTAGCAGGCAACCGAGCACGCAGCCGAGCACGCTCACGCGCATCGCTCGCCGGTGCGCATGCGTTGGGCGCGCCTGCTCAAACGGGTGTTTGATATCGATATCGTTTCTCGATACGCTGCTCAGTGCCGAACTCTGCGGGCGCCAGACGCGTCGCATCAAGACCTCGCTGCGGCTGTCCAATTTGCCCACGGTCCCACGCTCGCCAATTTCGATTTCGCCTTCTAGCCGGCGGTCGAGCGCAGCCGCATCGGGACGTTCGCCACCTGCGCTTGGGTACGCGGCACTGAAACCGTGCTGATCCAAGGGCCACCCGGTGTGGGCAAAACCCACCTCGCCGTGGGCTTGGGCATCAAAGCGGTCGAACAAGGCTTCTCGGTGCAGTATTTCTGCTTTGACGAGTTGCTCAACGAGCTGCGCCAGGACGCCGAGCGGCCGCCGAGCCAATTGCGCCGCCGCAAGTATCTGTCCACTGCGCTGCTGATCATCGACGAGCTCGGCTTTGAACCGATGAGTCGCCACGACGCGAGGCTGTTCTTTCGCTTGGTGACCTATCGCTACGCCAGCGGCGCAATCCTGATCACCACCAACAAGTCGGTGCGCGAGTGGACCGAACTGCTGGGTGGCGATGAGGTGCTCGCCACCGCGATCCTCGATCGACTGCTGCACAAAGCGCACGTGCTCAACATCGAGGGTCGCAGCTATCGGCTGCGCGACCTCGAACACGCGATGGGAATGGCATGACTATGCATTCCAGCCCAAGCCGACATCTCGTAGAACTCGGTGCCGCCTTAACTCGTAAAGGTAGGTGTCGCTTGACACGTGTCAGCTGGTCGTACTATGCGCACGCCGCCGCATCTCCAAGAGCTGAACCCCGCAGGCCAACCTGACACCCCGGCTTGAGCCCTCTCGCCAACCGTGATACGGTAGAAATTCCTACCCGTTCAATCTCATGAGCGCGCGGATAGCGGGCGCGACTGGCTCGGGTGTCGGCAAGCTGCTTGGAACGACGCCGATGGCCTGGATGGCATCGCACAGAGGGCGAAGGCAAACAAGCCGTGAATTCACACGAGCCTAGTTGGATCGATGTGTTGGAGCCGTTCCGGCAAGGCGCCTTGCTCTGCGGTGCAGGCATCTCGGTCGCGTCGGGCGCGCCGACGGGCCAGCAGCTGAACGAGCTCGTCCTCTCTTACGCGCCGGACCAACATGCAGAAGATGTTCTGCGACGATTGCTGTCGCCTCCATCCCATGAATCGGTGTTTCTGCGTTTCGAAGGCATTTTGGAAGTGCTGCAACGCTACGTCGATTCGGACTTGCATCTGCTTAGCCTCTATCACGACCTAAGACCCAGCGCCGAGCACTTCGCTCTGGCTACCATCGCGCATGAACAACCGGTACTGACGACAAATTTCGACGCCCTCATCGAAGCGGCCGGCATCGAACTGAACATCGAACTGCAGGTGCGGTACCTGGAAACTGACTTCAGCAAAGGGAGTGGGCCTGGCCTGTGGAAGCTCCACGGGACACTCAGACACGTGGAGGACGGGAAGCTCGTTGCACTTGGCATTGATAATCCGGGAAGTCCAGTGGTCACGCTGGCAACGGTGTCTTCGACGCGCGAGTCCGACGCCAAACGTAACTTCGTCTTCGAAGTCCGGAGGAAGTACTCCCTTGTCGTAATAGGCTACTCGGGATCAGATGACTTCGACGTTGGCCGCTGGATCGGTGATGCACAGTCGCTAGCAGCGAGTTGGCCGATTCTGTGGGTTCAGTATGTGCAGGAGGGCGGTCCGCGCATCGTACGCGGTGCGGCACACGTGCTCGCAGCTGGCCTAGACCGTGGGGTGACGCGGCTCGCTCACCTGGCGCTGCGCGGCCGCAGACCGGAATTGCTTACGGTACTTACGCATCCCCAGCCGGTCCAAGTGCTCCAGGCGCTCGCGGGCGCGAACGGCGTCATTGACACTGGGCCCGCGGCCCGGCGACGGTGGGAATCGGCCGACGCGCGACCTTGGCAGGCGGCGATTGTGACGGCTGCTCTGTTCGCGCAGGTCGGTCTATATCACGATGCGATCCGATACTTTCGCGATGCAGAGGCGCAAGCGAGCGAGCCACGTGAGCAGCTTCTTGCACTCCTCGAACTCGCCGAAGTCGAGTCGCTCGTCGGAGATCCGGCACTGCGTCATCGTGCGAGCGATCACGCGGATGCTGCGCTCTGCTTGGCGCGCGAATACAGACTCGATACGCTCGGCCTTCGGGCCGCTTATGTCAAAGCAGCTATCGAACGGCTTCTCGCCCCCGGCAAGAAGAATGAGGTTCGGGGTCAGTTGCTCGGCTTGTGGGCGCAGTGCGATACCCGAGCCAAGAGTAGCGAGGAATCCCGCGAACTACATCCCATTCAAGCAGACATTGCGGTGCTGGTCCGGCAGATCGATCGTCACCTTTTCAATGAAGGCTCCGAGTCAAAGGATCTCGCTCGCTTCTTGCAACCCTATGGGAGCCTCCGCTCGAAGGCGCTCGACCTTCACGAAAATGCGCGAACGAACTGGGAGGAAGCTTGCACAGTGGAGCATCTTAAAAGCGCTGCCGGCAGCATGCGCGACGCCGTGGAATTGCGCTTGGATCTCTGCGACATCAAAAACGCTTGCGCCAGCCTAAACGTCCTCGGCGTCATGTACCAGCGCGCCGTCGACCTGCAATGGCTGGAAGGCCATGACGTCAGGTATGAAAGGAGCCTCGCTAAGGATGCACATTGGTGCTCGAAGCGACTGGCTGCAAGGCACGGCCTGCCATGGGACGAACTGCAAGCGACCATTCAGCTCGTGCTGCTCTATGTACGGCACGAAAGGAACGGAGAAGCCGCACTTATCCTGCTCGGAGATCTCGAACGGCTGAGTTACGCGAAGGACCGGTTAGACCATTTACGTACCGACTTCGCTCTCGCCTTCCTGCCGTTTCTTGACCGCGATGATTCTGACGCATGGCTGGACGCCGCGCATCGTTTCGCCGAGGTAGCATCGTACCGGGCGTCTGACGAAAGACGCGGCGGCGCGGAGGTCGCTGCGGCTCTACTCAACGCTGCGGCGTGCCTGGCCTGGATCGATAGCGCACGCCCTACCCCATCCCAAGCGCTGCTGGCCCGAGACGGCCTAAAGGGGGAGTACTGGCAGCGCCGAATTGACAAGCTGTTGAGCGTGGACGGAAGCGATAAAGACAGTTGGCGATGGTTGCTCGATCCGATTGGCGGTCCTGTCCCGCGGCAACCCCGCTCTGACGTACGAGTTGTTTAGCGACGCGTATGCATGCCGCGGGATCCTCAAGGGTACCGGGCTCGCCCGATCCGCGATGGCTGAGCCGCCTGCGCAGCGCTTGCCGCGCGCGCTTGGCCTCCCGGCGCGCCTCCACACCCAGGCCTCGGCCCCTCGCAGGCCAACCCCACACCCGCCTTGAGCCCTCCTACGAGCCGTGATACGGTTCAACTTCGGCTTTGGCCTACACGCGGCGCTGCGTTGTGGCGCCCATCAGTGCAAGGAACTCGAACGCCTGTGCCGCTATATCACCCGCCCCGCCATTGCCAACCAACTCAAGGCTAATCGCGCGGGCCGAGTCGTGCTGCAGCTCAGGCCTAGCGTGACGGGACCACCCATATTGTGATCTCGCCGCTGGAGCTCATGCAGCGGCTCGCCGCACTGGTGCCGCCTCCCGAGGCTGCATCTGATTCGCTCCCATGGCGTGCTCGCGCCCCACGCCACGTTGCGTGCGCCGATCGTTGCGAGTCCAGTGCACCAGGCAACCGAGCACGCAGCCGATCACGCTCACGCGCATGGCTCAGCGGCAGCGCGGATGAGTTGGGCGCGCCTGCTCAAACGGGTGTTCGATATCGATATCGAATACTGCCCGCTAGTCGCACGGGCCGCTTGCAGATCATCGCCGCAATCGTTGATCCCCCGGTGATTGCCAAGATCGACACGCACCTTCACGTGCCTGCCTGCGCACCGCCGCGATCACCCGCGCGGCGACTCGATCTGCTCCCAAGCGGCCTGATCGCACACCGAGTTCCCTTCCCATCCGGTTTAGCCCCTAAGCCGACGCTCCCGCTTGGCTGGCATTCGCGCGAGAGGCTGAACTGCGCCGATATTGGGCGGCCGCCAGGCGATGCGCTGCTCGAACTCGCAGGCCGGTCCGGCTGGGTTCATCTTACCTGATCGCCACGAGTGCCCTCGGCGGCGGACGTGAATCGCCGGTCTGCACGCGGCCTAACGAGCGCGTGCCCGCATCGAGCCGGGACGCCCCGGCAACGCGACCTTGATGCCGGTGTCGGTGACTTCGGTGCCGTTGACGCGGAAGACGCGCACATCACGGTCGAAGAAGCTGCTTACGTACATGTAGCTCCCATCCGCGCTGAAGGCGATACCCTCCGGCAATGCCCCGACTTCGATTTCCTTTATCTTGGTCAGCTTGGTTCCGTCGATCTTCAGCACGACGAGGCTGCCGTTGCGCTTGTATGCCCAGTGATCCTTCGGGAAGATCACGCCGCCGAGCAGGACGGCACCTGCGATCTTGCCGCTCGGACTGATAGCGAAGGCTTCCGGCGCATCGCCTGCGGAAATGTAGTCCACCACGCGCGGCGGCTCCCGCGTCAGATCGATCACCGCCAGCGGATCGGCGTTGCCGTCCGGACGCCCGCCGTTCCCGGTATGGGCCACCAGTGCCGTGCGCCCGTCCGGGGTGATGTCGATGTTGTATGGGAATTGCCCGACCGGCATGTCGCGGCTCTTATCGTACGTCACCTTGTGGCCGGAGATGTCGAGCACAGCGACCTTACCCACCGTGTTCTTCACCCCGAGCGCGCGCTTGCCGTCCGCTGTGATGGCCACGGCTGCTACCTCATCGTCGACCGGAACGGTATCCACCAGCCTGACGTTGCCGTCTGCGATAGCGAGCACGCTCAGCGATTTGTCGGCGCGGTTCGCCACGAGCGCTAGATCGCCGGCATGGTTGATCGCCAGCCCGGACGGCTGCCGTCCGATCTCGATCGTTTCGCGCAGCGCGGGCGGATCGGCCCGCAGGTCGATCACGTACAGCTTGTTGTCGGGGCCCGGCTTCCATTTGCCGCCGTCTTCGACCCACTGCATGGAGTTCGCCACCAGCGCCAGACTTTCGTCGGGAGTGACCTGAAGATTCACCGGCGGGCCGAAGATGGAATTGGTGAGCGGAAGATTCGCGACGATCCTCGGATGTGCCGGGTCGGTCCCGATCTCCATGACGCTCACCAGATCGTGGCCGGGCTCCGTGAACACAGGCTTGCCGGAGTCGTCGAAGCTGACCTTCTCGTCCAGGCCGTTGAGCAAGTAGTGATGTTGCTGGGCGTAGGCGGCGGGAAGAATGCAGATCGAAAGCGCGGCAGCACTCAGCCACTGCGCGCAGGTTGTCGGTCTCATGGAAGGCTCCTCCTGGTCTTTGGGTCCAAGTGCGTCTCCAAGTGTATTTGTTTTCGGAGCATATCGGGGTTGCGGCTCAGAATGTCTGCCTCGCTTCTGAAGTCGGCTTGACGACAAGCTCGGACTTCGTATGTCGCTCCACCGAAAGCTCCGCCACTGACCTCGACGGCGCATCGGGGTATAATCTGGCCAGTCTGGCTAGAATCGGGGGTGTCATGGGTGATCGATGGCAGTTACAGGAAGCGAAGAACCGACTGAGCGAGCTGGTACGCAAGGCACGTGAAGAGGGACCGCAGGTCATCACGGTGCACGGGCAGGACGCGGCGGTGATCGTTTCGACGGAGCACTATCGCAAGCTTCATCGACGCAAGGGTTCGCTGGTCGAGTTCTTCCGGAAGTCTCCATTGGTTGGCGTCAAACTGGATCTGAGCCGCAGTCGCGATACGGGCAGAGAAATGGACCTGTGAAGTTCTTGCTCGACACTTCTCTTGTTTCCGAGTTTGTGAAGCCCACGCCGCATGCCGGGGTCCTTCAATGGCTGGCGCAGTGCGACGAGGACAGTCTGTTCCTCAGTGTGCTTACCATTGGAGAGCTAGAGAAAGGTATCGCGAAGCTGGCCAACTCGCGGCGCCGGTCCAGGTTAGCGAGCTGGGTTCACCGCGATCTCGTTTCTCGCTTCGGGGGTCGGTTGCTCTTGGTTGATCTGGCCGTGGCGGCGCGTTGGGGGGCTTTGGTCGGCGACTCGGAGCGCCGCGGCCAGCCGCTGCCTGTCATAGACAGCCTTATCGCTGCCACCTGCCTCGTATACGGCCTGATCGTGGCGACACGCAACCAGGCCGATTTCGAGCGGTGCGGAGTCCAGTGCTTCGATCCCTGGGAGCAAGCGTAGAGCCCCGTGCGTAAGCCACTGACGGTCTGGGGTCGGGTCTTGCATTGACGCGCGCTCGTACCATCACACGCTCGCGGGGCCGGTGATATAGTCACGTTGGTGAAAAGGTGCGTTTCAATTTCTTATCCCCTTCCTATCCGCAGGAGCGCGCAGAAGGTCTCGCCGCTTCGCAGTCCCTCGCCCGCGTGCGCCCGGTGACATCATGACGACGACGCGCGGTGATCCCGCCGAAGCAAGACGCTACCTGCGCCTTTTCTATCGGGACTGGCGCCCCACCCGCCTGGGGAAGATCGTGAACGGGGCGTGGGCCTGGATATCCGGGCTCGGCCTGACACCGCCGATCTTGCTCACGCTGCAGGTCAAAGGCCGGAGCAGCGGTCGCCTGCGCACCAACGTCCTGGTCCCGGCCACGCACAACGGGCAGCGTTACCTCGTCTCGATGCTCGGGGACGGTTCGGAGTGGGTGCGAAACGTCCGCGCGGCGGGCGGAGAGGTGTTCATCAAGCGGGGCAGATCGCGCCCCGTGAGGCTCACCGAGGTCCCGCCGGGGGAGCGAGCGCCCATCCTCAAGGCCTACTGCCAAGTCGCCACGAGCGGGCGCCACCACTTCCCGGTCCCCTACGACGCGCCGGTCTCCGCCTTCGAAGCGATCGCCGCCGACTACCCGGTCTTCCGCATCGACCAAGCCTAAAGTCCCAGCTTCCGCAGCGCCTCCCCGGCGTCACGAACTCCACCGGCCCATAGCCGCGCTTCGAGTGGAGAGCTACAGCCGTCCGGGCCGGCTGACAGTTCCGGATTCCGTCCTCGTCGGAGCGGACAAGGTTATTCGGTAGCGTGCGCTCGATCGTGTCGCCTTGACTCGCACATCGACGGGCGTAGTATCCCGATGTCCTCGAGCGCGAGCTTAGAGCCAGGGATGCGCGGTCCGCTTTTCCTGGGAGCGCTTGCAATCGAGATGCGGGAGGAGAGATGAGACGGCGACTTGCTGCTGCATTGCTTTTCGCGGTCGTGCTCTTGACCGCCTTCGGCCGGGCGGGCGATAGCTGGGCGCAGACGAAGATCGCGCGGGTCGGAATCCTGACCGTTGACGCGGTCACTGTCTGGAAATGGGCGGAGCCGTTCCGCCGAACGCTCGCCGACCAGGGCTGGATCGAGGGCCGAACCGCCTCGTTCGAGATGCGTAGCGCCGGCGGCGACCCGCCGCACTATGCCGAAGCCGCCGCAGAGCTTGTTGGGCTCAGGGTCGATGTCATCTGGGCCACAAACGCGCCGGCTACCCGCGCCGCCTACGAGGCGACCCACACCATCCCTATCGTGGCGGCCGATCTCACGAACGACCCGATTGCCGCTGGCTACATCGAGAGCTACAGCCGGCCCGGTGGAAACCTCACCGGGGTTTTTCTCGACGCCCCTGGATTCGCGGGCAAGTGGCTCGAGCTGCTGAAGGCCATACTTCCCGGCCTGTCACGCGCCGTGGTCCTCTGGGACCCCGGCCCGGGCGCTGCGCACCTGCAAGCCGTTCAAGGTGCTGCCCGGTCCTTCGGCGTACAGCTCCAGGTTATCGAGATCCGCAAGCCGGAGGACATCGACAGGGCTCCCTCTGCGTTTCGCGGACGGCCTCAAGCGCTCATCATCCTGCCTTCGCCAATGACATATGTGCAGAGCGAACGACTCGCCAAGCTGGCGCTGAAGCATCGGCTGCCGGCCACGTCGATGTTCCGTCAGTTCGCCGAAGCGGGCGGTGCGGTCTCCTACGGCCCGGACCAGGCCTCGGCGTACGAACGTTGTGCAGTCCTCGTGGCGAAGGTCCTCGGCGGCGCCAAGCCGGGTGAGCTTCCGGTGGAGCGGCCAACAAAGTTCGAGCTCGTCGTCAACCTGAAGACCGCCAGGGCACTCGGGCTGACGATCCCCGATTCTGTCCTGCTCGGGGCCGACCAGGTCATCCGATAGGGTCCGCCGCCCTTGCTTCTCGGTTGTACAGCGCCGGCCAGAGAGAGAACACCGCGACGATGCTGCCGACCCAGAACACACTCCAGAACATGAGCAGCGGATGAAGCTCGATTGCGACTCGCATCGCACCGAGGGCCACCAGCGCAGCACCCAGGATAACATTGGTCGTGTTAAACCACTTGATCGCGTCGGTTGTGCGCGCCCACAGCGCTAGCACGATGACGGCGGCACCCGCGACGAGCATGCCCCAAGCATTGCCGGCCAGGGTGCTCGGCGAGAGGACGGCGCAATAGACAAGCGCGATGCCAATTAGGGTATTAAGAAGGTTCGCGATCATGGATGATGCTCCTTGACTTCATGCAGATTCTCCAGATAGCGCCAAGTCACGGGCGGTATGGGGAGGTAAGCGATGCAGCTCGCCACTACAAGGACCTTCCACCAGAATTCCAACGGTGTGGACGCTGCAATCGCGACCGCCACCAGCGCCTGCAGAACGTAAGCGATGTAGCTACCGCGAAGCATCGTGACGCTGGTGCCTAGCCGGCCGAGGCAGTAAAGCACACCATAACAGCCTGCGAGCAGAACAAAGAATCCCAGCAACAAGGAAGTGGCGAGCAACTGCAACGGCGTCATGCCGGACCTCCTGCGACGCGCGCTCTGAGCGCTTCCGTTGCTGCGCGTCGCCTGCCGATGGTAAGGAGATCGTAGATCAGCACCGCGTAGCCGGCGGCGAATACAAAGCCAAATCCAAGCCGCATGACCATGCCCTGAACGAACCAGGGATTGCGCTGTGCCTCCACGAACGCCTGAAGAGTCGAGCCGCCCATCGCTCGCTCGTAGAAGGCTTGCGCGATGCCGGCCACCAGCAGCGCGCCGACCATGCCGACCATGCCGATGTTAAGCAGCGCGAACGACCACTTCCATGCCGTGCCCTGGACTTCCTGCAGGCCTCTCGACTTCTGCAGGGCCAGGTAAATCACCGCGAGCACTCCGCAGGCATACGCACCCCAGAAGGCGAAATGGCCGTGCGAAACGGTCCACTGCGTGCCGTGTGCGAACAGGTTGATCTGCGGCAATGTCATCATGAACCCAAATACACCGGCGCCGAGGAAGTTGCCGAACGCCTCCGCCATCATCCAGTAGAAGGCCGGCTTGTTGGTGGTCTTCATCCGGTGCGTGCCGGCGTCGTACACTGCGTGCACCACCATGCCCAGAAGCGGCAGTGGCTCGAGCGCGGAGAAGAAGCCGCCGATGGCAAGCCAGTAAGATGGCGTGCCGATCCAGAAGTAATGATGACCCAAGCCGAGGATGCCGGTGCCCAGCACGAGTGCGACTTCGATATAGAGCCAGGTCTCGACGATGCGGCGAGAGGTTCCGAGCAACTGCATCAGCGCCAGCGCCATGATGCAGCCGATCAGGATTTCCCAGGTCGCTTCCACCCAGAGGTGTACCAGCCACCACCACCAGTAGAGGTCCTCGGACATGTTGGTTATCGCCGGGAAGGCGATGAGATACAAGGCAAACAGCGGCACCAGGTCCACCATCAACACCGCCATGATGCCGGTGACCTTCTTCGCTTTGACCGCAGTGACGACGACGTTGTACATGAATACCAGCACGACAAGGACTACCCCGATCGCCGCCCAGCGCGGAGCTTCGACATACTTGCGGCCTTGGTTGATGAGCCATAGGGTTGTTTGAGTGGCCGGGCCGTACTGCACGAAGATGAACACGGCCGCGACCACCGCTACCGCAGCGCAGAAGATCCAGAACATGATTTCGGCGAGCTTGATCCCTTCGGTCTCACGCTCGAGCTCGATGGGCAGGAACCAGTACACCGCCCCGATGAAACCCATGAGCAGCCAAATGATCATGGTGTCGATGTGCAACATCTTGGCGACGCTGAAATCCAATTTGTTCAAGAGTAAGCCGTCCACCAAGTAGTAGGTGGCGGAGAGTTGGCCGGCGACTACCATGATGCCGAACAGTATCATCGCCGCTGCAAAGTACTTGAGCGCGAGCTGCTGAGACCGGAACATGGTGGCCTCCTATTGGTTGGTCTGGATGTGGCCGAAGTGAATCGGGAAGCCATTGGTCTCCACCGCTGACATCCATTTCAGGTAGGCGACCAGCGCCTTCGCCTCCTCGTCGGTGATGTTCAGATTCGGCATCTGGCGGCTCCAGGTCGGATACTTTTCCGGATGCATGAGGAAGGCCGCGATCGCTTCTTCGCGAGTGGCGGATTGGGTCATTGGCATCCACATCTGCTGCCACGCAGGATCGAGCCACGCCTTGGTGAGGTCGGGCGCATAGTAGGCGCCGTTGCCGAAGAAGGTGTGGCAGTTGATGCAATTGCGGCTCTGGATCAACAGCTTTCCCTTGCGAATGAGCGCCTCGGCCTCCTGGGCGCTGACGGCGCGACCGAACAAAGGCTGGTCTGCGCCGATCACAGGCCGGTAGCGATGGGCTTCAGCGTCGAACTCGTAAGCGATTTGCTTGTTGATGACGGTATAGGCCGGAACATTGGCGCCGCCTGCGCGGATGGTGGCGAGGCTATCAACGGTGAGAAGTGCCAACACGACCAACATGACGGCGGTGGAACTGATGGCGCCAGCGCGCCAGAAGGCAGGGTCTGCGGCGTACATGTTCCCTCCTCTCGTTTGACGGGTCCCGGGAAGTGTCGTCTGTTCGGCTGCCGTTTTTGCAAGCTGCGGGCGCGTGATAACACGTCTTTCCGGACCACACTCCGTTTACTGAGAGAGAATCCAGTCGACCAGCAGCTTCATCTCCGGGTCGGTCAGTTGCGGTTGCGGCCACATGACGAAGCGCTCGCCCCAATGCCCAGCACTGCCACCACGGATGATGTAGGGCAGCTTCTCCCGATAGTTGGGATCCAGTCTGTAGCTCTCTGCGAGCGCGCGAAAGGACGGACCGATGTAGCGGTAGCTCAGCGCGTGGCACTCGAGGCAGCCTTTGTTCCCCGCGAGCTCGTAACCCCGGTCGAAGTTCTCGCCCGCCCCAGCCAGGGCAAGTGCTGGCGCGACCGCGGCAGCTAGCAGGCAGACGGTTGGTTTCACTCTCCCCCTCCGCCGGTATCGGTCAGTCAATACCGGTCCCCCTCATGCGATTAGTATATATCGCATTGCGATGATTTTGGGTTGATCCAGGTCAAGCACATGCATGTGAAGGGAGCCGAAGCGGCTCGAGCGGCAATCGAGATGGCGAACCTCCTCAAGAAGCTTGGCGGGTCAAAGCAGCTCTAAGCGCTCCAACCTCATTGCGCAGAGCTTTGATGTCTTCATGGAGCTCGCGCCGCATCCGTTTTTCGTCCTCGCCGACAAAGGCCGCAGCGATTCCCGCAGTGACCAGCGACATCAAGGCGTAGCCCAGCAAGACCATGAACACAGCGAACAAACGTGACGAGGGGGTGGTCGGAAGGATATCGCCGTATCCCACGGTAGCGCCGCTTTCGAAGGCGAGCCAGAGCCCATCTGCGTAAGAGTGTACGGTGGGCTCAAGCCAGTAGAATCCTGCGCCCGCCAGGGCGAGCATGGCTGCCCCGAGCCCGATCACGTAGACGATATCGTGCCGGGAGAAAAGCCGCCGCAAGAACACCAGCAGGCGCATCGTTATCACCACGAGCAGGATTGAGCGCAGTGCCCATTCCACCGTCGACCAATGCCCCGCAGAAATAGATATGGCACTGCCAGCCGCTCCGACAGTGAGAGGTACGTCGAGCCACAGGCTCCAATCTTTCCTGCGGCTGTGGCTGCGGGCACGATGGCGGCGGGAACGTTGGCGATAGATGAGCTCGATCAAAAATGCGACAGCGACAAATGCGTAAAGCGCTGCCCCAACCCGCCGCCAAAGCGGCTCCACGGCGTCGAGCTGAAGGTAAAAGGCCGGCACCGTCAGCATCAGGATCGTGAACATCAGCCAATGCGTCACCGACCCGCTTTCCAGTTCCGGCGCGTGGGACGGCGCGTTGGCGTGGTGTTCTGCAGAAGGTTCCGTGCTCATGGCGTGAGCAAGCTTGCTCAAGTTAGACGAGCTGTAGAAGCGGCCGCGAGCAGGCCGCACAGGGCGCTGACGCAATCACGCATCAGGCGAGCGGCTGCGCTCGTGTCGGCCTGCAGACTGCAACTGCAGATATTGCCGATCAGCATGCATCTGACCCTAGATTTGCGGTGCGCACCACGTTGGCGGCCAACCGCCTATGGCCGCGGTGCGCACCCTAAAGCGATACTATTGCACCGTGAGCTTCTTGATCGCGGACGCTGCCTTCTTCGGCAGCGTAAGCTCCAGTATGCCGTCCGTATACTTGGCCGCTGCGCCGGCCTGGTCCACGTCCTGACCGAGCGAGAAACTGCGGTAGAATGAGCCGTAGTAGCGCTCGCTGCGGATCACCTTTCCGTTCTGCTTAACGTCTTTCTCGCGCTTGGACTCGGCGCTGATGGATACCACGTTGCCGTTAATCTGGACGTTGATGTCTTCCTTCTTGACCCCGGGGACTTCCGCCTTCACTTTGTACGACTTGTCGTCCTCCTCCACGTCGACCTTGATCTGCAAGGGCTGCTCTTCACCCTCCCA